>CACMQA010000002.1 GCA_902615715.1 uncultured Pelagibacteraceae bacterium | reverse complement strand
CTCAGCCTCCATTATTTAAAATTACAAAAGCCAATAAAAGCATTTATATTAAAGACGAGAAAGCTTTAGAAGAATATATTTTAGATGTTGGAAACTTAAGCAAGAAAATAAAAAAGGGGACAACTGATTATAAAAAATTTATTCAAGAGCAAAGAGAAAAATTATCTATCCAACGATTCAAGGGTCTAGGAGAAATGAACCCAGAAGAACTTTGGGAAACAACCTTAAATCCAGACAATCGAACTATGTTGAGAGTTCAATATTCAAAGGGAACAAAAGATAAATCTAAAGATGATCAAAAAATGATAAAAGTACTAATGGGTGACGAGGTTGCCCCAAGAAAAGACTTTATTACCAATAATGCTTTAGATGTTACAAATTTAGACATTTAGCCTGTTTATGGATTTTTCAACTCTCTTTCGTACAAAAGAGAACCTAAGCCTAGATAAAAATACATTAACAATCTTAAGGTATATAGCCATTATTGGTCAAATCTTCGCAATAAGTATTGTTTTTTATTACTTAAATTTACCGCTCCCAATTATAGAGAGTTATTTGATCATTTCATTAGGTTTAGTCACAAACTTGTATCTTCAATTTGCAATTAAAATTAACCAACTAAAAGATTTTTATGCAGCTCCTTTTCTCCTTATCGATTTGTTACAATTGAGTGCTCTTCTTTATTTGACAGGAGGAATTTTCAATCCTTTTTCCTTCCTGCTAGTGATTCCAGCTATTGTTTCCTCAACATTTCTAAGTATGGGCACAACAATTATTTTAGGTTTAATAACATCATTACTTTTATTAATGATATCATTTTTTCATTTACCTTTACCAGGCGAGGATATGAATTTGTTACATTTTCCAAATTTTTATAAAATTGGAGTCATTATCTCTATATTAATTGGCTTAATATTTTTAAGTTATTTTGGTATTCGTTTCTCTGGTGAAAAAAAGAAAACAGAGGAAGCTTTTAATAAACTTCAAGAGGTAATTTATAAAGAGTATGAATTAGAGTCCTTAGGGGGGCAAGCAGCAGCAGCAGCACATTCTCTAGGAACGCCTTTAGCTACCATAAGTGTAGTTGCTAAAGAATTGAAAAAAGAAATTGGGGATAACAACGAGCTATCAAAAGATATTGATCTATTAATTAGTCAATCTAAAAGGTGCAGTGAAATTTTAAAAAGAATTTCAAAAAAACAGATAGAGGAAGATAAATTTTTTAGCTCTACAAAATTAGAAAATTTACTTGAGGAAATCATAAACTCTTTTAAAGAAACTTCTTCTAAGGAAATTACTTTAGTATCTGAAAGTGATAAAAATAAAATCGATATCCAAAGATCAGCAGAAATGATCTATGGTTTAAGAAATTTTATAGGTAATGCAATTAAATTTTCAAAAACTAAAGTTAATATTTTTTTAATGAGTAATGATAAAGAGATAAAAATAATAGTAAATGATGATGGGCCAGGATTTCCAAAAGACATTATTAATAAATTGGGAGAACCGTATATTAAATCTAGATCATTAGAGTTAAATTCAAACTCAGGTTTAGGGCTTGGAACTTTCTTAGGTAAAACTTTATTAGAGAGACAAAATGCTAAACTTCTTTTTAAAGATGATAAAAATTTAGGTGGGGCCTCTGTAGTAATCAGCTGGTCTCCTAAAAATATTTTACTATAAAGCCAAAATTATTTTGGTTCTTGCTGTGTCAAACAATGAATTGCTCCAAAGCCCCAAATTAATTCAGAACAATCAATTGGAATAATTTTTCTATTATTGAATTCTTTTTTAAAAATTTTGATTACTACTTTATCGTTAGGGTCATTGAAAATTGGTAATAAAACAAATCTATTAAAAATATAAAAGTTTAGATATGATGCTGGAACTCTGACTTTATCTATATAAATAGGTCTAGGCATAGGAATTTTAACAATTTTTATTTGAGAGGGACCAATTTTGATTTTTTTTAAAATTTTAAAGTTTTCATCGAGATTTTTGAAATTTTTATCTTTTTTATTATTTTCATAAGCTAGAAAAACTTTATTTGATTTTACGAATCTAGCAATATCATCAACGTGACCATGGGTATCGTCTCCTGCAATTCCTTTATTAAGCCAAATAACCTTTTTTACACCAAAAAATCTTTTAAAAATGATATTATAATCTTTCATTTTTAAGAAAGAATTTCTTTGTTGAATTTTACTTAATAAACATTCTTTTGTTGTGAGAAGTAAACCTTTTCCATTAACATCGATAGCTCCACCCTCAAGAACTATCGATTTTTTTTTAAATTTAGGATTAATGACATTTCCTTTAAAATGATTTTTTATTCTCAAATTGACACTATTATCTGCTGTATAATTTTTATATTTGGCCCAACCATTAAACTCCCAATTTAATAAAATATTTTTATTTTTTTTATTTTTAATAAATATTGGACCTGTATCTCTCATCCACACTCTATCTGTTTCACAAATTATAAATTTTACATTTCGTATTTTTGCATTATTTTTTCTAAGTAATTTTTTAATTATATTCCCAGATTTGTGGTTATTAATTAAAAGATTTACCTCCTGAGATTTGGTAATTTTTGAAATTATTTTAGCAAATATCTTAGGAATATTCTTAAACTTGCCTGGCCAATCTTCTTTATTACAAGGCCATCCCATTAATGTAGATTGTTGTTTCTCCCATTCAGCTGGCATTCTGAAAAGAGATTTTGTTACTTTAGGCATCTCTTGGATTTTTAAGTAGTCCTTTATAATAGTCTATTCTTCTATCTCTAAAAAAAGGCCAATGTTGTCTAGAGGTTTCTACTTTTTTGAAATCAATTTCACAAATTAAAATATTTTCTTTTAAACTAGCCTTTTTAACAACATTACCACTTGGATCAAATATTACACTATTCCCCCAGAACTCTATCCTTTTATTACCTTGTTTTTCGACTCCAACTCTATTTATCGCAGCAACATATATACCATTAGCTATAGCGTGAGACCTCTGAATTGAAAGCCAGGACTCGAGTTGTGATTTACCAAATTTCCTTTTTTCTTTTGGATGCCACCCAATAGCAGTTGGATAAAAAATAATCTCTGCTCCTTTAAGCGCTGTTAATCTTGCTGCCTCAGGAAACCATTGATCCCAGCAAATTAAAGTTCCCAAATTACCTTTTGAGGTTTTAAAAGATTTGAAACCTAAATCTCCAGGAGCAAAATAAAACTTTTCGTAAAATTGAGGATCATCAGGGATATGCATTTTTCTATATTTTCCTAAAAGTTTACCTTTTTCGTTAATTACAATACTACTATTGTGATAAAGCCCGGAAGTTTTTTTTTCAAATAATGAAATTATTAAAATAATTTTTAGTTCTTTTGCAAGTGCAGAAAATAAGTCACTACTAGGCCCGGGAATTTTCTCAGCGAAATTAAAGTTTTTATGACTTTCAATCTGACAGAAATATTTTGTTAAGAATAACTCTGGTAAACAAATTATCTTTGCACCTTTTTTTGCTGCAATATTAATTTTGTTGACAGCATTTTGAATATTTTTTTTTGGATCAGCTGACATTTTCATCTGTACTAACGCAATCTTTGTTTTACTCATTATTTATTAATTGAACAAATTTTGAAAATTTCTTTTTTGTCTTGATTGCCAATGTTTGCGATGATAGGCATCGCTTGCGATTAAGGGTAATACACTTGTAGCTTCAGCAAATACCATTTGCTCCTTCGTTACGTCCACTTTACCCCATGAACTTGCTTCCTTTAAAGTAGAACTACTACAAGCTCCATCTCTAGTATCTGCCACAGTTATTTGAATAGCATATTTATGCATATCTACCTTTTTTCCTAATAATTCTGCACAAACCACTGTATCCTGAATAAAATTTTTGGGTACTCCACCTCCAACCATTAATAATCCTGATTGTTTCGATTTGAGTTTAATTTCAGTTATTTCTCTGAACTCTCTTATAGAGTCTATAGTAATGTGACTTTTAGGATTTCGCTCCTGATGCATTACAAGCCCAAATCCTGCTGAACTGTCTGTAAAAGCGGGACAAAATATAGGAACATTATTATCATAAGCAGCTTCTATCAATGAGTTTTTTTTCTTAGAATTTTTTTTTAAATATTTTCCAAGTTCTTTAATAAATTCCCTTGAGGTATATGGTTTAGGTTTAAGAGAATTAGCAATATCGCATATAGTTTTGTCACAAGCTTGAAGTTCCTCTTCATCAATATAAGTGTCGTAAATCCGATCAATGTAATTGTTTCTAAGTTCAGTATCGTCTTGAAATTGAGATCCCTGATAGTGCTTGAAACCCAAAGCTTCAAAAAAATCCATATCTATAATCGAGGCCCCTGTAGCCACAATAGCATCAACCATGCTATGTTTTACTAAATCAGTATATAAATCCATGCATCCACCTGCTGAAGTTGAGCCTGCTAAAGTTAAAAAAATTGAACAATCTTTATCTGCAAGCATTTCATTATAAATAGCTGCTGCTCTGGCTGTATCTCTAGAAGTAAAAGACATTTTACTCATACCATCAATTATCTTACGAGCATCAAAAGACTTGATATCGATGTGTTCAACTGGTGAATTAAGTAAAGATTTTTTATTGTGTCCGATATTCGGAATATTTTTTTTATTCATTAAGCTACTAAAGAACCAACTTTATCATTAGTATTATCGTACATAGATATAATTGGTTTGTCACTTAATTCGTGAATATCATTTGAATAAAAACCGTTGAAGTTTGTTCTGAAAGTAAGACTGTAGGCACCTAGTTGACCTAACTCTATATAGTCGCCCTCTTTAATATTATTTGGCAACAAGAAAGGACCTTTCATATAATCTAGCCCATCACAAGTAGGTCCAAAAAAACTAAAAGCAGTAAATTTTTTAGACTGAACTCTACCAGCAGTAATCATTTTTGATGGCAAAACAAAGTTTGGTGCACCAGCATCAAATAAAGATCCATATGTTCCATCATTGATGTACAGGCTATTTTTTTTTCTTAAAATAATTTTAACAACTGTAGATCCACTTTCTGCTACAAGAGCTCTTCCTGGTTCACATATTATTTCTGGTAATTTGTTTAACTTTAAATTCTTAAGCTCTTTTTTAATTTCTTCCATATAATTAATAAGTGGTTCAGGATTAAGATCTGGGTATATCGATGGAAATCCACCACCAACATTAATTGTATTCGGTACTATTTTTGTTTTTTTAATTATATTTCCGATTTCACGGATTCCTTTCGAGTAAGAAATTTTGTGCATACATTGAGAGCCAACGTGAAAACTTATTCCAAGTTTTTTTGAATGTTCTTTACATAGTCTTACCAATCCTAAAGCTTCAGAAGGAAGCGCACCAAATTTTCTTGATAGATCTATTTCGGCATGCTCATTTGAAATTGCGATTCTTACAAATAATTCTAAATCTTTTGCTTGATTAGTAGCATCTAGAATTTTTCTCAATTCGTCTTTACTATCAAGAGAGAAACTTTTTACTCCGTAGTCAAAGTAAGCCGATGATATACTCTCTTTACTTTTAATAGTATGCATAAAATGTAACTTTGCATCTGACTTAATTTTATTAAGAAGCTTAATTTCATTTAGCGAAGCAACATCAAATTCGTTAACTCCGTTAGCAATGATCTGCTTGATAATTTTTTCATTTGGATTTGTTTTTACAGCGTAGAGTATCTTTCCAGGAAAATTTTCTTTAAAAAATTTTACGGATTTTTTAATCTCGTTAAGCCGTAAACAATATACGGGGTAATCTGGTTTTAATGAGTTAACTAGTTCGTTAACTGTTTTAAATTTTCCCATTTCATGTGTCCCTCTCGTTAAATTACACAAAGATTTTTTAAAAAATTTAATAAAAAAAACCTTATTTAATTCGCGTTTAAGGTTTTTTTCACTTTATGTAAAGAAAAAAAGGACATTTTTGTCATGTTGAAATTTTGCCAACAGTACCCATATGAACTATTATGAGATCACTTAAAAACGTTCCAGAGCAGTTAAAATTAGCAAACTTTGCTGATAAATCGCTGTTAATCCTTGATGATGACGATCCGTTAAGGGGAAGGCTTGCGAGAGCAATGGAAAAAAAAGGATTCCAAGTAAAAGAGGCTAAATCAGTAGCTGAAGGCCTAAATATTGCGAAGACTAATCCCACAGCCTTTGCCGTAATAGATCTTAGGCTTGAGGATGGTAATGGATTGGATGTTATTAAAGAGCTTTCAAAAAATAAAAAAGATAGCAGAATAGTAATGTTAACGGGATACGGGAATCTACCTACAGCTGTAGCTGCAGTGAAAGAAGGAGCAATAGATTATATAGCTAAGCCTGTTGATGCAGACGATGTTGAGGCGGCTTTATTAGCTTCGCCAGAGTCAAAGGCAAAACCACCTGAAAATCCTATGTCAGCAGATAGGGTGAAGTGGGAACATATCCATCGTGTATTTGAATTATGTAATAGGAATGTTTCAGAAACTGCTAGAAGGCTCAAAATGCACAGAAGAACCCTTCAAAGAATTCTTTCTAAAAGGTCCCCAAAATAAAATTATATTAATTTTTTAATTTTCCTGATTTGACTAACTGTAAAAGTTATAATTAAAATTTTAAAAAGTTCTGCAAGTAAAAAAGGTTGCGCACCCAACTGAAAAATAGGTTTATCCCAACCAACTAGAGTACCCAACCAAGTCATACCTAAGATATAAATAAAACTTGTTGCTAGTAAAAGTTTCAAAAAGTTTTTTATTAAATTACTGTCATAATTAAATTTTCCAGAAATATAGACAGCAACTAAGAAACCCAAGAGATAACCCATTGTAGGACCAGTAAAGTAAACTAACCCTAAACCTTTTTCTGGAGTTCCTGAAAAAACAGGTAGCCCGATTATTCCCTCGAACAAATATAAAGAAACAGTTGCCAAACCAAGTTTCCAACCAAAAACTATACCCAAAATTAAAACTACCAATGTTTGCATTGTCATTGGAACAGGATAGAAAGGAATCTTAATTTTTGAGGAAATAGCTAGTATAATGCTGCCAATTAAAGCTAAGAAAATATATTTTAACAATTTAAATTGCTTTAAACTTTTTACTAATTCCATAAGACTAAATAAACTTTTTTTTCGTAGAAATCTAGTGCTTTGTTAACTGGACAAATACATCTTCTAAGTCACCATCATCTGTAGAAATATCTTCAATTTTTATGTTATTTTGATTAAAATAATTTATTATTTCGCCAAAATTTAATGAATTTTTTTCATATATTGCTGAAATTTGATTTTTTGAAACCACTTCAAATTTGATTCCTTTCATAACTAAAGGGAGATTTAAATCTACATTTTTAACTTTAAAATTGATTTTTTTATATTTAATTCTTTCTAAAAGTTTTTCTGTTGTATCTAAAGCAACCAAATTACCTTTATCAATGATAGCTATACGATCACACATTTCTTGTGCCTCCAAAAGATAGTGAGTTGTTAAAATTATTGTTACACCTTCTTTGTTAAGTTTTTTTACATTATTCCAAAGGTTGTTTCTAAGCTCTACATCCACTCCTGCTGTCGGCTCATCCAAAATTAATATTGGAGGCTGGTGAACCATTGCTTTTGCAATTAAAAGTCTTCTTTTCATACCACCAGACAAACTTCTTGAGTAAGCGTTAGCCTTACCTTCTAAGGAAACCAATTGAAGTATTAATTCTGTTATCCTATCTCTTTTGGCTATTCCATAAAGACCAGCTTGAAGTTCTAGTAATTGTTTTGGACTGAAAAAAGCATCTAGGTTTACTTCCTGCGGAACTATTCCTATTGAAGCTTTAACTTGCCTTGGGTTTTTGTCTAGATCAAAACCCCAAACATTAACATATCCAGATGTTTTAGTTACTGTTCCTCCTAAAATACTTAAAAAAGTTGTTTTGCCAGCTCCATTTGGTCCTAGCAGTCCAAACACTTCTCCCTCTTTAACTTCAAAACTTAAATCAGTTATAGCTTTAGTTTCTTTTTTTGATTTGGAATTCGAATAGATTTTATTAAGATTTTCAACAATTAAAGCATTATTAGACATAATTTTTTAATCTTAGTTAAGAATTCAATGTAATATGTATATATGAGTTCAATAAAAAAAACAGATCATTTTTATTTAATAGATGGTTCAGGTTATATATTCAGAGCTTATTATGCGTTACCGCCTTTATCTAGAAAAAGTGACGGTCTGCCTACAGGAGCCGTTAGTGGTTTTTGTTCTATGCTTTTTAAGCTTTTAGAGGATGCTAGATCAGATCACTCTAAAAACAAACCTACTCATTTTGCTGTTATATTTGACTCAGCTAGAAAAAATTTTAGAAATGAAATTTACAGTGATTATAAAGCAAACAGGGCAGAGGCACCTGACGATTTAGCCCCTCAGTTTGAATATATAAGAAAATCTGTTGAAGCCTTTAATTTACCATCAATTGAACTTTTAAATTATGAAGCAGATGACCTTATAGCAACTTATGCAAAAAAAATTACGGAAGCAGGTGCAAAGGTTACCGTAATTTCATCCGATAAAGATTTGATGCAATTAGTATCAAATAAAGTCAGACTATTTGATCCTATGAAAAGTAAAGTAATAGGTGAAAAAGAAGTAATAGAAAAATTTGGAGTTAAACCAAATCAAGTAATTGACGTACAATCGCTTGCTGGAGACAGCTCAGATAACGTTCCAGGGGTTCCTGGAATTGGCATTAAAACAGCATCAGAACTTATAAATAAATACAAAACTCTAGAAAATTTATTAAAGAAAGCATCAGAAATACCTCAGAACAAAAGAAGGGAAACATTATTGTCTAACAAAGACAAGGCCATGATTAGCAAGCAACTGGTTACTTTGAAAAATGATGTTCCACTCAAGAATGATGCTGCTGATTTCATCATTAAAGATATAAATAAAGATAAACTGTACGATTTTTTAAGAGACATGGAGTTTAATAGATTGTTAAGTCAAGCAATAAGTTTTTATGGCCAGCCAGCAAATAAAGATTTTAAAGATCAAACTCTAGTAAAAAAAAATAATAAGATAAATACTAAGATCTACAAAACTATTTCAAAAGAAAAACAACTTGATGAATTAATAAAAAAACTTGATGAAAAATCGGTTATAGCAGTCGACACCGAAACATCTTCTCTAAATCCACAAGAAGCTGATTTAGTGGGTGTATCAGTATGTCATGAGGCCAATGAGGCTTTTTATATTCCAGTAGGTCATAAAGAGAGAACGGAATTAAAAAAGGATGTAGTTTTAAAAAAACTCAAACCAATTTTAGAAGATCCAAGTATAAAAAAAGTTGGCCAAAATATAAAATACGATTTTATTATATTTAAAAATAATGGTATCGAATTGAGCTCGGTAGAAGACACGATGTTACTTTCGTATACATTAGATGCTGGAAATAATAGACACAATATGGATACTTTATCTGAATTGCACCTTGGCCATAAAACGATTTCGTATAAAGATTTAGTAGGAACCGGAAAAAAACAATTAAATTTTGCAGATGTAGATATTAAACCTGCCACTGAGTATGCTGCTGAGGATGCAGACATAACTCTTAGATTATATGAAGTTTTATCTGAAAGAGTATCCGAGGAAAAGCTAGAAAGAGTTTATGAGGAGTTTGAAAAACCAATGATCAAAATCCTTTCAAGGCTTGAGATGAATGGCATAAAAGTTGATGACGCTTATCTTAAAAAACTTTCTAAGAAATTTGAGATAAGATTGACTACTATTGAAAAGGAAATTTACAAAATATCAGGTAAAAAATTCAATATCGGTTCACCAAAACAATTAGGAGAAATTATTTATAATGACTTAAAGATAGCTAAGTTAAAAAAAACCAAAAAAGGTAGTTTAGCTACGAGTGCTAAAATCTTAGAGGATTTAGCTTCAACAGGACATAAATTTCCCAATTTAGTTTTAGAATGGCGGCAGGTTTCAAAATTGAAAAGTACTTATACAGATGCTTTACAAGATCATATAAGTAAAAAAACAAATAGAGTTCATACTTCCTTCTTACTAGCAGCAACTAATACTGGCAGGCTAGCCTCGAGTGATCCAAATTTACAAAATATTCCTATAAAAACTTCAGATGGTAAAGAGATTAGGAAAGCATTTGTAGCAGATAAAAATAATTTACTTATTTCAGCGGATTATAATCAAATAGAAATGAGAATTCTTGCCGATATGGCTGATGTAAAAGAGTTAAAGAAAGCTTTTAAAAATAATCAAGATATCCATTCTCTAACAGCGAGCCAAGTCTTTGATGTTCCAATTGCAAAAGTGACGGATGATTTTAGACGAAAAGCAAAGGCCATCAATTTTGGAATTATTTACGGAATCACACAATATGGATTAGCGAAACAAATTTCGGTGTCAAACGAAGAAGCTTTAAGTTTTATTAATTCATATTTTAGGAAATTTCCTGAGATAAAAGATTATATGAACACTACAATTAAAACTTGCAGGAAGCAGGGTTTTGTCACAAATATTTTTGGGAGAAGAATTCATTTAAGAGGAATTAATGATAAAAATTTTAGTGTACGAGCCTTTCAGGAAAGAGCAGCTATAAATGCTCCAATACAAGGATCGGCAGCAGATATTATTAGATTGGCGATGATAAAAATTGATAAGGTTCTTGAAGAAAAAAAGAAAGCAAAAATGCTTTTACAAATACATGATGAACTTATTTTTGAGTGTTTAAAAAAAGATGAGAATGAAGTAAAAAAGATTGTAAAAGAAGCAATGACCTCAGTTTCAAGTTCGGATCATCATATGTTTTCTATACCTTTAGAAGTTAGTATTAACTCTGGAAACAATTGGGGAGAAGCCCATTAAACGCCTAAATTTTGACATCATAATCAAGAAAATAAAAATATGACTCAAACTATTGCTTTAGTAGATGATGATAGAAATATATTAACAAGTATAAGCATGGCCTTGGAAAGAGAGGGATTTAAAGTCCAAACTTATATTGACGGAGAATCTGCTTTAATTGGATTAACTAGAAATCCACCTGACCTAGCAATTCTAGATATTAAAATGCCAAGGATGGATGGAGAAGAGTTGCTTAAAAAACTTAAAAAAAAAATGTCAATTCCAATAATCTTTTTAACATCAAAAGATGATGAAGTTGACGAACTACTTGGTTTAAAGTTGGGTGCTGACGATTTTGTTAAAAAATCTGGTGGTTTTTCAACCAAAGTTTTAATAGAGAGAATAAGAGTTCAACTAAGAAAAAAAACTAACACTGTCGATGACACAAAAAATATAATAAGTCATGGTAAATTAAAACTAGACCCCGCTCAGTTGGAGTGCGAGTGGAATGGAAAAGCTCTACCAGATAAATTGACAACTACTGAATTTTTAATTGTCAAAGAATTAGCTAAAAGACCAGGAGTGATAAAAGAAAGAGCGCATTTAATGGATATTGCCTATAAGGAAAATACAGAAATTGAAGATAGAACTATTGATAGTCATGTAAAAAGAATAAGAAAAAAGTTTAAAAAGGTAGATGAAAAGTTTTCTGCAATTGAAACTAGATATGGAAGTGGGTATAGATGGAATGTTAGCTAATGAAACAAAAAAAATCAGCTTCTATTCTAAAGAAGTTTTTAATAATTAATCTTACAGTCTTTTCTGTCTTAGGACTTTTTACAATTATATACCTTGAAGCAATTCAGCCAACGCTAGTAAAAGAAAGATCGGATAACCACAAAATAGTTATTAATAATACTAAAGATAATCTTGAAAGACTAAGTGTAGAATACACAAAAGAGGGAATTAGAGATTTCTTACTCTCTACTAGATTTTTATTTCAAAGTTTAGATCGTGTTCAATTTTATGATTTATCTGGAAATCTTATAGGTGACACAAATATTTTAGATTTGGATCAAAGTGTTTTTACAGGATCAGATATAATTTTTGAAGAAGCTTTAGGAAGTGAAACCATTAGTCCAGAGATTGAAGAAAGACTTGTAGAGGAACAAAAAGATGAAATAAAGGAAATTATTACAAATAAATACAATGATGAAATAATGACATTTACAAATGACGAAAAAAATAATTTTTTTGTAAGCACACTTAGTAAAATAAAATTTCAAAATAATGACATCGGTTACATAGTTGTATCTGAGCAAGCAAATGATATCACTATTGCTGTTAAAGAGAGAAAAGCATTTATTATAAGAACTATGATCGCTGTTGTGATCGTTATCTTAATTTTTTCTCTATTTTTGAATAAATATATTCTAAAACCGATTGGTATGCTGGTTAAATTTAGTGATGGAATTAAAAAAAAATCCAACCAGACCATTGATATAAATAAAGTTTTTGTTAGAGATGATGAAATTGGAAAATTAACCCAATCTATTGATGAAATGACTAAAGAATTACAACAACGAACTAATAGAGCAGAAACATTTTCTAATGATTTGGCTCACGAAATTAGAAATCCACTAGCATCTTTAAAAAGTGCTTCTGAACTTTTAGATAAAACTACTGAAAAAAATGAGGGTGAGAAGTTACTTAAAATAATAAATCATGATGCAGAACGTATAGAAAGATTAATTACTGATTATACTCAGATGTTAAAAGATGAGGCGTCTTTATCTCGTGAAAAAATGAGTAAAATTAATTTGGTTGAAATTATAAATGGTGTAGTAGATGATTTTAATCAAGATCTAATTAACCAAAATAAAAAAATTGAGATAATCATTAAAAATAAAATTAAAAGTAAAAATGGACATTTTATTCTTGGTATAAGCAATAGATTAGAACAGGTGATTGCAAACTTATTAGATAATTCAATATCTTTCAGTATAGATAATCAAAAAATTGAAATTGATTTAGAGGAAACTTCTAGTAATTTACTGATATCAGTGAAAGATGAAGGACCAGGATTTGCTGAAACTTCACCTCAGAAAATCTTTAAACGATTTTACAGTAACAGGCCTAAGAGTTTCGGTAAGCACTCTGGTTTAGGTTTAAATATTGTAAAAAATATTATTCAATTACATAAAGGTACAATTGCAGCTTCAAATAGGCTTAATACAAAAGGAGCTCAAGTTGAGGTTTTACTTCCTAAATTGTCCTAACATTATTTCTTGCTATGGTTTATTTATGTTGATAATAACATTCGAAATATGGCTGAAGATTTTAAAGTAAAAGATATTTCACAGGCTGACTTTGGTAGAAAAGAAATTTCTCTCGCTGAGACGGAAATGCCAGGACTTATAGCTTTAAGAAAAGAGTATAAAATCAAAAAACCTTTAAAGGGTGCAAAAATCCTAGGTTGTCTTCATATGACAATTCAAACTGCAGTTTTAATTGAAACTCTAGTGGAGTTAGGAGCAGAGGTGAGATGGTCATCTTGCAACATTTTCTCTACACAAGATCATGCAGCAGCAGCAATAGCCAAATCAGGTATTCCTGTTTTTGCTTGGAAAGGTGAGACCGAAGAAGAGTATTGGTGGTGTATTAAACAAACTATTGAAGGAAAAAAAGATTGGAAACCAAATATGATTTTAGATGATGGTGGCGATCTTACAGCCTTAATGCATAAAGAATATAAAAACTTATTAAAAGATATTAAGGGAGTTTCAGAAGAAACTACTACAGGTGTTCTAGCGCTAAAAAAAATGGAGTCTAACAAAGAATTATTAATTCCTGCTATTAATGTTAATGATTCAGTCACTAAGTCTAAATTTGATAACTTATATGGCTGTAGAGAAAGTTTAGTAGACGGAATAAAAAGAGCAACTGATGTAATGATGTCAGGTAAAGTGGCCATCGTAGCTGGATTCGGCGATGTTGGAAAAGGGAGCGCAGCTTCATTACGTCAAGCAGGTGCAAGAGTAATGGTCACCGAGACAGACCCGATATGTGCGTTACAAGCTGCTATGGAAGGATACAAAGTTGTTGTTATGGATGAAGCTATTAAAGATGCTGATATAGTTGTTACTGCAACAGGCAACAAAGATATAGTCACAGCGGATCACATGAGAAACATGAAAGACAGAGCAATACTTTGCAACATTGGTCACTTTGACAATGAAATTCAAGTTGAGGCTTTGAAAAATTATAAGTGGGATGAAATAAAACCTCAAGTTCATGAAATAGAACTACCTAGTAAAAAAAGAATTATTCTTTTAGCTGAAGGAAGATTGGTTAACTTAGGATGTGCTACGGGTCACCCTAGTTTTGTAATGAGTGCTTCATTTACAAATCAAGTAATTGCTCAAATTGAACTATGGAACAATTCAGATAAATATGAGAAGAAAGTATATGTGCTTCCAAAACATCTTGATGAAAAAGTTGCTATGCTTCATTTGGAAAAAGTGGGTGCTAAATTAACAAAGATGTCAAAAGAGCAAGCCGATTATATTAGCGTTAAACCATCAGGACCATTTAAGCCGGATACTTATCGCTACTAGTTGTAGCTAATGATTGTTAAATCTTTAGACCATTTAAATCAAATATCCAAAAAAATTTTAAAAAAATTAGAAAATGGAGATTGCATCTTCTTAATTGGTGAAATCGGTGTAGGAAAAACTACATTCACAAGATATTTGATTAATAACTTACAAATTCAAAAAGGACTCAAAGAAACTGAGGTGTTGAGTCCTACATTTAACTTACTTTATGAGTATGAAATTAAAGATCTTAAAATTATGCATTATGATCTCTATAGAATAAAAAAAGCTAATGAGTTAGATCATCTTGGTATTTTTTCAGAAAATGAAACAACAATTAAAATTATAGAATGGCCAGACTTAATTAAAACACCATTGACTAATAAATTAGAAATTTATTTAGAGTACGGAGAAAATGAAAAGGAAAGAAAAATGAAAATTAATGGGTTAAACAAATGGAAAGATTTTGAAAATGAAATATAAATTGAAAAAAATTTCAGGAGATGCTTCATTTAGAGAATTTTATAGATTAAAGAAAAACAACAAAACCTCAATCATTGTCTCAGCTAAAAAAGAAAAATTTAAAAATCTTATAGTATATGTGGTGATAAATAATATTCTTAACCACAACAGGATTAATGCTCCAAAATTATTAAGCAATCATTATAATAACGATATGATCGAAATATCTGATTTAGGCGAAAAATCTTTCTACGATCACGTAATTTCAAAAAAGAATAAACTGAATAGTTATAAATCATTAATAAAATTGTTAATTAAGATACAAAAAATAAAAGTAAAAAAACTTTATAAATTTGAAAAGCTAAAAATTAAAATACTAAATTATACATTATCTAATCTTCACAAAGAATCTGATTTGTTTTTTGATTGGTACTTAAAGTATGTTCTCAAAAACAAAAAAATTAGTAAGATTAAGAAAATTCTCAGATCTGAATTAAATAAAGTGTACAAAAAATTAAATTTCAAAAATAATACATTCGTACATAGAGATTTTCATATTTCAAATGTAATGATTAATAAAAATAAATTAGGAATAATTGATAGCCAGGATGCAATTATTGGAAATCCTTTGTATGATGTATCATCTTTAATTGATGATGTGAGGATAAAATTACCAAATAAATTACAAAATCAGTTATTAGATTTTTATCATAAGAACTCAAACCTGAAGAGCGATCACATTGAAAAATTAAAAAATGATTTTGATATTTTATCGGTCCAAAGAAATTTAAAAATATTAGGCATATTTGTACGTTTGTACAAAAGAGATAACAAAGATAATTATCTTAAATTTTTACCTTATACATGGACGCTCATAGAAAAAAGATTACAAAACCCAGCTCTTAAAAATTTAAAATTATTATTTTATAAACACTTGTCTATTAAAAAACTTAAAAAATTAAATAAAATATGAATATTAAATATGGAATGATTTTAGCAGCAGGGTTGGGAAAAAGAATGCAGCCTTTAACGATTAAAACCCCCAAACCATTATTAGAAATAAATAATTATACTTTATTAGAGAGAGCGATAAATTTATTGATCGGCCATGGGGTGCAAGAAATAAGTATTAATGTTCATTATCTTCCTGATCAGATTAAATCATTTATTAATAGAAAGAAATTTAAAGTTAAGATCACAATTTCTAATGAAGAAAATTTATTATTAGACACAGGCGGAGGTGTACTTAAAGGTACACAAAATTTTGGTGACAATCCTTTTTTTGTAATTAATCCAGATACTGTTTGGAGCAAGCATTACCAAGCAGAATTAAAGAGTCTAGAGCTTATTTATTTAAAGAATAATAAACCGACTTTACTTTTAGTGAACAAGAAATTATCTATTGATCCTTCCTTTAAAGGAGACTTTAATTTAAATAATGAAAAAATTTCCAAGGATAATGAAAATCAATTTATTTTTACTGGATTGCAAATTATTAATAAAAGTGCTTTCATGAACGAAACATCACAAGTTTTTTCACTAAATAAAATATGGGACAAATTAATAAAAGATAAAAACTTACTAGGCCTAGAAAGTAATCAAAAGTTTTACCACTTAAACACTTCTGATATGTATAGGAAAATTAAAAGTCTTAATATTATTGATTAAAAATTATATCCCTAGCTCTGGACTTGTCTAAATAATTATATTTTTCAATTTTTATATTATCACCAAATTCAATTAACAGCGGATTACCTGTTGGTATTTCCAATTCATTTATCTTTGTATCCGAAATATTAAATAAATATTTACATAAGGCTCTAAGAGAGTTTCCATGGGCCGAAATTAAAATATTCTTATTTTTTAAAAGATTTTTCTTAATTTCTTCTTCGTAAAAAGGTACCACCCTGTCATATGTACTTTTTAAGGACTCAGTAAATGGGGTCATTCCCACAGGTATACTTGCATTCAGCGGACTGAATAAATTTAGGTATTCACTTTTTTCCTCAATGGGAGGAGGAGCTATATCCCAGGATCTCCTGTACTTTTTAAACTGCTCTTCACCAATTTTATTTTTAGTTTCCTCTTTGTTTAAGCCTGTCAAAGAGCCATAGTGCCTTTCATTAAGTTGCCAGGCAGTGTTGAATTTAAGTTTTAAATTATTTTTTTTAAGGATAGTTGTAAGAGTTTTGATTGCCCTCTTTAAATATGAAGTATAAGAAATATCTATTTTTATATTTAGATCTTTAATAATTTGACCTGATTTTTCTGCCTCTAGGACACCTTTATCAGATAGATCTACATCTACCCAACCGGTAAACCTATTTTCTGCGTTCCAGATACTTTGTCCATGTCTTGTGAGTATTAATTTTGTCATAATAGTTAAAAGAACTATTATGTACTATATTAAGTCAATAATGAAAAATACTATATTTACATTAACTGAGTATGTTTACTATTTTTCTTTAATAATTTTATTAATACTTTATTTATTTCCGGGAAGCTTAATTGGATATCTTTTATATGGAAATTTGGGTCAGCAACCTAATTTGATTTCAACTCCAATTGGCACCTCAATTAATCATTTATTTTTCTTTTCTTTTATAACAATATTAGCGATTACAATACGACTAAGAGTTAAAAATATTTTTACAAGCAATAAAGCCATATTATTTATTTCCTGTTTTTTGGAAATTTTACACTTAATAGTTCCAAACAGAGCTTTTGAGTTTTATGATTTAATAGCTAATATTTCTGGAGTAGTTATAATTTTATTAATTCAGTATTTCATAAAATGGATAAAGTATCTTTAATATTAATCTTCTTCTTCCTTCTTAACCAGTCGTTAAATGCTACTGAAATTTATGGAGTGCCAAAAATAATTGACGGCGATACTGTTCATATTAATTCTAAAAAAATAAGGTTAAAGGGAATTGATGCCCCAGAGATGAAACAACAATGTAAAAAAACTTTTTTAAAAATTCATTTATTAATCAACCTGGAATTTAAAAAAAATTATTCTTGCGGGGTTTCTTCAAAAACAAAATTGGTAAAAAAAATTAAAAATTCAAAAATAAATTGTATCTCCACGACAAGAGACAGATATAAAAGATATTTAGCTACTTGTTATAAAAACAAGATTAATCTTAATAAGTGGATGGTAAGAAATGGTTATGCAGTTGCATACAAAAGATATTCAGAAGATTATGTCAGAGATGAAAACTATGCTAAAGAAAATAAGCTTGGGATGTGGAAAGGATCTTTCACTAGACCAGAAAAATGGAGAAAGCTTAATTAATTTTTAGTATAAATTAATTAGTGATTCATTTAAAAAAAATTATTTCAGTTTCAATTTTTCTCTTTTTTATTGCCTGTTCCTCAATTCCCAAAAATACACAAAATAGTTGTGCAATCTTTGAAGAGAGGTATCTGTGGTATAAGCACGCTAAAGCTTCATATAAAAAATGGGGAGCGCCTATCCATCTTCAATTAGCATTTGTTAAAAAAGAGAGTGACTTTAACTGGTTAGCAAAACCTCCACGAAAAAAATTATTTAAAGTTATTCCTTTCAAAAGGCCCTCTAGTTCATTCGGATATTCGCAAGCAGTTAAAGGAACGTGGGAACAATACAAAAAGGAAACAAACAGTCCCCTGGCAACTAGAGCAAGATTTAAAGACTCAGTGGATTTCATTGGTTGGTATATTCATAAAACCAATAAAATTTTAAAGATTTCTAAAAAGGATGCTTACAGGCAATATCTAGCTTATTACAAAGGTTGGGGTGATTACAAAAATTATTCTAAAGATAAAAAAGCTATAATTTATGCTAAGTCAGTAAAGAATATGGCTAATAAATATAGAAAACAATTAACACTTTGTAAAAAGAATTTAGATAAAAATAAATATATTATTTTTTAAGTTGTTTATTTAGATCAATTTCAACTGAATCAATTCTCTTAGTATTTTTCCCAACAATTGTATAAATAGTTGGAATGACATAAAGCGTAAAGAAGGTAGAAAAAAGCATCCCACCAAAAATTGTGATCCCGACTGTAAGTCTGCTCGCTGCCCCTGGACCCGATCCAAGAATTAAAGGCAACACTCCTATAATTGTAGATAAGCTTGTCATTAGTATAGGTCTTAATCTTATTGCTGCTGCCTCAAAAACAGCAATTTCTATATTTTTACCTTCTTTTCTCAATTGGTTTGCAAACTCAACAATTAGAATTCCATTTTTTGCGGACAACCCAATGAGTATTATTAGAGCTATTTGGCTGTAAACATTTAAAGATGAACCGACTACTAGTAAACCCAATAAACCTCCAAGTATAGCCATAGGCACGGTTAACATGATTGTAAATGGATGTTTCCAGCTCTCGAATTGGGCGCTCATTGCAAGATAAGCTGTTATTAACGCAAGAGCAAAAATTACATACAATTCAGTATTAGTTTTTTTGTATTCTTCACTTTCACCTTTGTATGCTATTTTGGCTTGAGGAGTATTTTGTTCTACTACTCCAACTAAAAATTTAAGTGCTTCATCCAGGGAATAATCACCGACTAGTCTAGCTGAAACGGTTACTGCTTTTTGTCTATTATATCGTGCTAGGAAAGGTGATTGACCTGTCTCATCATACGCAACTAGGTTCGAGATCGATACAAGTTTATTATTGTTTTTCGATCTAACAAAAACTTTACTAATGCTATCAGGCTCTTGTCTATCTTTTATATCCCCTTGTAGAATAATAGAATATTCTTTACCGTCTCTAGTAAAGTTTGTAACTCTTCTCGATCCAAAAATAGTTTCAATAGTTTTACCTATATCCTCTGTTGAAACCCCAAGGTCAGCCGCTTTCTTTTGATCTATTTTCACATTTAATTGAGGTTTGTTTAGATCTAAATCATCTTCTATAGAAGTAAGTCCTGGATTTTTTCTTGCCTCTTTCTTAATGATTTCCTTCCATTCAATAAGTTGCTCATAAGTATTTCCTAAAATAACAAATTGCACAGGGCTCTCAATTCCCCCTGTTCTTATTCCTTGAGGCATAATTGGAAAAGCTAATACACCCGGGACTTTTGAAATTTTTCCAAAAGACTCTCTCATTATTTGTACACCGTGACGATCTCTTTTTTTCCAAGGTTCAAGCAGTACAATAATAAAACCACTATTCACTTGTTTAGCAGATTTACCAAAACCAGGCACTCTCATTATCAATTTTCTATATTCACCATTTCCTACACTTGGTAACAATAATTTTTCAATCTCTTCAGCTCTATCTTTTGTAAAGTTAAAGCCGGAACCTTGTGGTGCTTTTACGATTACAAAGAATGCCCCTCTATCTTCAGGAGCGATTAATTCTTTTTTTGTAAAATTGAAAAAAAATAAAGTTAAGGCTAACGTGGCTAATAAAAAGATTGTAATTGTTGTTCTTTTTTTAATCCAACCAAGTAAAGATACTTTATATAGATAAGTTAAATTTTTTAAAAATTTTTCAAATTTTATAACGATTTTTGATTTATTCATATTTTGTCTTAAGAACTTACTGGCTAACATTGGACTAAGAGATAAAGCAACAAAACTTGAAATAATGACAGCGGCTGCAAGTGTGATTGCAGTTTGTGTAAATAGCACACCTGTAATTCCTTTAATAAAAATTAAAGGAACAAAGACAGCAACCAAGACAACTGTAGTAGCAATTATTGCGAATGAAACTTGCTTAGCTCCTTTAAACGCCGCAACAAGAGGGGTATCACCCAACTCTATTCTTCTTACAATATTTTCTAACATTACAATCGCATCATCTACAACAATTCCAATTGCTAATACTAAAGCCATAAGAGTAAAGAGATTGATTGAAAAATCGAAAATGTAAATTGCTAAAAAAGTTGAAATTAATGAGACAGGCAAAGCTACCAAAGGAACTATAAGTGCTCTCACATTTCCCAAAAAAAGGTAAATAATTATAGTCACAAGAATTAATGCGATAAAAAGTGTTTTATAAACTTCTTTAATCGCAGCTTTAATATAATTACTTCTATCAAATGAAACTTCTAAAGTTGTATTTGGGGGTAAGCTAGGTTTGAGTTCTTTAATTTTCTTTTTAATCCCTTCGGCAACAGCAATAGTATTAGCATCTGATTGTTGGTAAATTCCTATTCCAACTACTTGCTTTCCATTCCCTTTAAATAAAGTACGCGTTGACTCAGCACCAAGCTCTACTCTTGCTACATCAGAAAGAGTTATAATCGATCCATCTGTTGCTCTTTTTAGTGGTAAATTTTTATAATTTTCTAAATTACTGTAAGCTTTATTAAGTTTTATAGTTAGATCAATATCTTTTGACTCTATTCTTCCTGCTGGAAATTCTACGTTTTCTTTTCTGAGTACATTTTCAACTTCTTCAGTAGTTAAGTCTCTTGCAGCAAGTGCGATTGGGTCTAACCAAATCCTTAGTGATAATTCTCTTTGACCACCAAGTATAACTCGACCTACTCCATCTACTGTTGAAAACGTATCAGTTAAATATCTATCTGCATAATCAGTTAGCTCCAAATCAGACATAGTTTCAGAATTGAAAGACAACCACATTGTAGTTCGCATACCGGCGCTTTGCTTGAAGATTTCTGGTTGATCAGCTCCCTCTGGTAAGTTATCTAAAACTCTAGACACAGAACTTCTGACATCGTTAGTAACATCATCTAAATCTAAATCAGTTTCAAATGTTAAGGTAATTCTTGAGCTTTCATCTTCACTGAAAGAGTCAATAGTCTCTAATCCTGGAGTGCCTCCAACGAAATCTTCAATTTTTTGTGTGATTTGTGTATCAACTATCTCAGCTGAAGCACCTCTATACTCAGTTTGAATTGTAACAACAGGTGGTTGAACATCAGGCAATTCATCCGTTGGTATTTCTTGAAAAGTTACTAAACCAAATATAACTAAAACCAAACTCATTACTGAGGCTACAACAGGTCTTTTGATTGAAAGGTCAGTTAAAAACATTTATTTGGTTGCTGTAATAATTTTAATTTTACCTTTATCTCTTACTTTAGAAACACCCTCACTGATAACAAGATCACCCTCATTTAACCCAGATATAACTGAAACTTTACCAAAATTTCTTTTACCAATTTCAATATTCTTTTTTTCAGCGGTGTCATCATTTACGGTATAAACAAATGCTGTATTACCCTGAATTGTTACAGCACTTTCTGGTACACCAATTTGGTTTTTTTCATCATAGATAATTTTTACAGTCATTAGTTGACCTGGAATAATTTCAAAATTTGAATTATCGACTATGATTCTTGACAGAATTGATCTAGTAGAGGGGTCAATACGAGAACTAATTGTTTCTATTTTACCCTTAAAAACTTTTTTATAAGCAGAACTAGTTACGTCAGCTCTTAGTCCTGTTTTAAGAACACTTACATAGTTTTCAGGTACTTTAATATCTATTACAATTTTCTTTAGATCATCAAGTGTAATAATTAAACTTTCTGAACCCAAGACGCCTTGAGCTATTTCCCTCTTTCCTACCTTGCCAGCAAAATCTGCTATTAAACTTTCTCCATCTTTTAATGAAAGTATTTTCTCTCCCTTTTTTACAAATCTATTCTCTAAATTAAGCTTTCCATTTATATTACTAGCTTGGACCCTATAAGCTTTTGAGTTTTGTGCAATAGCTGTGCCAAAAGTTTCAATACTTTTATAAAAAAGCGATTTTTCAACTGTAGAAACGATTACTCCTGGAGCTGGTCTTACGCTAAACTTTTTTTCAAAATGAAGACCTATAAAATGCCTAGCTGCTATGATTGCAAAAATAGCTATAAAAAAAATTATTAGTAGAGTTTTAATTTTTGATGAAGTTTTCATTTTTTTTTAATCTAATCCGTACTCTGCCCACGAACCGTCATAGATAACAGGTTTTTTACCACTTATAATAGAATTAGCTAGACCTAAAATGCATGCTGTAACTCCAGAACCACATGTAAAAGCCATTTCTTTTTCCATTGATACTTTTTTTGATTTGAAAATCTCAATTAATTCCTCTTTTTTTTTTAAAGTTCTATCTTCTCTTAAAAGTTTTTGGAAAGGCAGATTTATCGATCCTTTAATGTTTCCACTTTTAAGTTCTTTTCGGGGTTCAGGCTGTAAGCCTAAAAATCTTTGTTCTCCTCTGGCGTCAAGTAATTGAAATTTATTATTAGTAATATTTTTATTTACTTCATCTTTATTTATTACAAGAGATGTATTTTCAACTGCAATGTATTTGGATTTATCCGTGCTAGGTATGTCTTTAGAAGTGGGACGTTTTTCATTTGTCCATTTTTTGAAACCGCCGTCTAATACTGAGATAAGTTTTGGGTCATGACTAAAATATAAAAAAGTGTACCAAACCCTACAAGAGCTAAAAACATCTGAGTTGTCATAGACAATTATGTGATCTGAATTAGATATTCCTAAGTCAGATACAATTTTTTCCCAATCTTCCTTTGATGGAAGCATATGTGGAAGATTAGTTTTTTGATTTGAATTTTTATCTATATCAAAAAATATAGAATTAATAATGTGTTCTGTTTTATATTCCTCATAAGAATTTCTATTAGCGTTAGGGAGATGCCAACTAGCATCTAGAACTTTTACTTTTTCTAAATTTTTACCTAACCATTCTGTTGAAACTAGTTGATGCATTATTTATTTTTTTCGATATATTTTTGGTGATACTCTTCAGCTTTACAATAGTTTTTAATTTTTGAAATATTGGTTTGAATTTTACCATCTAATTTTTTATTAAACTCAGCTAAAACTTCCAAAGCATCTTGCTTTTGCATTTCATTTTCATAAAAAATCTCACTTCTATATTGAGTTCCTACATCTGGAAATTGCATATCCTTTTGTGTAGGATCATGCATTTTAAAAAATAAATCCAATATTTTTTTAAAAGAAATTTTATTTTCATCAAAGGTAAGTCTTACAACTTCTGCATGTCCAGTTTTTCCTGTACACACCTCTTCGTATGTTGTTTGCTCACTATCACCTCCCGCGTAACCCACTTCGGTTTCTAATATACCGGGTTTACTTTTATAGTTTTCCTCAGGTTTCCAAAAACAGCCAAGTGCAAGTGTACATTTCTGCATAAGTTATTTAATATATTTTGAAGAAGAAAGGATAGTAAATTGTTAACACAAAATCAAATAGGCGTATTGTACATGGTAGGAAGTGTAATTTGTTTCTCCATTATGGATATTTGTGTAAAATGGTTGGACTATTATCCAGTAGGGCAAGTACTTTTCTTAAGATTTTTTATAGGATTCATCCCAATATTTTTTATCATACCAAAAGACAAAATATTTTCTTTTTATAAAACTTCACGCCCTGGCCTTCATGCTTTCAGAGCTATAAGTGGAGCCCTTGCAATAATTGCATTATTTTTAGGACTAAGAGAATTACCATTAGCTGATGTAGTTTCATTAACATTTGGTGGACCAATATTCGTAACAATTGCATCAATCTTTTTTTTATCTGAAAAGGTTGGAATAAAAAGATGGTCAGCTGTATTCCTTGGTTTTCTTGGAATGCTATTAATTGTTCAGCCAGCATTTATAGACGTAAATTATTATTACATTACACCAATTGTATTTTGTATATTTTTTGCCTGTGTAGCTATTAGCGTTAGATCTTTATCTAAAACAGAAGCTAATTATACAATCGCATTTTATTTTACATTACTTTGTACTCTTTTGGGTTTAGGAACTATTTTTTTTACTGATTGGATAATGCCAACTTTGATAGATTTTGTTTTATTTTTTATTCTTGGTTTATGTGGTAGTGTAGCAAATTTACTATTAACTCAAAGTTATAGATTAGCAGAAGCGTCGCTTGTAACTCCGATTAAATATTTGAGTTTAGTTTTCGCAATTATCTTTGGATACTTTATCTGGAGTGAAATACCAAAAATTTTAACTTTGCTTGGAGCATCTTTAGTCATCGCTAGTTCTTTAATAATCTTTATGAGAGAAAATAAATTGAAGAAACAAATCATTGCTCCCAGAACATGAGTAAGCCACCTAAATATTGGGCAAAAGCTAAGAAAATTTTATCAAAAAAAGATAAAGTTATGAAAAAACTTATAAGTGATTATAAAGACGGAAGTCTTGTGACGCGTAATGATGTTTTTTTTTCATTATGCAAAAGTATTATTGGCCAACAAATCAGTGTTGCGGCTGCAAACTCAGTTTTTTTTAGATTTAAAAAAAAATGCAAAAATAAAATAAACGCAAGAACTGTGAGTAAATTATCATTTGGTAGTTTAAAAAGTTGTGGCCTTAGCAAACAAAAGGTTAAAGGTATAAAAGATTTAGCCAAAAGAACTCTAAATAAAACTTTTAAGCCCAACTTAATAAAAAATATGACTGATGAAGAAGCTATAGAATATTTATCTGATCTAAGACAAATAGGCAGATGGTCAGCAGAAATGATATTGCTTTTTACTTTTAACCGCTCTAATATATGGCCTCTGCAGGATATAGGACTTCTTAGAGCTATTTCAAATAACTATAATAAGAAATACTTTCCGCCAAAGATATTTCTTAATAAGCTTTATAAAAAATTTACACCTTATTGTTCCGTGGCAACTTGGTATTTATGGCGATCAATAGATAATGAGCCAATACAATACTAAGCACCCTCAATAGTTTGATGATGTCTTAAAGCGTGACCTTTTAAAATTTCGTGTGCTTCTTGATATTCTTTAGAATTATAAAATAAATTTGCTTCGTCATAAGAAGGAAACTCAATTACGACAGTTCTAGGTGAAATGTTGCCTTCATTAGTTGTAGTTTTTCCGCCTCTAATAAGAAATTTGCCTTTATATTTTTCAACTGCAGTTCTAGCTTTTAAAGCATATTCCTTCAGCTTTTCCTCATTAGATATGTTTTTATAAACACAAACTACGTAACCTTTCATTTACAACTCCTTAAAAATAAACTAATTTTTTTCATGGCAGATAAACTTATTATTGATTGGAAAGAGTATAATCTAATCGTAGAAAAACTTGCAATACAAATACACAAAAGTGGATTTAAGCCTAACATATTAATTGGCATAATGAGAGGTGGAGCTCCCATCATAGATGTATTGAGCAGAGTATTTAAACTCAAATGTGCTTATTTAGCTGTGGAGTCCTATTCAGGAGAAGGAACCGAAGATCAACAAGGCGAACTAGTCTTTTCAAGAGAAATGAGTTCAACAGTTCAAGAAATGAAGGGAAATATTCTTTTATGTGATGATTTATCAGACACTGGGGTAACATTAAATAAAAGCATAGATTGGCTTAAAAAATATCCAGCACTTAAAGGAAATATAAAAGAAATTAAAACAGCTGTGCTATGGAAGAAAAAAGACTCTACATTTGAGCCAGATTTTTGTGCACAAAAATTAGACAGCAATCCTTGGATAGTCCAACCTTTTGAACATTATGAAGAGGTGAGAGCAGAAGATTTAATTAAAAAACATCAAGGAAGTTAAAGGGCCAGCGTTAACCGGCCCTAAAATCATTAAGCTACGTAAAAACTTAAAACACTAGCTGCAGCAATTACCCAAATTGCTGGAGAAGTTTTACCAAATTTTCCAGTAAAAATTCTAATTAATGCATAAGCGATGAATGCTAAAGCAATACCATTACTAATACTATAAGTAAGCGGCATAACTATCATAGCAAGCACAGCTGGGCCAGACTCAGCAATGTCATTCCAATCTATATCGGTAATATTTCTTACGAATAAAATTGCAACATAAAGTAAAGCTGCTCCATCTATTTCTTTTGGTAAGCTTGTTGCTAAAGGCGCAAAAAATAAACAAGCTAAGAATAAAACACCAATGACTAAAGAAGTCATTCCAGTTCTTCCGCCTGCTTTTACACCAGAGCCAGACTCGACATAACTTGTAACAGTCGTTGTACCCATCACAGCTCCTGCAACTGTACCAACACTATCTGATAACATCGCTTTATCTATGTCTTGCACTTTACCTTTTCTATCAACTTTTCCTGCAACATTAGCCACTGAAGTTAATGTCCCCGCTGTATCAAAAAAGTCAATAAATAGTAAAGTAAAAACAATTGAAGCCATACCAGCTGTGAACGCAGCTTTAAGATCAAACTCAAACAAATAAGTCATTGGAGGGATTGATCCAACTACTCCATTAAATTTAGCTAAACCAGTTGCCCATGCAATTATACTAAACAATAAAATACCTATTATAATATTTCCTTTCACTTTCATTTTCTCTAAAACAATCATAAAAACAAAAGTTGCACACGCTAAAAGCACTAAGGGATTTTTAATGTCACCTAATGTAACTAATGTTACAGGGTGATCACCAACTACTCCCATAATCTCTAAACCAATAATTGCTAAGAACAAGCCAATACCTGCGCCAATTCCAAGTTTTAAACTTTTTGGAATTGAGTTAATTAACCATGCTCTTATAGGTGTTAATGAGATTGCTAAAAAGATTACTCCAGCAACAAGAACAGCTCCTAAAGCTGCTTGAGGTGTATAACCTTGTCCAGCAACAACACCATAAGCGACAAATGCATTAATGCCCATCCCTGGCGCTAAACCTACTGGCCAAGTCTTTCCGTGGAAAGCCATAATAAAACATGCCACGGCAGTTGCTAAGATTGTTGCAGTGAATACTGCTCCAAAGTCAAAAAAACCTTTTTCCGCTCCAGCGAATTCACCAGAAAGAATAAAAGGATTTAAGAACATAATATATGCCATTGTAAGAAAAGTTGTTACACCGGCGATTACTTCAGTTCTAAAATTTGTTTTGTGTTTTCTATACTCAAAATATTTATTCATCATAAATTAAACCTCCATTACGAATTTATTACTCTAAATGAACAATAAAATCTTAAATAAATCACTCATAGCTGCTACGATTCAACTAATAGTAAATATATCTGTTTATAACTATTCGTTATAACATAGGGGTTAAATGAAAAATTCAATCATCAAAATTTTATACACATTTTTATTTATTCTATTAGCTGGGTGTCAGACGGTAACGCAAAAAATTGATCAAACTACAGAATTAGAAAAAAAAGAATTAAGCAAATGGTTAAATAAATCAGAAGGGCTTTTAAAAGATTTTTATGGACAACCTGACAAAGTTGAATTTTTAAAAACCAGAAATAGAAATTATGTTTATTTTACTGAAAAATATAAAATTAAATGTGAACGAAAATTTGAGGTAAATCCTAAAAATATTGTAGTCGGTTTTAGTAGTAAAAACTGTTTTTAGGTTACTCGCGGAGTATAAACTCCGCAAGTAAGGTAAACTTATTTTATTTCAATAAGTCTTTTTTTCTTTATTTCAGGTATGATTTTTTCACAAGAAATAGTCAGCAAACCATCTTTTAATTCAGCACCATTTACTTTTACATCATCTGCAATTGTAAATGATCTTGCAAAAGATCTTTGCGAAATTCCTCGATGAATAACTTCATCACCATTTTTTTCTTCTGATCTTTTAACTTCTTTTGTTTTTACTGTTAAAAGATTATCTTCATATTCAACTTCAACATCGTCTTTATTAAAGCCAGCAACTGCTACTTCAATAGCATACTTATCTTTGCCTGCTTTTCGGATGTTGTATGGCGGATAGTTGCTTTGAACAGCAAGACTGCCATTACCTAACATTGATTCAAATTGATCAAACATATCATCGAATCCAATGCTAAAAGGTCTAAGTGAATTAAAGATCGATAGATCCTTACTTGTCATATATCCTCCTTTGTTAGCAAGGTTAATCGTCAGCCCCATAAGGCGACCGACAGTACTTATATGGAAATTAATTTTAGTTTTTCAAGAGGTGATTCTTTTAAAAATCAACAACAAGCAGATTTTTTCTTTTGAACGATTTCACTTTCGTTAAATATCTCAGCGTCTTCCATTGTGTGGTAAGCTTCCCACGCAACTCCATCTGGGTCATTAACCCAAGATTTTTCAGATTTTGCATAACAACATGTAATCTTGCCATCAGAATGTGTAGCAATATCAGCCTTATCAAGATTAGATCTAATTTCGTTTAACTCTTTAACGTCATCTACTTGTATTCCTAAATGGTCAACACCATTTATTTTCACTCTTGTAGAAATAGCAAAATTTATTTTAGGATCTTCTAAAATCCACTGAGCGTAATCTGATTTAACTTTAGTTGGTTCAGATTTAAATAGATTTTTATAAAAATTAATGCTCTCATTTAAATTTTTAACGCCTAAGTGTAGATGTAATCTTTGCATTATTAAAAATTAATCAATATTTTATAAATTTCAAGTTATTTCTTATTCATATTTGCTGATTTTAGTATAAAAGAATATTCCTCAGCTAATTCTTTTATTGCGTTGTCTCTTCCACTCATACCGCCGTGGCCTGCCGCTTCCATTTTACACTTTAGCAATTGAGTATTATTATCAGTCTTAGTTTCTCTTAGTTTTGCAATATATTTCACAGGTTCAGAATACAGCACTCTATTATCAAACAGTGAAGTTGTTATAAGCATCGCAGGATAATCTTTTTTATCGATATTATTATAAGGAGCGTAAGATAAAATATATTCAAAGTATTCTTTGCTCTTGATGGGATTTCCCCAAAGCTCCCATTCAGCAGGCGTTAAAGGTAATTTTTCATTTAACATCGTTGTCATTGTGTCAACGAAAGGAACTAGTAAAAGCATTGAAAAAAATAAATCAGGTGCCATGTTGGCCACCGCACCGCCTGTGAGTCCACCTGCGCTTCCGCCATAAAAACAAAGTCCGCCTTTATATGTATAACGTTGTTCTATTAAATGATTTGCACAAGCGATGTAATCTAAAAAAGTATTTCTTTTTAACTTCTTTTTTCCTTCTTCATGCCAAACATCACCAAGATCTCCACCACCTCTTATATGCGCTATGGCAAAAGTAATTCCTCTATCAACAAGACAAAATCTTGAAGCACTAAAAGATGGAGAGATGCTATGTTTGTAGGCACCATATGCATAAAGTAGCACTTTTGACTTTCCGTTCTGTTTAGCATTTTTTAATCTGACCAAACTTATAGGAATCATTCGTCCGTCATGAGACTTTGCTTTAATTCTTTCAACAACATATTTTTTGGGATCATGCCCTGAGGGAATTTCAGTTTCTTTTACTAATTTTTTTTCTTTTGAAACGATGTCGTATTCATAGATCTTACCAGGCGTAGCCATACTTTCCCAACTAACTCTAATTTTTGTAGTATTCGTGTCTTTTTGCATCAAAGAAGCTCCGGGAACACCTATCGCTTCGTCAGAAATTTTTATTTCTTCTTCTTTATTAGTTTTTATGTTTCTTACATATAATTTAGAGATAGCATCAGATTTCTCTGCTCGTAAAATGTAATCGTCTAGAAAATCTAAACCTCCGATCACTGTCTCTTTTTTGGCAGGTAAAAAAGTCTCAAGTTTATCAATTTGATCAGTTTTACATCTCAGTATTTTATAATCTCTAGCATCTTCATTTGTATGCACATAAAAATAACCTTTCCAAGAGTCGAGAGAATATCTAACGTCTTTTTTTCTTTTTTTAAATAAAGTTGGTTTTATATCTACAGCATTAGATGAAAAATAATATTCTTCAGTTGTAATATGATCTGAAGTTGAAATTATAAAAAACTTTTCATCAGATGAGAGACTTATTCCACAAGTAAAGGTCTCATTTTCTTCCTCAAATATAATTTTATCTTCTTTTATCGGTGTGCCTAGAACATGTTTAAAAATTTGCCTTGGTCTATGAAATTTATCCAACTTTGAATAAAAAAAGCTTTTGCTATCTAAAGACCAAGTTATTCCTCCACTAGTATTTTCGATAATATCATTTTCGTTTTTTCCAATTCTTAAATCTCGTAAATAAATTGTGTAGTATTCAGAACCTTTCAAGTCCAAAGAATAGGCCATGTAATTATCACAATGCGAGGTGCTAACTGAACCAACACCAAAATATTCAGATCCATAATTTTTCTTTTCAAGGTCACCATCAAAATAAACTTCTTCTGGTTTAGAACCATCAATTAATTGTCTAATTCTTTTTCCGTAATTTCCTTCGGCTTCGGTCTTAGACCAATAATAATATTTTTTATCTTTAAACTTTAACGAGGTATCATTTAGTTTAATTTTAGACCTTATCTCTTGGAATAAGTTTTTTTGCAAATCTTTAACATCTTTAAAATAGTCTTCTGTGATTTTATTATTTGCACTAATGTAGTCTTTAACTTCTGGGTCAAGTTTACTTGCATCTTTCAAGACCTCAAGGATGTTAGGCTGATCAACCCAAGCATATTCATCAGATAAGGTTAGGTCGTGATACTTTTTCTCACTCTTAATTTTTTTAAGTTTTGGTATACTCATATTAGAAAATTATATGAATTTGTTTCTAATAGGAATTATCATCTTTGTCATTGTTTATTTATTTTTGAACTGGTTTGCCAGAACTAGTTCAAAAAGGATTGCTACCACGATTAAAAAAATTGCAGTTTATTTTTCATTAATCTTGGCTACGCTTTTAGCTATAGGTGGTAAATATATATTTTCACTCCCTTTTCTATTTGTTATTTTAAGTGGTTTAAAAATTAAGGGTTTTACAGCCTTGCAAATGTTTCAGCTGTGGCGATTAATTCAATTTTTAAAAAATTCTGGAAGATTTTCTCAGGGACAATTCGGTCAAACTCAAGGATCATCAAGTGTAACAAATGATGAAGCTTATAAACTCCTTGGTTTAAAGAAAGGTTGTACCAAGGAAGATGTACTTAAAGCTGCAAATCAACTTCAAAAAAAAATTCACCCAGATATGAATAGAGAAGTTAAAACTGAAAGATTAAGTCAACTTGTAAATGAAGCAAAAGAGAAAATAATTAAAACTGATTTTAGTTAACTTAAAAGCTTTATTGTCTTATTAAAAACTTTCTCAAAAGAAATTTTATCCGCTCCTAAAGTATCGTGAGTTGTGGTCTCCTCTGTTTCCCCTTCAGGTACAATTATCTCAATATTTTTTGAGTATTTGCCATAAGCTTGAACTGGGCTATCCATAAACAACGCCAAACATTTTACACCTAAGGCTGATGATATATGCAACCAACCAGTATCATTACCAATATAAATATTACAATTTTTAATAATTGGTAACGTTTCACTTATTTTTAAGTCTTTAAATGAAATACAGTTATTTGATAATTCTGAGTTAAGGAATTGATCAATTAGGTCTTTATCATTATTGCCTGCAGCTATATAAAATTTTGAAGGAGTTCTTGCATTAATATCTATACAAAGCTTTATAAAGTTTTTAACATCCCATCTTTTTGTTGGACCGCTTGCAGATATACCTAAACAAATGTGTTTGAACTCTTTAGAAAATTTTTGTTTAGTTTCATTTACTTTATTATCATTAACTATAAGCTCAGGTTGTGTAGATACAATTTCTCCTAATTCATTTTCTGTAAAAATTTTAGCAGATGTTACAATATTATCTTTTTTCCTAAATAAAGGGTATTGAGAGATATTTTTTATTCCAGCGATCTTAGAAATTAATAAATATCTCAAGGAACTGTTAAAAATAAAAACTTTATCAAATTTTTTTAATTTAAGATCTCTGCTTAATTTGAAGATACCCGAAAGTCCGTCGTGTACTCCAGAATTGTTTTTTGTTCGATCTAATTTTATAATCTCTTTAATATGTTTATCTTCAGCTAAAAGTTGACTGGCACGAGAATTTTCTTTCACTAATATTGACACAGGTTTTTGATATTTTTTTGAAATAGCATGAATATACGGTAAATAAATTACCATATCTCCCATACCAATTTTTGGTTGAATTACTAAAACTTTCATTTTTAAATTTATTAATATAACTTAGATAGAATAATTTGGGTAAGATTATGATTAAAAAAGGAGTATATGCAGCTGGGTTAAGTGTTCTTAATGCCGATAGAACTCTGAATATTGATGCAACGATTAATCATGCAAGTGAAGCCATTCAAAGCGGCTTACATGGAGTCTTCTTTTTTGGTTCAACAGGTCAAAGCCAATTAATTTCAACAAATGAAAAGAAAGAACTTATAGCTAAAATCTCCAGCCATAAGCTAAGAAAACAGTTTTTTTTAGGAACTGGAAATAATTCTCTAAATGAAAATATTGATCTAATTAAGCATGGAATGGAATACGACTTTAGAGAATTTTTAATTATGCCGCCAGCATATTACAAAGGGAATACAGACGAGGGAGTTTTTGAATTCTATTCAAGATTAATTAAGGCTATTTCTAAAGTAAAAATTATTCTTTACAATTTTGAAAAACTAAGTGGTTACAAATTTTCAGCAGAAATGGTAACTAAGCTTGCAAAAAATTTTCCAGAAAATATTATTGGATGTAAAGACTCTAGTTATAATCTATTTGAAAGTTTGAAGTTGCCAAATTTTTTAATGTTTCCAGGTTCAGAGGCAAAACTTTTAAAAGGTCTAGAACTTGGTTGTTCAGGTTGTATATCAGCTGTAACTAATGTTACACATTCATTAGCTAGAAAAGTTTTTGATGACTTTGAAAATAAAGTTTCACAATCTGAAAATGAAAAATTAATTAATGTAAGGGAAACATTTGATCAATTTAATTTGATATCTGCTCTTCATAGCTATTTATCGATTAAAGATGAAAAGTTTGAAAACATTTTACCGCCATTAGTTTTATTATCCCAAGCTAAAAAGAAAGAACTTATTGATAAATTAAATAAGTTGGAATTTGTAACAGAAAAAAACTTGGCAGCATAAGTTATGATATTAGCAAGAATATTTACAAAAATTTATAAAGAGGGTGGAATTATTTTAGTAGATGCAAAAGGACAAAAATATATTTGTGGTAATCCAAGAAAAGAAAAACCAATTACTGTGAAACTTCTTAAAGACAATCTTAGCTGGAAGTTATTATTAGATCCTGAACTTGAGTTTCCAGAAGCATATATGAGAAATGAAATTGAAATAGAAAATGCCTCAATGAAAGATTTCTTAATGGATCTTGTAAAAAATTTAGGTAGAGGTGAAATCTCAACAACAAGTCTAATTGCTAAAAAAATGTTTCAGTTATGGAGAACAGTAACGAACTTTAATTTACCAGGAAAATCAAGAAAAAATGTTGAACATCATTATGATATTGGAGGAGCTAGAGGTGAAAAACTCTATGATATTTTCTTAGATAAAAATCATAGATTATATTCGTGCGCGTATTGGAAAAATGACACTAAAAACTTAGAGGAAGCACAACAAAACAAAATAGATCATATTGTAAAAAAATTAGACGTAAAAGAAGGACAAAAAATTTTAGAAGTTGGTTGTGGCTGGGGCGGTATGGCCTTCGAAATTGCAAAACAGAAAAAATGTGAAGTTACCGGAATTTCTTTGAGTAAAAATCAAATTGAATATTGTAAACGTAAAGCCAAGGAATTAAATTTAGACAATCAGGTTAAATTTGAGCTCATTGATTATAGAGAAGCAAAAGGTAAGTATGATAGGATTTTTTCTGTGGGCATGTTCGAACACGTTGGAAAAAAATTTTACCATACTTTTTTTAAATCAATGAATAAACTACTCAAAGATGATGGAATATTTTTATTACATACAATAGGGGTGGTAGATAAACCCTCGGCACCCAATAAATTTATAAATAAGTATATATTTCCAGGTGGAGTTTGCCCTTCATTTAGTCAGATAATCAATCCAATAGAAAAGACCGGTTTAATTGTAGCTGATACAGAAACATTAATTAGACATTATGACAAAACTTTAGAAAGTTGGTTAGAGCGATTTTTAGAAAAGAAAAAGGAAGTAAAAGATTTATTTGATGAAAGATTTGTAAAAATGTGGGAATTTTATATGGCTAGTTGTGCAGCAGCATTTAGATATAGAGATCTAGTCGTTTTTCAATTACAAATTGTTAAGAACTTTCAATCAGCTCACCGAACAAGAGACTATATATATTCATAAAAAGTGCTATTTAATAAATAGCAAGTATGAAAAAGAAGAAAAAAAAACCTCTAAAGGTTAAGAAAAAAAAGCAAAAAAAACCCTTAATTCGAAGATTAAAAAATAAAAGGAAAAAATTAAAAAATAAGAGATTTCGAAAAAAGATAAGATCAAAAAGACCAGCAAAGAAAAAAACAATAAGTAAAGTTAAAGTAAAATTAAAGAAAAATTTAAAATTTAAGAAAAGAAATAAAAATCCTCAAAAAACAAGAGCTATAGTTTCAGGCTTACTAAGACTAAATGATAAAGTTAAATCTATATTTAGATTTAATATAAATTTAGATCAAACTTTACAGGCATTCTTTACAGGTATTTCTAATAAAATTTCAGGAGTCAGAAAAATAATTTTAGAAGAGCGAGAAAAACAAAAGAAAATAAAATTAAAGCTTATGGAACAAGAGAAAAAAGATGCTCAAAAAAGATTACTTGAGCAAGAAAAATTAGCTTTAGAGGCAAAAAGAAATGAGCTTAAAGAAGAACAAAAACTTGAAAAAGAGAGAAAACTTGATTTACAAAGATTCATAAAATTAGAACAGGCTGAGCTTAGAAAAGAAAGAGCTGAAAAACAAAGGCAATTTTTAGAGCAAATCAAATTGGAGAAAAAAATTGATCTTTTTAGAAAAAGAGAAGAATTGGAAATCAAAAATCTTGAAAAATATGTTTTAAGTCAACAAAGGGAGTCCTACGAGGAAATTCAAAAACGTATTGATAAAATAAAAGAAAAATACAAATTAATAAGAGAACAAAAAATAAATGAAGCAATAAGAGAAAGAGTTGCAAGTTTAGGAATTAAAGTAGAAGAAACTGATGATAAAGCAACATTATTGGAAAAAGAGAGAGTTTATAATGAAGAAAGAGAAAAGATCGAATATGCTCTTGAAAGTTTTTACCGATCAGCTCACAGTTTATGTTTTCAATTAAATAAAAAATATATTCCAAAATATTTAAGCATCATCAGATGTATTGATAAAAGATTTGAAACAGGAGAAATTTATATTAAATGGGATGATGCGATCGAAGCAGATTGGTTAATTTTGATTTATATAAAAAATAATTCACCAGATGAAGGAATAATAATTGAAGATAAAACCGATCCTGAACATCATACAACACATGAATTTCAACCAAACGAAATATTTAAAGCTTCTGATATAATGGTTGATGCATTGACAAAACTATTAGATAACGAAAGAAATAAAAGAAAAGTTAGTTAATAAGATCTTTTAATTTTTTAATCTCACCAATTTTAAATATAATTGCTTCCTCCTTTTTGTAGCCAAACTTTTCAGCATTTTTTTTAAATCTTACAGGAGGTTCCCAAATAGGTTCCAAACTTAATATCGCTGTACCCCAATGCATTCCTATAACTTTTTTTACCTCTAAGTCCCTCATCAAAGACAAAAGTTCTTCAGGATTTGCGTGAGCTGTGGATTTATCCTTGACCGGAACAATTGGATAGAAATTGTAGGCACCTAAATTTCCGAAACCCAAATCTATAGGACCAAATTTTTTTCCTAACTCTTTATAAAATGGTGCTGGTCCAGTATCACAAGCAAAAAATATTTTTTTATCTTTGTATTCAATCAAAAAACTCCCCCAAAGTGTTCTATTTGTATTTCCATTTCCCCAAATCCACCGCTTGGACCAATGTTGGCTTGGCAGCATTGTAACTGAGATTTCATCATTAATTTTGATTTTATCAAACCAATCCATTTCATTAACAGTGTCCTTTTTATATCCATTTTTTGTGAAATATCTTCCAAGCTTAAGAGGCACAAGAACTCTAGCATCCTTATAAGGAAAGTTTTTTATCGTACGAATGCTCATGTGATCATAATGATTGTGTGTCAGTAAAAATAAATCTATCTTCGGAAGATCTTTAAGAGTCAAAGGTGATTCTATATATTTCTTAGGGCCAAATATCATAGGTCCATAATTTTTTTCAAAAACTGGATCAGTAATAATTGTAGTGTCTCCAAGTTTAATTATAAAGCTCGCGTGATCAAGCCACATCACATATGATTCAGATTTATGTTTTTCAAGATTTTTTAAAACAATTTTTTTATCAATTACATGTTCAGGCGGATAATCGATCTTAAGTTTTTTCTTTTCTTCTCTGAAAACTTTCCAATCCCATTTAAAATTAGGATCCCTTTTTGGACCTCCCTCAAGATTTCTAAATGCAAATAACTTACCGTCTTTATAAATGTGGTGATAAGGTTTGTGGTCCATTGCTACAACCTCTAAATTAAAAAAAAGAATAATTAGTAGAAACGATGATAATTTTTTCATTATTTCTATTAATATTTTTCTCTTGTTTTATTATTAATTTTACTTCCATATTCTTTAATTTTATCCCACTCATTATTGTTATTTTTTTCTTTTTTTTCAGCTTTATAGGAGACAATTAAAGGAAGAATAATTAGGGCTAAAACAATTACGAAACAAGCAATAATAAGGGATAAATTCATACCCCTTATTATCATAAATTATTTAAATTTAAATAAGTATTTAGCTGTCTAGACAATTTGACTTATTTATTCTTTTGTCAAAATCTTTTCGGGCTTCTTTACTTACTATCCAAACATAAGAAGACTCTTGTAATTGGTTTGCATCAGCAACAGTACAACGTTTTCCAATTTTAGCTATACTTCCGCCTGAACAGTTAGTTAACAAAAGTACCAAAGATATAATAAATAATGTTTTCATAGTTTAAAGCTAATTAAAAATTCTGCGCTTTGCTTGGCATAAATTAGTCAAAAAAAAGAAAATTATCTTATCTTTGTTGAAATGGAACTTTTTAAAGCTTATTGTCAATTATATGGCAGACCATATTTATAAAACAAAAGTTTATTATGAAGATACTGATGCTGGAGGCATTGTTTATTATGCAAGGTATTTACATTTTATTGAACGAGCACGAACAGAGATGATTTATGATCATTTAAAACTTAACCATAAACAGTTGAGAGACCAATTCAATGCCATCTTTGTCGTAAGAGAATGCAATGTTAAATACTTAAGATCCGCAAATTTTGAGGACAATATAGAGGTTAAAACGAAAATTATAAAAAAATCACAGGTGAGACTTAATCTGTTACAAGAGGTTTCTAGAAATAACGAAATATTAGTTACAGCACAGGTTGAATTAGCAGTTATAGACGGTAATGGGTCTGTTAGTAAGATCCCTAAAGACCTATTGGAAAAAATATAAATTTGACCAATAGTAGCCAAATCTTTGCCTAAATCTGTAGCTAAATTCAAATCAAGTTTGCAATTTTAGCATTACTAAAACCACTTCAAATAAACTAAAAAGAAATCATGAAAATAAAAGCAGTTAAAAAAAGTAAAAATAAATCAAACAATAAAAATTTAAGAAGAATTTCTTTATTCGAGCTTCAAAATTCGCCAAAAGCTTTACTTTTTAGAGCAAGATCTTAACATATTTCCTCCATAACAATTAAGTGGCCTAATGGACATTAGGCCATTGTTTTTAAAGCCATAATTGTTAAATTAATCTGTGAAAATTAAGAAACTAAATAATAATAAAGTAGCCATCATTATGGGATCTCAAAGCGATTATTCCGTAATGAAAGACTGCGAAAAAATTCTTAAATTACTAAAAGTTAAATATCAAACTTTAATAGTTAGTGCTCACCGAACTCCAAAACGAATGTTTCAGTTTGCAGAAACTGCAGAAAAAAATGGTTTTGGTGCAATCGTAGCAGGAGCAGGTGGAGCTGCACATTTAGCAGGTATGGTTGCTTCTTTAACTACTTTACCAGTATTGGGTGTTCCTATGGAGACTAAAAAAATAAAAGGCCTTGATAGCTTACTATCAATGGCACAAATGCCGAAAGGTGTTCCTGTAGGGTGTCTTGCAATAGATGGTGCTTTTAATGCAGGTGTACTTGCTGCTTCAATAATTGGTAACTTTGATACAAAAGTAAAATCAAATTTAGAAAAATGGAGGAGACTCCAAACTCAATCAATTAAAAAAAAACCTAAATAATAAATGTCTGACATCACATTAGGGATTATAGGCTCAGGACAATTAGGTTCACTACTTTGTCAGGCGGCTAAAAAACTTAATGTAAAAACCGTAGTGATATCTGATGATAAACAAGGCCCTGCACAAAATTATTCTAATGAATTTATTTATTCCAAATACGATAATGAAACCAAGATAAAAGAATTTACTGATAAAGTTGATATCGTAACCTTTGAATTCGAAAACATCCCAGTAGATATTTTAAAAAAAATAGAAATAAAGAAAAAAGTCTTACCTAAACCTGAGATAAATAAAATAATTCAAAATAGAAAGTTAGAAAAAACTTTTGTAAATGATTTAGGTATCAAAACAACAGACTGGGCTTTTATTAAACAAGCTGGAGATGTAGAAAAGAATAAAAATTTATTACCTGGAATTTTAAAGTCAAATACACTTGGTTATGATGGACATGGGCAATTTGTTTTAAATTCCCTTGATGATGTTAAAAAAGATTGGTGCTTTACTGCTGATTACATTTTAGAAAAGAAAGTAAATTTAAAGAAAGAGATATCAGTTGTAATTACAAGGTATTTAAGTAGCGAAACTTATATTTATGAACCAATAGAAAATATCCATAAAGACCAAATTTTAAATCATTCGAAAATTCCTGCAGATATAAAAAAAGAAATTTTTGCTAAGGCACAGAATAATGCAAAACTTATTTCAGAAAAATTAGATTATGTTGGCACGATGTGTGTAGAATATTTCATCGACCAAGATGATAATTTATTAGTTAATGAAATTGCACCGAGAGTTCATAATTCAGGTCACTTAACAATAAACGCTTTTAACATTAGTCAATTTGAAAATCATGTAAGAGCAGTATGTGATTTAGGTCTAGAAAAAGTGGAAAAGATTTCTAACGCTGAAATGTTCAACGTTTTAGGAAAAGATATCGAAACTTATAGATCAAAATCGTTTAATAGAGATGAATTCTTTTATGACTATGGAAAAAAAACTATTAAAGATAAAAGAAAAATGGGTCACCTTACGGTTTTAAAAAAATAATTATTTAATCGTTATTCTATGCATAACTCTTCTGCAGTTCTTTATCTCACTAGCCATATGCAAAATGCTTAAATTATCCCAAAGACAGATATCACCCTTAGTCCACTCATATGAAAATATAAACTCTTCTTTGTTTACGTGATCTACTAAATAATTTTTTAAATATTCAGCTTCGCCTTCCTTTACATTTTTAATCTTCATTAAATGTCCTGGAGATACATAAAGAGTTTTCTTTCCATCTACAGTAATAACTATTGGATGTTCGGCTTCCATACTTTCTGAAGATTTTATTCCCATTTCTTTTTCTCGTTCAAGTCTTGTTATTGATATCGGACCTGCCGAAGAAAAAACTCCAGTAGCGTCTTTAATTTTTTCTTTCATATCATCTGGTAATTTGTCGTAAGCATTAAAGCCAGATGAGAATATAGTATTACCTTGACCAACTGGTATATCCTTGCCCATCAACATTGTGTATCTTGGTCTGTCATTAGATAAATAACTCGTGTCTTGGTGAAGCCAACTAGAACCAAAGCTCAGATTTTTATCATCAGGTTTTCTTTCAATTACGTTAATAAATGGGAATTTTTCATCTAGGCCTTTAAGTCTTGGATATATAACAGGTTGACCTATAGTCTTCGCAAAATTTTGATAAGTTTCAGGATCAAGATTTTGTTCTTTAATAAATATCACGCCAAATTGGTTTAAAATCTTTTTTATTTCTGTTGCCTGATCTTGATCTATGGATTTTAAATTAATGTCGTTGATATAAGCTCCAACATTATTTTTTCCCGGTGAGATAGATAAATTCATTTAGTTCAAAGGTTTAATTAAAGCAGGGTCATTATTTACCGGATTATTAACATCTTTTGATATCTCATGAAACTTTAAATTGGGTGGTTTAATGGAGTTCAATATTTCCATAGCATCTTTTTTAATGTTCAAATAATTATTAATCTGGCTTTGATTAATAATCATTGGCTCTCTGTGATGGATGGTACTAATTTTTTCAGTAGCTTCTCTTGTAATTATACAAAACTGACCATTCTGATATATTCCGGCAAAATACATCAGTTCATCATCCTCTTTTGAAAAATAATAGGGAGTTTTTGTTTTATCTTCTCTTTTCCATTCATAATATCCATCAGCTGGGATAATACATCTTGATGTCTGGATAAGACTCTTAAAAGTAACTTTTTCCATAAGGGTTTCTCTTCTTGCATTAATGAGGGGGGAAAACTTATCTAGTTTTTTAGACCAACTCGGAACTAATCCCCACTCATAGAGCTCAAGAGCCTTACCATTTGAATAGGATTTTATTACAGGTAACTTTTGAGTTGGGTGTGCATTATAATTATCTGTATCCTCAACCTTAATGTTTGTTTTTACCAAATCAGCAGTTTTAGTAACTGGTTTCCGAATACTATATCTTCCGCACATTATTTATTTTTTCTCTCTCTTTTAAGCTTTCTCTTTTCTTTTAAAGATAACTTTGCTTTTTTCATAAAGCTTCTATCTTTTTGACTTTTACCTGAATATCTTTTTGACATAATTATTCATCTATTATTTCATGGAATTGCTCACCTAGTCCATCTACTTTTAAGTGAAGTTTGTCACCTGCTTTTAGAAATTCAGGTTTTTTCATTTCCATTGCCGTACCCGCAGGTGTCCCGGTAGTGATAATTGTCCCAGGATATAAAGTCATAAATTGACTTAAATGAGAAATTAAAAAGTTGAAATTGAAAATCATTCTTTCTGTATTTCCAGTTTGTCTTCTATTGCCATTTACATCTAACACTAAATTAATATTATTTAAGTTTTTTATTTCATCTTTGGTTACAAGATAAGGCCCTGTTGGTCCTGCTATAGATTTACCTTTGATCCATTGACCACCTCTTTCTTTTTGCCAAGACCTTTCAGATATGTCATTAACAATACAGTAGCCAAATACATAACCTTGAGCATTTTCTTCTTTAATATATTTGCCTTCTCGACCAATAATCATTCCAATTTCAACTTCGTAATCCATTTTTTTAGCAGATTTAGGTTTTACTATTTGATCATTAGGACCCTGAATACATCCAGAGCTTTTATTGAAAACAATTGGTTCAGTTGGTAATTTTGATTTGGTCCCTTCCGCATGTGCTTTATAATTTAAACCTATTGCTAAAAAATCTACGGGATTTGAGATGCAAGCTCCAATTCTAATATTTGAGTTGATTTCCTTTAGCTCAGATAATTTTATACTCTTTAATTTATTTAATGTTTCTTCGTTTATAGTCTGTGGATTTAAATCTTTAATGTAATCTGAAAGATCCCTAATAATATTATTACTATCTAAGCCAGCAACAATCTCACTTCCTAACTTACCAACTCTTAATAATTTCATTAAATAATTTTAATCTTGAAATTGCTATTTTACAAATCTTTTGATTCTTTCTTCAGTAGTAGTTTCAGGACCAGAGTAAGGTGTTTCGTAGCTATTGGTTCTTGTTAGAACATCAATCCCCTTAGTAAAAATAAAGATAAAAAAAACAATAAAAAAGACCACAAATATTTTTGCAGGATTATAATTTCCAGATTGAAAAACACTGACTGGCTGTTCTTGTTTTTTATGAAAAAATTTAAATGTTAAGTAAACTGCTATGATTAATCCAATATGCGCCATAACTACTCCAGCCCAGCCAAAAATAAAAGAGGTTACGCTAAATACATAGAGGCTAAATACAGTGGACCAAACAAAAGACAAAACAATTAAAATTTGAAGCCTCACAGACTTTGGCAAGCTTCTTAAGTCATTTTTGCTATCATCAAACATGATGTTAGCAGCTTCAGTCATCCAATTTTTAAAACTTTCCATATTTGCCTTATATACTTTTTAAATTAAAATTTAAATTATTATAAATTTCGCACTAGTTTTCTTACCTTTTCCATATGTGAATTAAATTTCTCTTGTGTCATTCCTGGCAAAACCTCATAAAATCTTATGTAGGTTGTTTTCATTCCACCAAGCTTTAAAACTCCTGCTTTAATTCTCCTAAATGGAATATTTTGAAACCAGGTTTGAATTGAAAACCAATTTCCACCGTAAGACATCGACATTATAGCTTTTCTCCCTTTCATCGCGCCTGCAACAGGGTAACCCCAATTACCAACAAGTCTTTTAAATGAGAAAAACCATTTAGGAGCTAAAGTTAAATCAATCCAATTTTCTAAAATTGCAGTTGCTCTAAGATTGTAACAAGGTGAAATCATAAATAACACATCACTTGCTTCTAATCTTTTTCTATAATCTAAAATTTGATTATTAGGGCCAGAACCATCAAAAAAAGGAAGCGGTGTTTCTTCGTGTAAATTAACTAAATCAACTTGATGACCTAACTTTTTTGCCTCTTCCATAAAAATATCTCTTACCGAAGCATTAAATGATTTTTTTATATTATGATGGCCGTAAACGATAAAAATTTTTTTAGACATCTTTATTTGTCTATATCATTTTTTTCATTTTTTCGTATTAGAAATCCTGAACCTATCCCCACCGCAATGGCTGATATAACCCAAGAGTATTCTTGTTCGCTGAAAAGAACTAATAGGCCAAAACCTATAATGATTATCCCTAAAAGCTTATTATCCATTGACAAATATTAACCTTATATTAAAGTTTACTTACCCATCTGTCATGGGAAAAAAGACTCGGCATTCGACATGCCGGACCTATAAAGGGTTGCAAAGTCGGTAGAAATGAAAGGAGTTGCTATGAATAGATTTAGCAAACTGTATGGAAATTCTGCCGTTAAAAAAGCTGAGCAGAAACTCTCAATGCAGTTAAGTAAAAACCAAAAAGCCCCCGAGGCTAACGCCAATGGAACGGCTGGTTATATGCTTAAAAACGGAAAAAATTCAGGAAAAATTTTGAAGCATTTAAAAACTGACAAAAATCAGCTTTAAAACTTTTATAGGGTGGGGACTTTAAAATCCCCACTCAAGTCTTTAATATCCTCTCAATGGAAAAACAAAATTTCTATGCTCTAAGCTTTGATCGTCTTAAAAAATTTTTAATTGAAAAGGTAGCTGTACCTGAAAAGCAAGCTAAAATGAGAGGAGAACAATTGTTCAATGCAGTTTATAAAAAAAATATTAAATCTTTTGATGAGCTTACAACCTTTAGTTTGGAATTAAGAGAAAAGATTAAAGAGTTAATTAGCTTAGATAAACCAAAGGTGATCGATGTCCAGGAAAGCAAAGATGGAACTATTAAATTTCTTTTAGAATTAAAGGATAAGAGAAATGTTGAAACAGTTTTAATTCCAGATAAAACAAAAAGTCGTTACACTATTTGTTTATCTGTATCAGTAGGTTGTTATCTCAGCTGTGATATGTGTGCTACAGCTCAAATTTCAAAAAAATTAGTTAGAAATTTATCAGTTTCAGAAATAACTTCACAAATTATTTTATGTAAAGAATATCTTAAAGATTGGAAAACAAGTGATAAAAAAATAAAAACTCAGGTCCTTATGGGCCAAGGTGAAAGTGGGTATAATTTAGATAATTTAAAAACATATATAGAAATTGCAAAACACAATAGTGCCCTAGATTATGGTCGGACTCGAATAACCGTTTCAAGTGTCGGGTTATGTAATAAAAAAGAGGAACTTAGTGTAATAGAATGGATTGGTAGAAATATAGATACCTATCTTGCAATTTCTTTACACAGCTCAATAAATTCACAACGTGATAAATTGATGCCCATCAACAAAAAGTTTTCAATTGACAGCCTAATACCTGAATTAAAAAAATATTATGAGATTACTAAATTACCAATATTTATTGAATATATAGCCTTAGAAGATAATTTGTCTGAAGAGCATGCAAAAGCTTTGGTTGCTATAATGAAGAAAGTTCCAAGTAAACTAAATTTAATCGAATTTAATCCACTAGAGAACAGAAGTTATAAAGCTGCTTCTAAAGAGACAATAGACAAGTTTTCAAAGATAATACAAGATAATGGTTTCTTAGCTTTATTTAGAAAATCAAAAGGTAGAGACATAAATGCTTCCTGCGGGAGTTTGGCTTTGAAAAAAATTAACTGATGTACGAAGGCTTAAAAATATTATTAGGAGCTACAGTAGGTGACGCCGCCGCAAGACCGCTTCATTGGATATATTCTGATAAGAAATTAAAAAGTTATATTAAAGGCAAAAAAAATATTGCTTTTTTTAAAGAAAATAAGTGTCCTTTCTATTCTATACCCCTAGGTGCCGTTAGCGGTTACAACGACATGGCTCAGGTAATGTTTAAAACAATAATAACCTCTAAAAAGAAATCAGATATACTTGCAAATTTTAAAAAAAATATAGTTAAACAGTTTGGTTTTGGTTCTGTTTACTGGAAAAATTTAAAAGAGAGACGTAAGTACAAGAAAAAAAAATGGCTAAAACCACTTAAAGGAAACTGGATTCATCAAAATACTCTTGAAACTATTCAAAACATTAAAGCTAAAAAGAGTGTAACTGGTGGTATAAAAGTAAATGAAAGTGATGGATTTTGTGCAGCGTTACCTTATTATTTTTTAGTGAGTAAAAATGATAAAGAAGTTAAAAAAGTTATTAGAACTGTAGCAAATTCAGATATCAACGAAGTTTACGGTCTTGCTAGATTAAAAATTATAGATTTAGCTAGTAAAGGAGAACAAAATCCTATTCAAAAATTTATTAAAATGAATAATAAAAATAGATATTTTAAAGACGTAATTATAAATATTAAAAAAGTATTAAAACTTAAAAAACAAAATCATATAAGTGTCACAAAAAAGTTAGGTAAAGCCTGTTCAGATCCAGGGAATTTTCTTAGCACTATTCATTGTATAATTAGCACTAATAACTATGAGTTAGCAATTATTAAAACAATCAAAGCTGGCGGATGTAATGCTTCCAGATCAAACTTTGCGGGGTCATTCTATGCAGCACAACAATCTAGAAATATACCTTTGGAATGGATTAAAAAAACTATTCCAGCTAAAAATATTTTACAGTATATTTAGTAGTGTTTTTTAAACAGCTATTTGATGTTCTAAACGTTCAAAGGTTTTGGCAATATTGCTTTTGTTTAAAGTACATTCCCAAATATCAATAACTTTCCAACCAAGTTTAATTAATTTTTGTTTATTGAAGAAGTCTCTTTTCTTATTATTCTCTAATCTTGTTAGCCAATATTCAGCTCGAGTTTTTGGTAATCGACTTTTTTCACAACCATGATAGTGCCAGTAGCAACCATGTACATTAATGATTATTTTTAGTTTAGGTATAACAATGTCAGGTCTTCCTGGAAGCTTTTTATCATGTATTTTGTAACGATATCCTTTAGAAAATAATTTTTTTCTGACAATTATTTCGGGCTTAGTGTTCTTTGAGTTCATCGAATTCTTTAGGCAAAAGTTGAATAATTTCTTTTCTATCCATTTCCCAGATATTATAAATTTCGTTATATTGGTTTAATTTGTCTATTAATCTTCCTAAAGATCCTGGTACAAGAGTTTTTACTTTTTTCTTTGATCCAGTAACCTTTTTACTGATAAACTTGTGAGAATAACCAGATTTTGGTTCATCATTTTTTTTATCGTAGTATAGATCAAAAGCGATGTCAGCTGCCTTTGTAAATTTTTCATTTATTCGATGGCTTATCCATTGCTCCATATAGTTACCTCCAAAATAAGTAGCTCCATGTAAAAATAATTTTGAAGATTCATTGTAAATTTTATGCATATACCATGGCGTTCGGACTAAATGTCTATATTTTGTAAACCAACTATCACTAAGCAGATATCTATGTTCAGAAATTCCTTTAGCTTTTTTATGAAAAATAATGTCAAAGAAATAAGCCGATAACCAATTCCATAATTTTTCATTATTAAAAATTTTTAACTCATTATGTTCTTTTAAAACTTCGTCGATATATTTTCCAAATAAAAACTGACTATCAGAGCTTGGAATTTTTAATTCTACTGTCCCTCCTATATCAATCGAAAGGTTGGGATCAGCTACCAATTCTTTCATCTTTTTCTTTAAATTTGGTGTGTAGCCCTTTTCTATATCTTTATTATAATTTAATACGGACTCTTTAATTCTTTTGTATAATAGATGAAATTGTTGATTTCCTTCTTCTGTAAATTCTCTTATTTTCATTTTAGCCCTCTTCTTCGCTATAAGTTATCTCATTATTTCTAAAATTAGCTTCCTTATGCTTATCAATAAGTTTTTTTCCATTGCTATCGGGTAAATTACTTACCATTGTCTCCGTAACTGACTCTATCCAGTTTTTGCAATTACTCTCAATAACCGTTTTACCGTCATCTATAGAAACATAGTTTGAAGGGAATTCATCAACTGACTCACCGGTTTTTTTTGAAATAAGATCGAACCATTGTTTTTTGTAAATACAATCTTCATATCGGTGGTCTGTTAGGTACGCTTCAATTATTGCTCTTATAGCAGAAGTATAAATTAATGATTTTTGTACTGGGTCAGAATTAGAGTCTAACTTGTATTTAATATTACAACCTCTTTTAAGTACAAGATATGGAAGACGGTTGGGAGACATATCAACCATAAATGGAGTGCCAATATCTAGTTCTTTAGTAGGTAATAAAGAATTTATTTTTTGTTTAGATTTATCATTTTCGTCATCAAAGCCAGGTATTTCTGCTTTTCCAATTAATCTTATAACTTTGGAGTCTTTAAAATTTCCAGGTTCTGAAACTATCACTCTAAATTTGGCATCCTCTTTTTTAATATTACTAATAGGGTATTGAAAAACATTTTTTTCTTCTTGATTTAGTTCTTTGATTTTACCCATTTTATTTGGCTTATTCCCTGCACCTCTATTGTCATAAGTTTGAAAAAATACATCGCAGTTATCCCCGAAATTATGTCTTCTAAGATTAATTTTAACCTCTACCACGATTCCAGTTTCATCTTCTTTAACACAACTTATGTTCAGATCTGGATCTTTACCTTTGTAAGTAATCCGTTTTTCCTCGAAAATTTCTATAGTCGTTTGAGCCATATTACATTGCTTCCCATTGATGATTGATTAAAACTTTTTCTTCACAATCATTACCAAATCCTGTGACTGAGAATTCAAAATTTTCAGAGGCTCCCTCTAAAACAATTTTATTTTCGTCATGCTTAGATAGATTTAAATCACCTTTAATATTATATTTAAATTGTTTTTTATTATTAAAATCAAAATCAGGTTTTTCATAATATTCGTAGGGATTGCTTGAACCATCATCAAAAGCAGCAGTTAATCTTATCTTTATTGGATAAAAAGTATAATTCTTTTTCTTAAATAATGAATAATCATCTTTTCTTCTTTTTGCTTTTAAAATATTTTCTTTTATCTCATTTTTTGTATCTTCAGCTAAACCTTCCTGTTTTAAAGTTTTTTCCGCAGCATCGATATAAGTGTCAGCAACTTTTTCCAATTCATCAATTTTTTGTTTATCGTATTTAATACCTTTTGCCTCCCACCCTTTAAATTTTTCATTATTAATTTCTCTTGCCCGATAAGCTTTTAATTTAGTTGGAATTGGTGGAAGTTTAACTTTAATAGTGTCTTCTTCTTCATCTTCTTCCGAGTCTCCTTTTTTGTTTAATAGCGCATATTTTTGCTTTTCTATTTCTGAGTCAGCAATTACTTGACATAAATCTAAAGTTGTTGAGTGATCTAAATCCTCATTGTCTAATACAAAATAATTTCCAAAAGTAGTAAATGCATAATTAATAAAATCTATTACGTCTTCTTGCGAACCCTCTTTGTATCTTGATCTATATTTAAAATGATCTTTTTTTATCCTTGTATGATTTGCCGTCTCACCTGTTTTTGCTAATAATCTCATTTCTTCTTCCTGAATATCTGTTAGGTAATGAGTTGAACTTTTTACTCTAGTATTAACTATTGGCATATTTCCTCTTATAGTATCACACCATTTAAACTGCTCGCTCATTTCAGAAAATTTTTTTGCGTAAATATTAAAAAATGAATTTATGAGTTCTACTTCATTAGTTTTACGATCATCTACAATTTTATATTTTTTAATTTCAACAGGAATTTTAAATTTTAATATTTCACCCTTATTATAATCAGACCTTATTTTTTCATCATTTGAATTCTTACTAATGTTTCTAGTGTCACCTGGAGTAATTCCTATTTGATATTCTATGTAATTGTTAGCATCAATTTTCTTAACGAAATCAAAAAATTCCACACACATTTTCTTTTCATTTTCTGATTTACAATAATTATTTTTATAAATTTCGCTTATATTTTTTTCATCAATTATTTCCTTTTGTATTTGTACAGAAACTTGTCCTCTAAATATTGGCACACGATATCTATTGCAAACTCTCTCTTTAATTTTAGCAAAAGATATTTTACGATTTATATAAGGAATTATAATACTTGTGCCAGGTTTAGTCCTATCGATTTGAAAAATTGATTTTAATTTTTTAATTTCATCGGCTTTATTAATTGGAATGGTAAAATTTCTTCCATTTTGATCCTGTGGTTTAACTATATTTCCAAAATGTGAAAGAGGCTTTATTGTATCGCCAGCAAAATCAAATGTGCCGCAATAGTTTATTCCCATGAAAAAATCAGTACCATCCTCTCTTAATGTGTAATAAAAAAATGAGGAAATATCAGAAGCGTAACAAAATGTTTGTTTACCTTCTCCCTCACTTCCCCCTTTATTTGCGTCACTTACTTTTCTATTTCCTCCAATTTCATTATTGAAAACATGAATGTTATTATTCTCTCCATCAATTTTAGATTTATAAACGCTAGGGTCTCCCGTAATACCTGTAGTATTATAATCCTCTAAAACTAAACATAATATATCTTTTCCATCAAAATCAACTCCACGATCGTATGCATTTGAAGATGTGTAAAATTTTTTAAATTCATCTGTGAGAAAAGCTTTTTCGAAAACTTCAAATTTGACATTTACAGTTCTAATCTTAATTAAAACTTGTTTAACTCCCTTTTGAGCTGCATCTAATGCATTTTGAATAAATTCAGCTATACAACTTAGTAAATGAAATTTATCACCAAATTTAGTGTCATTACTATCATCACCTTCTAATACTTTCTTAAAGAGCCATTCTGCTTTTTTTATGATTTCTCTTGCGATTCTCATTTTAATCCTTTTGGTAGCTAATGGATTTGAAGTTGTTATGACCATGATGCAATATGGCGAGAAGAAACTTCAAATCCTTAAATCCGATGTAGCTTTTCACCGTAGAAAGTATCTTCCTCTTTGTTATTTGCATCAAACTGTTAATTTTTTTCATTTTTTTTAATCTTATATTTTTCTAGAATTTTTTGACTAAATTGCTCCTGATCTTCAATTGTTTTTTTAATTAGAGCCATTTCTTTAACGCATTTTTTTATGTAATACCTATTTTTAAGTTTGCTAAAGAAAGAAATAGTCAAAATTGGCAGGAGGTAAATCTTGTATAAAAAAGAAACTAAAGGTTGATCCTCATAAACGTCTAAAGTCGCTTTCAAACTAAGATTTCTATGCTCTTCATAATTTAGTGTGTCTAATAACCACTCGTTTAAATATTCTAATCGTTCTCTAAATTTATTTATTCTGTAACTCATTTATTCTTCCCAATATGATTTTTTATTAGAGGCTTTCTTTTCTTTGCCAGCTTTTTCCCATGCAGCATTCATAGCTCTGTAAGCTTCTTTGTAGTCTCTCATAATCTTTTTTTTTTCCTCAGGAGTGTAAGTATAGTACTCAGAATTTGCTAGGTTCTTAACACTGTTCATCGCTGAGAGGAGTTTTGGCATTCGGATATTAGAAAACAATTTAAATTTTTTATCTTTGGAAAGTTGCTTTGTTTTTCTCCTCGGACCTCTAAAATCCACTATATTTTTTTCTTTTTCCATGATTAATAAATACTCTAAATAAATAAGCTTGTCAAGTATATGTATTTTGTGTATACAATACGTATATTTTTATGATTAAATTAGGTGAATTATTTTGTGGTCCAGGAGGTTTTGCTGAAGGAGCTAAAAAAGCTGGTGGTTTTAAACATGTTTGGGCTAATGATATTCACCCCGATAGTTGCAAAACATTTAAAAAACATCATCCCGATTGTGAGGTTATTGAAGGAGATGTTTTTAAAGACTTTATCAATAATAAAATGAGGAAATTAAATAAAAATATAGACGGTCTTCTATTTGGTTTTCCTTGTAATGATTTCAGCATTGTTGGTAAGAAAAAGGGGTTAACGGGAGAATATGGTCCTCTTTATAAAGCAGCTTCAAAAGTTTTAAACTATTTTCAGCCTAAATTTTTTGTAGCAGAAAATGTAACGGCAATTGTAGGAAAAAATGAAGTTTTTAATAATTTTACAAAAATTATGCGAGATTTTGCAAACTGTTCTAACAAAGGTTACAAGATATTTGCAGATAAGTATAAATTTGAGGAGTATGGCATTCCTCAAACAAGACATAGATTAATTTTAGTTGGATATAGAGGAGATTTTTTTGAAAAGAACAATATTCAACTTAACAAACCTCAAAAAGCTTCTATACAAGTGACATGTAAAACAGCATTAGAAGACGGTGTGCCTGATACAAAACAAAGCAAAAAATCTTTATTAAAATCAAAAAATCAAGAATTTACGAAGCACTCTAAAGAAGTACTACTTAGATTAGAAAATACAAAAGAAGGTCAAAATGTTTGGCAAATTGACGATAAATTTGGATTGCCTAATGTTAAGAGCGCCAGAATGAGTCACATTTATAAAAAATTAGATAGAAATAAACCAGCTTATACTGTTACTGGATCCGGTGGCGGAGGCACTCACGTTTATCATTACAACCACAATAGAGCCCTTACAAATAGAGAAAGGGCTAGGCTACAAACATTCGATGACTCTTTTGATTTTTTAGGTAACAAGGAGTCCGTGCGAAGACAAATAGGTATGGCCGTACCAGTTTTAGCTGCAAAGAAAATCTTATTAGAAGTTAAAAAATCTATGAAAAAAAGGAAAAAGAGAATTAATATACATCATGACATCATGATAGAGCCTTTTGGCAAAAAATTAAACTTAACAGGAGAGGTAGGCTTGGATAATCAACCAGAATTTAATTTTTAGAAATTTTAATTGACTAATGAAACTAATTGTTATAATATGTATTTAACAAGCTAATATTGTTTTAGATGCTTTGTGTCGGAATATAAAAATATATCTCAATACATCATTAAAACGTTAGCTTCAGGTAAATAAAATATAACTGGAGGCAAACGAAAATGAAAAAAAATAAGAAAAAAAACAAGAAGTTAAAGGAAAATAATGTTGTTCCTTTTAAACAAGACCTAAAATTAATTGAAAGACACAAACCCGAGGATATCAAAGAGAGGGAAATTAATAGGGTTAATGATCATTTCAAAAAAATATTTGAGGACATTGAAAAATTTGCTGATGAAGCAAGCTTAAGCTCAAGCGATCTTTGGTATCGAATATTATTCTTTGCTAAGCAAAGACATATCCATGCAACATCTTATGCTAACTATAAGATCAATGATGAGTTAAGCACTAAGGAAGTAACAGGAAATTTTGCTGAATTTACCAATGAGCAGTTTCCAGAACTTAAAATAAAAGAAACCGATAAAAAGTTGCATTAATTTTATGACGATAAATATTTTTAGTATTGAATTAATAATTGGTTTATTTCTAGGGTTGCTGCTAGGTTTTGTAGCTAAATCTCTTTATTCTAAAGAGGAAAAAAAAGAGGATACAAGTGACTATGCTCAAAATCTAAAAGATCTTAAAGAAAAAATTGAAGCATATGAAAAAACAAATAGTGAAGATCGCGGCGCAGTTCAGACACTTTTGAATGCAGTGAATACTGGACAAACAAAAGTCGTAGAAGAGGCAGAAAGGATAGCAAACACTTTTATTTCTGGAGGAGGTCAACGACAAGGTGTTTGGGGAGAGATGGTTTTAAATAATATCTTAACAAATAATCTTGGATTTAGAGAGGGTCATGAATTTGTAACTCAAAAAAGCTTCAATACAGATGAAGGAAATCTTCAACCAGATGTGATTATTTATTTTCCAGACGGTAAATCGGTAATAGTTGATAGCAAGGTAAGTCTAACAGCATTTGATGAATACTCAAATTCTGATGATGAATCAACAAGAGAGAATGCACTTACTAGACATAAACAGTCGCTTAAAACTCATATTGATACTTTAAATCGAAAAGATTACCAGGGGATAAAAGATCTAAAGACATTAGATACTATTATTATGTTTTGCCCAAATGAAAAAGCAATCACTGAACTACCAAACGAAGGTGGAAAGCGGTTAATGGAGTATGCTTTAAGTAAAAAGGTAACTTTATGTGGTCCTTCAATGTTATTTTACACTTTAAAGGTTGCGGAATATTTTTGGAATACAGACAAGCAATCTAAAAATCTTTCCAATGTAATTGACCTTGCTACTAAGATCAGTAACCAAGCAGTTGATATCTACACAAGTGCAAAAAAAGCTCAGGACGCAATTAAAAAATCTTCCGACGGAGTAACTGAGGTTATGGATAAGATAAAAGATGGAAGAGGAAGCTTTCTAAGTAAAATTTCTAGAATGAATAAAATTGGAGGTCTTACACCCAAAAAACTTCCACCAAGTGACGTTGTAGAAGACGAAGAAGATGTAATTAAATTAGTGGATAAAAAAATAAAATGAACTTTGTTTTCGCAGATTTAGAAACGTCGGGTGCGAACACATCTTTTGACTGCGTGCTCGAGGGCTGCTTTATTTTGACCAACGACAAGCTTCAAGAGCTTGATCGAATTCACATAAAAAACCGATTAGAAGAAGGCTTGGTGCCAAACTTAGGAGCTCTTAATGTTACAGGTTTTGATGTAAATTGGTTAAAACAAAATCCCAGCCCGTACCAATCTAATCAGATTTTAGAAAAAAAACTTTTAAGTTGGGGGCCTGTAGTATTTTTGGGTTACAATAGTCAATTATTTGATTGGGTTTTTTTATCAAAAACTTTTTTTAGATATTTAAAACCACCCTATTTTTTGAATACAAAAGGAAATAAAATTGGAGATGTTTTACCAGTCATTAGAGCAGCAAAGTTAGTTGATAATTCGGTAATTGAAACTCCACTAACAGAAAAAGGTAATCCTAGTTTTAAATTAAGTGATTTAATGAAACATCAAGATGCACACGGAGCCGTACCAGATACGGAGGCTGTAAAAACTTTGTCCGAGATCATTGTTAAAAATCCAAAAACTAAACCCATTTGGGATTCGTCACTTATGACTTTAAGCCGTCAGGATTGTGGAAATTTACTGACAAAAGATAAAGTAGTAACCCATACAGAGTGGTTTTATGGACGACTGAGAATGTACGTAACAAAATTTTTGTTTAGTCACCCTGTATATGTTGCTTGGGCAATGAGTTGGGATCTGCAACATTCGCCAGAGGATTATATTAAAATGGACTATAAGGATCTTAAAAAAGCAATTTCAAAACCACCACGTATAATCAGGACAATAAAAACTAATCGATCGCCAGTTCTTTTAAATCCTTCTTATGGTTTAAAAACAGACCCTTATAAAAATATTTCCCCTGAAGAAATAAAAAGAAGAGCTCATATTTTAGATAACTCACCAGAATTTTTAGAACAAATAAGGAGTATTCTTAATGAAATTCATGAGGAGAAATCTGCTAGAACAGTGAATAAAGAAAACTTACAACCTGAAGAAACTCTTTATTCAGGTGGATTTGCTACTCCTTCAGATAGTTCTTTAATGGAGAAATTTCACACAACTGATTGGAATGAGAAAGTTTCTTTAATCGATAAATTTAGTGATGAAAGATATAGTTTTTTTGCAAAAAGGTTAATTTATCAAGAGGCTCCAGAAGTCCTTCCAGAAAATTTTAAAAAGGAAATTATGAAAAATATTGCTGGCCGTTTGTTTTCAACTGACAAACAACAATGGACAACTATTCCTGAATTTTATCGGTCAGTAGACGATATGCGAAATAAACATGAAAGTGATGAAAAGATTATGAAAAAATTGGATGAATACAATAATTTTGTAATGGAAATAGAAAAAAAATATGAAGCTGCCTAAAAAAGATTTAAATCGATACCATCATGCTCTTCAAGAATGCGTAAGAAATCGTAAAGAATGGACAACTTATTATCTAATTAAATTAAGATGGAAAACACTTAGGTCTGAAGTAAATAAATATATGATTTGGAACAATCCAATTATTAGTTTTTTTTTATCTGTGATTTATTTACCTACCAAATTACTGAAGTATGCTGAATACTTTAAATTAAAGTATGAGTTGAATAAAATAGAAAAAGAAATTGAAGTTTTAGAAAAGGAAATTTTATACGTTGATCATCTTAGATGGAGTCGGAATGACAAAGAATATCTTAAACTTTTTAAATAAATGAATATTACCGAGATAAGAATAGAGGAAGTAAGAGATTATGATAATGATGAATTCTACTATTATATTTACTGCGTCAAAGATAACGGTCAGAGAATTGAAGTGGGCCGATCAAAAACTAAACCTCAATGTTATAAACAATTGGCTATCTATAAATAATGTCTTTGTTGACATTGAGTTTTTAAAATAATAAAAAAATTTAATGCCAATAAAAAAAATTTCAGATGAAATGTATCAGAAAGAGGTTTTAGAGAATTCTAAACCGGTTTGCCTCAAATTCGAGGCTGACTGGTGCGGTTAATTGGCCCCTTGTTTTTTAACAAGGGGTGAACTCAAAAATTAGCCCTTGTAAAGCTCTAACACCTATTGTTGAAAAAGTTTCTTCAGAAAATCCTGGAATGGATTTTTTTTCAATGGTAATTGACCAAGATGGTGTAAATACAGCAACAACTTTTGGAGTGAGATCTATTCCCCAACTCTACATTATAAAAAATGGAAAAGTAGTTTCACAAAAAGTAGGAGCATCTGACTACAAAACAGTATCCGACTGGGTTAAAGAAAATATTTAATTTTTACCTAATAGATATCCCACCCAATATAAACTGCCTGTACATAACCAAAGAGCTTTTGATTGATTTGATTTAAGAGTTTCTGGAATACTATCTTTTATTTCTGATCTTATTTTAAGTTTATCGGCCACTGCCTTTAGCCTTTCCTTTGAAATGAAATTACTCTGTTCTGGATTATCAAAGAAATAAAGCTTATTAAATTTACCCCTAAATGGTTTTAAGAAAGATAAAGGATCTTTTGAGTTGATCATACTTATAACAGCATATTTATTTTTAAATTTAAATTCATTTATAACCTTCACTAATCTTTCAGATTGTTGAGCATTGTGTGCTCCATCTAATATGAGCTTATCTTGCGAATTAAGATTTTTTAATAATTTCCCTTTTTTTAAGATTTGAAGCCTACCTTTCATATCTACTTTTAATAAACCTTTATTTATAGAACTGATTGGTATGTCACTGTCCAAAGCAAGTTTAATAGCAGGTGCCATATTTTCATACATGTAGTCACCAATTAAATTGGATTTTATTTGAAAATAATGAAGATTGTCTTTGTAGAAATATCTTTTATTTTTCTTAATTATTCTGAAGTCTAAACCGTAAAAGAATTTATCAGATTGATTATTTATTAAGTTACATTTTATAAGTTTTAAAACTTTAGGGTCTTGTTTACTCACATAGACTGTTGATCTTAAAAAAGATGTTTTTTCAAAAACTATCTCTTTAAGTGTTTTAAAGTTTCTTTTCTTTGTTTTTGTCCAATTAAGATGATCCCATGAAATAGGGCTAATAATATGATAATTAGGTTTATTAAATAGAGCCCGTATCCCATCTAATCTTCCAAATAAACCATACTCCCCTATTGCCCAATCTAATTTGAGATCCTTGATAAATATTCCAAAGGTAACAACTAATTTTTCAAAGTGGGTTAAGTTTTTATATTTAGCCACTTTAGTCAATATATTCTTTAGTTTGGTTAACTTGATGAAATTTTGATTATGTTCGAACCGCTCCGTAATTGAAACCAAGTGAGGAGAGAACGTAGCCGCATATCTTTGCCTATGTTGTATTAATATAGATTTAAAGATTTGTATTATAGAATTTTTAGCTGAGGTTCCGTTTACACTAAGGTATTTAATATTAGGTTTTTGAGTAATCTTTAATTTTTTAATTACTTTATTGATTCTAGTAAGGCCTAGTCTAATTTTATGCTGATTTAGACTTAAAAGTTTTTCTATATTGTTTTGTTTATTAGGCGATTTCCCTAATAGATTTATCGATCGTGACATTGCCTCTATCCTCTGCTTCCTCTTTTTCTTTTAATTTAAGAAGTATAGATAGAAGATTGTAAATTTCATCTCTTAATTTATGTCTTGGAATTATTTTATCAATTTGGCCGTGATCAAAAACCCATTTACTTTTTTGCACGTCATCGCTTAATTTTTCTCTGATATTTTGTTCTATAACACGCTTTCCACTGAAGCCCCATAAATAATCATCAGACTCAGAATAAATTTGATCTGCGACTGAAGCAAAACTTGCTGTGGTTCCCCCCAAGACCGGACCAGCTGCTATCGAAAAGGTAAGTATATTTTTCTTTTTGAGTTCAAGCATTGCAATCGTCATTCTTCCCATTTGTTGCAAACTTAGATTTCCAGTTTGCATTCTCATACCTCCTGAAGTAATAAACATTACGAAAGCTTTATGATTATTTTTGATTGCGTGTTCGGCAGCATTTAAAAAACATTCTCCAACTCTAGGTGATACACTGCCACCCATCCATGAAAAATTCATTGAGACTACTGTGATTGGTACAGCATTTAAAAATCCTGATGCTGCTGTCATAGTTTCATCTTCACCAGTTAATTCTATTGCTTTTTTAATTCTATCTTTATATTTTTTTGTGTCTTCAAAAGTAATTGGATCCTCAGGTGGTCTTCCATAATCCAAAATTTGGTACTCAGAGTCATCAAAAAATAAATCAAACCTTTGTTTATTAGTTAGTGGGTGTGGCTTGTTACAAGAGGGACATACAAATAAATTTTTTGCGAAATCTTCTTTAAGTGTAAGTTTCGAGCAAGAGCAGTTTTGCCATAACGCATCATCTCTTTCAGCAGATTTTTTCTTAAAAAGAGATTTTAATTTTGGTTTAATAAAGCGACTGATCCAATTCATATACTTAAATTATTTTCTTCTTAAGGTTATACACTGTTTTAAGCAATTTAGTGGCAGGGTTTATCCTCATTTTGAGTGAATTGGTGATAGTTTTGCATAAAAGTGAACCCACTACCAGGCCGGAGGCTGATTTAAAAGATGAAATCGTGGAGTCTGTAATACCGAAACCAATTACTAGGTTTTTCTTTGGATTGATTCTTTTAATCTTATTGTAATTTTCTAGTATTTTTTTGGGAGAGACTTTTAGTTTACTTCCAGTTGTGCCCAAAATACTAATTAAATAATTCATGGAATCTGAGTCTCTAATAATTTTTTTCATTCTTTCTTTAGTTGTTGTTGGTGCAAGAAGCTGAACAAATACTATGGACTTTTTCTTACATTTCTTTGCAAAAATTTTATTTTCTGGCCAAGGCAAATCAACACAAATAATTCCACTTACTCCTGACTTTTTACAATCAATTAGGAATTTATTTTCTCCGTATTGAAATATCATATTATAGTAGCCCATAAGAATTACCGGTTTATTTTTCTCAGTTTTTTTAAAACTCTTTACAATTTGAAATGCATCTTTCATTTTGAAACCATTTTTAATTGCTCTATGAGAACTAGTTTGAATTTGTCCTCCATCACCAATTGGGGTTGAGTGCGGGAAACCAAGTTCCAAAATATCGGCGTACTTAGCCAGTGATTTTAAAATCTCTAAACTTTTCTTTTTATTTGGATCAGAAGCTACAGTATAAGTGATGAGAGCTGGTCTTTTTTCCTTTTTACAATTTTCAAAAGCTAATTGAATTTCTGATTTCATTCTGTGTAATAACCAAGTTTACTTTTAATTATAATTGAATCTTTTAGTGAGTGGCCACAACTATTTATAATCAACACTGTATCCTTGCTTAATTTAGGCGCAATCCTGATTGCTTCGGCAAAAGCGTGACTAGGTTCTAGAGATGGTGAAATATTTTCAAATTTAGAAACAAGTTTATATGCATTAAGAGCTTCTTCATCAGTTGCGGAGGTATATCTTGCTCGCTTTGTATCTTTTAAGAAACAATGTATCGCGGAAATTCCCGGGTAATCAAGCCCAGCCGAGATCGATTCTGTCTCTCCAATTTGTCCATCGGCATCTTGTATTACGTATTGAGCCGATCCATGTAGTATTCCAATTTTTGATCCGTTGGTAAGAGGTGCTGCATGTTTTTTTGATTTTTTACTTCCACCTGCTTCAACCCCAATGAGCTCCACTTGCTTTTTGTCATAATCAATAAACTCATTCCAAAAACCTAAAGCAGAACTACCACCGCCTATACAATTTAAAAGTTTTAATTTTTTTGGAATTTTTCCAAACTCCTCCTTTATTTGAACTATTAACTCTCTTGAAATCTGAGCCGCACTCCAAGCACAGATACGGATCCAGATTGCTGGGCCCACAGCACTGCCAACTACTAAATGTGTGGTATCGCAATTGGCCACGAAATATCTCATGCATTCAGAGACAGCATCAACAAGTGTCTGACTTCCAGTAGTAACAGGAACAACTTCTGCTCCATACTTCTTCATGACATCAACATTTTTTTTCTGGCGTTTAATATCTACTAAACCCATAAAAATTTTAACCTTCAATCCGAGCATCTTTCCAACCATTGCTAAATTTTTTCCATTCATCCCCGCACCTGTGTCCGTACAGACATATTTTTTGCCAGCACGTCTCGCCATTAAGCAGTGAACTAAGACATTATAAACTTTATGGGCCGTCCCTGGATTTTCCGATACAACCTTAGCCCAAATTTGTGCACCACCTAAGTAATCTGTTAAATTATCGAGACGGATTAGTGGCGTAGGTGAGCCAACATAGTTTTTAAAATAATCATCTCTTTCTTTTAAAAAGCTCTTATCTTTTCTTAATTTTTCGAAGAGTTTAGTTAAATCATCTATGGGTTTTTTTAATGTCTCTGGAACGAAATTCCCACCAAATTTTCCACCCCACATACAATTTTTATCGTACTGATCAATTAGTGGAATACCTTTTTTAATTCTCAAGCTCATTTACTTTATCCATAAATTTTTTTATTTTAAGATGATCTTTGTATCCTTTTAAATTTTCTCTTTCTAGTCCTGAAGAAAGATCTAAGAAACTAAAGCCTAATTGACTATATTCTGGCATATTTTTAGAGTCTATAGCACCTGCTAGACAAAATTTATCACCCTTAGGAATTTTTGAAAGCAAATCTCTTGGGATACTTTTTGATTTTTCCATAGAATTTGAGTCAAATAATATCAAGTCTGCTACTCCTTCATAATCTTTATAGGAATCTACATCTTTTTCTTCTATAACTTTAATAGCTTTGATTGTTTTAAGACCCATATTTTTAATCTCTGCAACCCGTTCTCTTGTTTCAGATCCATGTAGTTGAATAAAATCAAAATTTCCTACTAGATTTGATTTAATGAATTCATTACTTGGGTTAACTGTTACAGCTACAAAAGATGAGCTTTTTTTGTCATAATTAGAAAGCATTTTAATATCTGACAGAAGTACGTTTCGTGGAGATTTTTTATAAAAAACGAATCCTAACAATGATACTTTAAGGTCAATACATAACCGAACATCCCTGATTGGATTTAAGCCACAAATCTTTATTTTCATTATTTTAATTCTTTAGCAAGATTTTGAATATTCTTCTTAATATTTCTTCGAGCTGTAATCGCTCTTCCAATAACTAACCAATCAGATTTGACTTTTTTAGCTTCCATAGAACGTTTTTGATCGTAATTTCTTTTTCCTATTTGCACCCCAGGGGTAATGATTTCCTTTTTAAAAATTTTTCTTACTGTACTTACTTCATAAGGACTACAAACTAAGCCATCCAAGGATGCTTTTTTTGCAAGTTTTGCTTGATGGATCACTAAATTTTTAACTGACTTATTGTATCCAATAATTCTTAAATCTTTATTATTTAATGAAGTTAAAGTTGTAACTCCTACAATTTTTGTAAATCCTGAAACTTTTTTTACAGCTTTAAGAGCCGCTAGACCAGAAGAAATATGAACCGTAAGATAATTTATTTTTAGATCTTTCAGTGCTTTCACTGCTGAAACCATTGTGTTTACCGTGTCATTTAATTTTAAATCTACAAAAATAATTTTATTTTTTAACGTGGAAATAAATTGCCTACCTTTTTTACAGTTCATAAATTCTAAGCCAAATTTATAGCCAATTTTGATTTTGTTTGATTTTGATTGCTTTATAATTTTTTTTACTTTTGTTAGACTTGTTGTATCGCAAGCTATAAATATTTTAGGTTTTTTATTCATTAATGACTTTATTTAATTTTTTTGAAGCCCTAAATCTTATTTTAACTCTTTCTGGCTTATATATTAGTTCGTTCGTGGCTGGATTCCTTGCATTAAAATTTTCTTTTAATTTTTTGCAATAGAACCTTCCAAGGCCCCGAATTTCTATATTATAACCGTTTTTTAAAGATTTAGAAATGCCTTTAGAAAAATTATTAATTATCGCGTTTAATTCTGAGTGATTAAGTTGAGGGATTTTTTTTTTAAGCTGCTTTATTAGCTTTAGTCGCGACAATTATTTTTCTACTTTTTTTTTTTACCTATTGCTTTTTCAAAAATTCCTTTTAGGGTCGCACCAGATTTTGTTGCCCCTTCACCAAATTTTGCAATAAGAGACTTTTCTTCATCAATTTGAGCAGCTTTTACACTTAACTTTATTTTTCGAAGCACGAAGTCTAATTCTGTAATTTTAGCGTCTAGCGCATTCCCTTGTGAAAAAACTTCTGGTCTAGCATCAGATGTCTCTTTTGCTAGGTCGTTTTTCTTAATTAATACTATTAGTTTTTTCTCTTTATCAACTGAAACTTTAACCCCAGTTTTTAAAACTTCATGGACTCGTGTAGTGACGATATCACCGAGTTTTTTATTATTATCTTTAAACCAATCTAGAGGATCTTTCTCTAGCGCTCTTTTTGAAAATTTAATTTTATCATCTTTGATTTCAATAATTTTAACACTGACAACATCATTTTTTTTGAATTTTTTAAGTTCTTTTATATCCTCTTGGAAAGAGAGTTCTTTATAGTGGAGCATTCCTGAAATTTTAAATTCCACAAGTTCACCGAATATTGCTTTGTCTGTGATAGCAGTAATTTTCATTTTTACTTCTTTACCAATCTTATCTTTAATTTTATCCCATGGGTTCGGTAAAGTTGCTTTATAAGATAAAGAAATTCTTTTTGTTTCTTTATCCATATTTACAATTTTAAACTTAATTTTTTGTGAAACTGATAAAATCTTACTTGGTTTTACGTTTCTATTTGTCCAATCTAACTCTGAATTATGTATTAAACCTTCAATACCATCTTCAATTTTTATAAAACATCCATAGTCCATTATTTTTGTTACTTCACCCTCATAAGTTTCGCCAATTTTATATTTCTTATCAATGTTTGCAAAAGGGTCTTCCGTCAGAGCTTTGATAGATGCGGATACACGATTTGTCTTTTCATCAATTTTAGTAATTTTAACTTTCAATTTTTGACCTATTGTTACAAGATCAGATGGTTTCTTAACTCTACCATGACTAAGATCAGAAACGTGTAGAAGAGCGTCTATTCCATTAATATCTAAAAATATTCCCCAATCAGTGGTCGCTTTAACTATTGCATCATTTATTATGTCACCTTCTTTTATATTTTTAAGCGCCTCAGAAATAATTGCATTTTTACTTTTCTCAAGCACTGCTCTTCGAGAAACACAAACGTTTCCTCTATTTTTATCAATTCTAGTAGCTAGAACTTTTATTGGCGTGTTAAGCAAATGATCAACCTTCTTTAAAGGTTTTACATCTATTTGAGAAGATGGCATGAAACAAGGTAATCCCTCAACATTTGCAATGAAACCTCCTTTGACTTTACCTGTGATGTATCCCGTCATTTCTTCTTGTGTCTCAAAAACTTTTTCCATTTTTTTCCAAGTTTTTATTTTTCTCGCTTTATCTCGGGAAATTATTATCTCTCCTTTGAAACTTTCAATTCTTTCTAGAAATACATCTATTTTTGAACCAACTTTTATTTTCGACAGCTCATCATTTACTTTAAATTCTTCTAATGGGATCATGCCCTCCATTTTTGCTTTACAATCAACAACTACAAAGTTTTTTGTAATCTCTGAAACTGTAGCACTAATTACTTCGTTTTCTTTAAGCTTTCTATCTTTGAAGTCTTGATCTAGTAAATTTTGGAATTCTTTGTGAAGAGAACTTGGGTTTTTTGTTTCTAATTCATTTTTCATTTTTTTCTATAACTTTCTCTACATACCGGGACATTTTTGCTAACATTGCTTGTTTAGTTAATTTTCCGGTGTCGATTTCTATCGAATTTCTATGTTTAAGTAAAGGGGAGTGTTTTCTTTTAGTATCTTTAATATTTCTTATTCTTAGGGCTTTTTTCACTTCTTCAAACTTAATTTTAGTATTTTTTTTTTTTAATTCTTTATATCTTCTAGTAGCAGCTATCTGTAAACTGCATTTAAAAAAAAATTTTAAATCAGAAGAAGGTAGTATTTTTGTAGAAATATCTCTTCCTTCAATACAGCAATTTTTATTTTTTTTTGAAAATTTTATCTGGAATATTTTTAATATATCTCTAATTTTTTTTACTTTTGCAATTATTGAAGTATGAGCTGAAATATCAGGCGTATGAAGATCAATTTTTTCAATCTTTTTATAATTAAGATTTTTAAATCTAGATTTAATAAATTTAATTTCATTTTTAGGCTTATGTTTTAAAATTAAGAAACTTGCATATCGATACAATAAACCAGAGGATAAAAACTTTAAGTTGTATTTTTTAGATATCATTTTAGCTCCAGTTGATTTTCCTGTTGCTGCACCACCGTCACAAGAAATTTGAATTTTTTTATTTTTGTATTTCAAATCTGGCTCCTAATGATTTCATTATTTTTAAAAAGGATGGAGAAGAAGTATTAACTGTTTCAAAATTTTTTATATTTGTCCTAACGCCTGTTAAAATTGCTAAAATAAATGATGACATACATATACGATGATCACCAAGATTGGGAATCGTTATTTTATTATCTGTATCAACATGCTCTGTGCCGAAAATTTTAAGTTCATTTTTAGTTGATTTAGTTTTCACTCCGATTTGTGATAAAGTTTTTTGCATTTCCGTTATTCGGTTGCTCTCTTTGTTAGCTAAATCTTTTATTCCTTTAAAAATCGAAACACCTTTTGTTAAGGCCGCTATGACAAATAAAATTGGATATTCATCGGTAGAATTAACATAATATTTTTTTGAGGCCTTAATTGGTTTTAATTTACTACTTTTAATATAAATATCACCATAAAGTTCTCCATTATTTTTTTTTAAATTTCTAAATTGTATTTTAGCACCATGTTTTTTTAAAAGATGATAAAACCCAGTTCTGGTAGGGTTTAAGCCTACATTTGAAATTTTTAATTTAGATCGTTTTTTAAGCAGAGTTAATGCACAAAAAAAAGCTGCAGAAGATGGATCTCCAAAAACATTTACTTTTATATTTTTTAATTTTTTTTTTCCACTGATTTCAATAATTTTATTTTTCTTTTTTACAATCTTAATTACATCTTTATTGTGGGACAGCATTTTTTCTGTATGGTCTCTACTTTGCTCTTGCTCTAATATTTTAGTAGTACCATATGAATTAAGCCCAGCAAGTATAACAGCACTTTTTAATTGAGCCGATACACCTGCTTTATAATTTATACCTATGGGCATTTCTGACGATGTTATCTTAATTGGAAAGTTAAATTTTTTTTTTGGTTCAAAAGATGCTCCGAATTCAGACATCAGCATTATAATTTTTTTCATGTTTCTTTTTCTTAAAGAATGATCGCCAGTTAAATTTAATTTTATTCTAGGTGTCGTAGATAGTAATCCCATAATAAGTCTTGCTAACGTTCCTGAATTACCAAAATCAAGCTTTAAATTTTTTTTTGCTGTGAGAGAACCAAGCCCTTTGCCATATATATTTAACATACCCTTTTTTTTTATAATTTTTACGCCTAATTTTTTAAGGCAATTAATTGTAGAAATTACATCTTCAGATTCTAAAATATTTTTTACGCTTGATAAATTTTGACTAATTGCGCCAATAAGCAAACTTCTAATCGAAATTGATTTATCACTATCAACTTTTATTGTTTTACTAAATGGAGGAATTATGTCTTTAATATTTAAATTAAAACTTTTATTTGACATCTAAGGATTAAGAAAAATTGGATCCAAAATAATGTTGAATTGCTTTTGTAGACTTCAAAAGATCTCTAGAAGTTCCTTCAGCAATTACAGTGTTTTCACCAAGAACATAACTTCTATCAGTAATATCAAATAAATTTTTTACATTATGGTCAGTGACTAAAATAGATGTACCGTTCGATTGAATCTTCATTATATATTTTTGTATATCTTGGATTACTAAAGGATCTAACGCTGCTAATGGTTCATCAAGTAAAACTATTTTTGGTTTATTTATCATAATTCGGGCCATCATTAAACGTTTTACTTCACCTCCTGACAAAACTGATGCGCTTAAACTTCTAAGATGTTGTAAGTTAAATTCATCTAAAATTTTTTCAGTTATTTCTTTTTGACTCTTAGTTCCTTTTATTGAAATTTGTGCTATTCCAATAATATTATCATATACAGTCATATTAAAAACACTTCTTTGTTGAGGTAAATATCCAATACCTTCTTTAGATCTTAAATGTGTTGGAATGTTTTCTATACTTTTGTTATTAAGAAAAATTCTTCCACCATCAATTTTTTGTTCCCCAATACACATTGAAAACAAAGTTGTCTTTCCGCACCCATTTGGTCCTAAAATACCAACACACTCTCCTGGATAAACCTTCAATGAAAGTTTTTTTAATACTGGCCTTCCATCAAATGATTTACTTAAATCTTTTACTTCGAATATTGGTTTATCTTTTTTAAATTTGAGGATCCTAAAGGTTTTTTTCATTTGTAATTTATGTTTGCGTTAACTTTTTCATTCTCTGATGAACTAATATCTAATGTATTATTTTTTATATCAAATATTAATTTGTCCGCCAACATTGTACCTCTAAAATCTACTAGTTTTACATTATCTGTAATAAATAATAGATTTTTTGTGTTCAAATATTCAGCTTTTTCAGCGTTTAAGTTACTTCCTTCGTAATTACCTTTAACATTTTTTTCAAATAACATGTCTAAAGTTCTATTATTATACATCCCAGTGTCTGAAGAAATATTTAAAATTTTATCATTTTTAAAATAAAAAACTGCGTTCACATATTTGAGATCCAAAAGACCATCAATATTTTCATCGTTTCTCGCTTCTTTTGCTTTTAGGATATATCTATTGCCTGAAAGATCTATTCCTGAATATTCTATATCGTAAAATACATTTTCACTTGTACTGTCTTTCTTAATCTTTTTATCAATTTCTAACTTAACCTCTTCTGTAAAAATTTTATTTGAGGATCTTTTATCAAAATTTAAATAAGTAAAAATCAGAATAAATAAACCTGCAAACAATAAAGAAGATTGAATTAAAATTACTTTTTTTTTTCTAGACATTATTTTATTCCGTTTTGAAGCAGGAAGTGAATATGGATTATTCCAAGTAGTTTTTTACTTTTTTTATTAGAGTCTTTCTCGGACACCACTAATAGTGATGTAATTTTTTTGTCGCTGCAAATTGATAATGCTTTTGCTGCAGTCATATTTTCACTTATAGTTAATGGAGATTTATTCATGAGCTTACTTAAATTACTTTCCATAGCGTTTTTTTTATATTCTCTTCTAAGATCACCATCAGTAACTAATCCTTTTATTATTTTCTTTTTTAAAATCACAACTACACCAAGCTTCTTTTTATTCATTTCGATTAAAGCTTCTTTAATATTTTTATTATAATTTATTACAGGCATTTTATTTCCAGAAACCATAATATCTTTTGCTAACAATAATGATTTGCCGATATTCCCACCTGGGTGAAACACTTTAAATTTTTCTTTAGAAAATTTTTTTTGATACATAACTGTTGTAGCCAAGCAATCTCCAAGCAACAATGAAATGGTTGTACTAGAAGTTGGTACCATACCAGTGATGTCTGACTCTTTCACTTGAGGGAGAATTAGTTTTACATCACTTGCTTTTAATAGAAGACTTTCTTTTTTAGACGCTATGCCAATTATTTTTATTTTATAACGATTTGCATATTTTAACATATTAGATAATTCAGCAGTATTTCCTGAGTAAGAAAAAATTATTAATAAATCCTTTCTTTCAATTTGCCCCATATCACCATGTAAAGCTTCAGAAGGGTGACAAAAAAAACTTGGAATTCCTACACTAGAGAATGTAGCTGATATTTTTCTTGCTATTAAACCTGATTTTCCAATACCAGCTAAGATAACCTTACCTTTACAATTTAAAATTAAATCAACTGCTTTAACAAATGAATTGTTGAAAACTTTTTTTATTTTTTTTAATTCTTGAATCTGAATTTTAGCTGCTTTGTTCGCTAAAGAAATGTAATTTTTTTTATTCATTAATGTTCAAAAATATCAAATTTGAATCCGTTTTGGTCTAGTTTTACTCTTGTATCAAGAAAATCAAGACACTTTTTAAATATTTCCATTCTATTTTCACGAATTAACATTTTTTCCAGTTCGTTCTTAATTTTGTGTAAGTAAACTACATCATTAGCAGCATACTCTAATTGTTTTTCAGATAATTCACTTATATCTTTGTTCCAGTCACTGCTTCCTTGTCTTTTATCTAAAGATTTATTACAGAACTCTTGAACTAGATTTTTTAAACCATGTGCGTCTGTATATGTTCTAACTATTTTTGAGGCTATTTTAGTATCAAAGATATTATTAATTTTACACTTTAAAAAATACTCTAGAGCATTTTTATCAAATCTAAGAAAATGCCCAATCTTTATTATTTTATTATTTTCTAATACAGAAACTAAATTGGGAGCTTTGTAATTTTTTTTATTAGGCTGTATGATAAATACATTACCTTTATCGTCACAAATTTGGATTAAACTTAATTTATCTCTTTCAGGTATTTGAAGACCAGTCGCTTCAGTATCTATTGCAATGCTATTCTCAAATGAGCTAGCAATTTCAGAAGTTATGTCCTCTTTAAACTTAGTAATTTTCATATATAAATGTTCTAAATATCATGAAAAATCAAATTTGCACAATTTTAGGTGGTGGTGGTTTTATAGGCAGATATCTTGTTCGAAATTTGACCAAGAAAAACTACAGATGTATCATTTCTACAAGAAAGCCCTTTGAAAAAGGTTATTTAAAAACACAAGCAACTCCAGGATCAATAGAATTAGTCAATTGGAATCCAGAAAACTTTTTTGAATTAAAAGAAGCCATAAAAAATTCAGATGTAGTTATTAATCTAGTTGGAATTCTTTATGAGACAAGAAAGCAAAAATTTTATAATATTCATGCAAATATACCTGAAGCAGTAGCTAAAATTTGTTCAGATACAGAAGTAAAAAAATTTATTCACGTTTCAGCTATTGGGGCTAATGAAAATTCAAAATCACTTTATCAAAAATCAAAATACCAAGGTGAAGTTAAAGCTTTAAATAATTTTAAAAGTACTGTGATAATAAGACCAAGTGTTGTTTGTGGAACCGAAGATAATTTTACAAATCTTTTTTCGAAATTAAGCATTCTGCCCATCATTCCAGTTGTTGGAATAAATTATAAGTTTCAACCTATTTTAGTAGAGGACGTTGTTGATGCTATTGTTCAAGCCATTGAACTTAAAGGTAATGAAGGAAAAATTTACGAGATTGGTGGACCGAAAGTAATTAGTTTCGGTGATATGGTTAAATCAATCTTAAAGACAATAAATAAAAAAAGATTTGTCGTACCAATGCCAATGCCTATAGCAAAAATTCAAAGTACAATTACTGATCTATTACCGATACCTCCAATTTTAACAAAAGATCAATGTGAGATTTTATCAGAAGCTGATAACGTAGTATCTAACAGTCATCTAACTTTGAAAGATTTAGATATTGAACCATCAAATGTTGAAGAGGAAATGAAGAAATGGTTATGGAGATATAAAGACGGAGGTCAATTTGCAAAAGCTTAAATGAAAAGTATGACTTTACTATCAGGATATATATATCTGGCTTTAGCAATTATCACAGGGATTGCCTCTAATGGTTTTTTAAAAACAACTGAGGGATTTTCAAAAATAAGCCCAACAATTTTTTGTGTTACAAGTATTGTGGTTTGTTTATTTTGCATTTCAAAAGCAATGACAATAATTCCAGTTGGCTTTACTTACGCAACTTATGGCGCTTTAACTATAACTGCAGTAACTTTATTTGGTATATTTAAATATAATCAAACTCCAAATATCTATGGGACTATAGGTTTAATCTTAATCATAGCAGGTGTTATACTTTTAAATCTCTTTGGAAATGTAAAATAAACCCCTGATTTTTTAAATCAGGGGCATTTAATTTATTTATAAATTAATTATTTAAAGATGCTGTGATAGGTTCTTTATTTTTGTTAGCTCTTTTTTCAGCGATTTTTTTCTCGATACTAGCTATCCTTAGTTCAATCTTTGATAGTTTTTTTTGTTTAGTGCTTATCTTATTTTTAAGCTTATCGATTGATTTAAGTATTTTTTTCTTTTTCTTTTCGTTTTTTTTTAACTTTCTTTTCATATTGTTCCTCCAAAAAAGAAAAATCTAAAATAATCTACAAAATTTTTCAAATGAAATTAAAAAAAATCTTTTAAACTCAAAGTTGAAAAAAATTTAGAAAATCTCAGGGAACTAATAAATTTATAAATCTGTCTGTTTTTTGGATTACAAGACTGTTTACGTAACCACAATTTTCACCATCAACCTGCGATAGAACTTTATTGTTTACACCATTTATTTTTAAATTGTTCAATTCTTTTTTAATCACACTTTTTGCAGGAGTTAAGTCACCCTTGGTTAAAATCAACCAAATATAATAAAGCAATTTTATTCTGGTCAAGTCTTTAAATATGTAAGCCACTATCCTGTTTTCAAATATATTTGTATCATTTGTTATAGAATGGGGACCAGCATAGTATTTTGAATTAGTACATAAAATCCAATCAGCCATAATTTTTTCATTATCTACCTCAACCTCCATTTTATTATTTTTTAAAAATAAAAAATGCTGAAAACCTTTTAAAGCGAAAATTACTTTTCCAAGATACTTTTTAATATTAGTATTTATGGACTCAACAATTCGAGAATCAAAACCTACACCAGCCATCAAGAAAAAGTACCTATCATTTATTTTTGCTAATGAAATTTTCTTATGATTATCTGATACGAGGACGTTGTAAATCTCTTCCGCCTTTTTCTTAATTTGAGTTTCTATTTGTAAAATATTTGCAGTGCCAGCAGGTATGTATCCAACTAATTTGTCTTTTAAATTATCACTTTTAAACATTTCATTGATACCAAAGCAAACACTTCCGTCACCACCAGCAAACACTAACCGATCAAATTTTTTATTAGACAACTTTTTAAACACTTTTCTTGCATGATCTTCGCTTTCAGTTTTAAAAAGATCTACAAGGTGATTTTTTTCTAAAAGATAAATAACCTTATTTATTAACTTAAGTTTTCTACCACCTGCTGCATTAGCGTTAAATATCACCGCAAAATTCAATTTATTATTCATATTTTAACAATTCTGTAACAGTTTTATGATTCTACTATTACTAGAGATTCGTTTTACAAAATTTATGAATACAATACAAACTAAAACTAATGGTAAAGTTTTAAGCTACAAAAGTATATTTATTTCAGATGTGCATCTTGGAACAAGAGGATGCCAAGCCAATAAACTTTTGGAGTTTTATAAACATACAAGATCAGAAAACTTGTATTTAGTTGGAGACATAATTGATATTTGGGAATTAAAAAAAAGATTTTACTGGCCACAAGAACATAATGACGTAATTCAAAAAACCTTAAGAAAAGCTCGCCATGGTACCAAGGTGCACTACATTATAGGCAACCATGATGAAATGTTTAGAAAAATGATACCATTGAATTTTGGTGATATTAAAATGGTCAATAGAGTGGTTCATGAAACAGTAAATAAAAAAAAATATATCGTTGTTCATGGAGATGCATGGGACGGGGTAATGAAGTATGCCAAATGGTTATCTAAAATTGGGTCAGTAGCTTACAACTGGTTGCTAACTATAAATGTTGTAATAAACTTTTTTAGAAGAAGACTTGGAAAAGATAAATGGTCTTTAGCAAGATTTTTAAAAAGCAAAGTTAAAAATGCAGTCAAATATATAGGTGAGTATGAAAAAACAATTGCAAATTTTGCTAAAAGAAAAAAAGTAGATGGAATAATCTGTGGTCATATTCATAAAGCTGCAAATCAAAACTTAGAAGGTATTAATTATTTAAATTGTGGCGATTGGGTGGAGAGTTGTACAGCTTTAGTAGAACATTTTGATGGAAGAATGGAAATTATCGAATGGGATAAGCTTAGACAAGAAGTAGTGAACTATGAACCTTATCTAAAAGTTGTAAACAAATAATGAAAGTTCTTATCTGTACTGACGCATGGTATCCTCAAGTTAATGGAGTTTGTAGAACTCTTAAAAATTTAGGTGATGAATTAAAAAAGATTGGTCATGATGTTGAATATATTGAACCAAATCTATTTTTTACTATTCCAATGCCGAAGTACAACGAAATCAAACTTTCCTTAAATGTTTGGCCAAGAGTTGGAACTTTAATAAAAAAAGCTAAAGCTGATGTTGTTCACATAGCTACGGAAGGCCCGATCGGAATTTTTGCTAAAAGATATTGTGTTAAGAATAACATAAAATTTACAACTTCTTATCACACGCAGTTTGATAAATATTTAAAACTTTACTATCCTTACTTACCTATAAAATTGGCACAAAAATTTCTTAAAAATTTTCATAAAAAAGCAGAGAAAATATTAGTCACAACGCAGTCCATGAAAGAGGAATTAAAAGAAATTGGTTTTAATAAAGATCAAATGGTAGTCTGGACAAGAGGCGCTAATCACAGCAGTTTTCAAAATCCTAAAAAAATTAACCTAGAATATAAAAGACCAATTTTTTTATATGTGGGAAGAGTCTCTATTGAAAAAAATATTAGAGCATTTTTAGATTTAGATTTAGACGGAACTAAATTAATTGTAGGGAAAGGGCCAGATTTAACCAAACTTAAAAAAGAATATCCGAGTGCTATTTTTAAAGGCGAAAGAACAAATGGTGAGTTAGCAAGTTATTTTGCTTCCTCTGATGTTTTTGTTTTCCCTAGTAAAACAGATACTTTTGGTATCGTAATCATTGAAGCATTAAAATGTGGTTTACCTGTAGCTGCCTACCCAGTAGCAGGACCGAAAGATATTTTTAACGGAACAAATATTGGTTCTTTAAATCACAATTTAAAAATAGCCGCTGAAGAAGCTTTAAAAGCAGATAGACAAGCATGCGTGGAACATGCAAAAAAATATACTTGGGAAAATTGCGCTAAAATTTTTTTAAAAGCTGCTGTTCCTAATTAATCAAAGATAAAACTTTTTTTCTCATCTGTTCAGCTAAATGGAAATTGTTTTCTTTCGTATATTCCGTGATTTTAAAAGATTTACCGATAGTTAAGCTTATTGTTTTATTTTTTTTATTTAGAAGTTCCTGAACAAATAAAATTCTTCTCAAATTATTATTTATAAATCCCACAAATTGAAAAAATAAACTATTTTGGCCTGAAAAAAAAACTGGAGTAATATCACATGGGGATTGTTTATAAATTGAAGCCACCAAAGGTTTCCAATCTCTTTCTTTAGCTTTATCAAAAATGAATTTAGAAGTTGCAACTTCCCCAGAAGGAAAGGTAATGAGCAAGCCATTATTTTTAAGGTGAGTAACCGCTCTATTTTTTGAATTGATGTTAGAAATTTTTGCATCCTTAGTTTTTATAAAACTTAATGGAAATAAGTACTTTCTTATGTGATCAACTTCAGCAAGTTCTTCGTTAATTAATATTTTATAATCTTTTCTTACTTCTGCAACCAGAGCACTGATAATTAAACCATCAGCTATCCCAAAAGGATGATTACAAATAATCAAACAAGGACCAGAAGAAGGAATATTGATTTTACCATCAACTTTATAAGAAATATTTAATATTTTTAAAGCCTTAGCCCAAAAATTTTCGTTAAAATCTGGATCATTGTAATTATCTTTATAAATCTTTCTAATTTTTTTAAATTTGAAAATACTTTCGATGAAAGAACGCATCCTTACTTTATAAATGATCGGTTAATTAATTGCTAAATTTTTTTAGATAAGTTTCTTTAATTTTAGAAAAAGGAAGAAAAACGAAAACATCAGTGGTTTTAAAGTGATTATCTAAAACTGCACCGTCTCCGATATAAGCATTTAACCTCAGATATGCTTTAATTAGAGTAGGTAATTTTTTTGCAATATCCAATTTTGATAGTGTAGGTATAGCATTGCTCAAATTTACTTTATATTCATCGAGCGCCTTTACTTTAATTTCATCAGGCATTGTAAAATTATCATTTAGGAATTTCAGTTCTGGTTCAATTACTTTTACATTTGTTTCTAAAAAACTAGCTGTTCCAAATAAGGCATCTACTTTGTTCTCGACAACGTATTCATGAATTTTCTTCCACATAAGTTGTAAAACATTTTTTTTTCTAAATTTTTTATTAATACAAGATCTACTTAACTCTAATAGGTTATTATATTTATTTGATTTTAGAAGATTAGAAAGGTCATATTCATTAGATGAATAAAAGCCGTTATTTTTTAAAGCAATACTTTGTTTTAAAAGTCTATAAGTTCCAATAACTTTAGTTTTACTAAATTTAGTTTTTTTAAAAGTAACAATTATATGGTCTGCATATTTATCGTAATCGTCAGTTTCTCTTTTAAATGAATTGAGTTTTATGATTTTATTTTCTCGTTCTGAAAAAAATACTTTATATCTTAATCTTTGGGCAGCTTTTATTTCAGATTTGCTGTCAGCCAAATAACAATCAAAAGTCGGTTGAAAGAAATTACTTGTATTAATAAGTAACTTATTATTTTGTAATTTTTTAAAATTTTTCAACATTTAAAGTAAGTAAGCGATTCACCTTTCAATAATATGAAGAATTTATTTCAAATCTGTTACAAAGATGTTCTTTAAAAACCTTTTGCTTGAAGTATAATTTAGTTATGGAATTGTTATTTTACACACTCGCAGGGTTAATTGTGATCGTAGTTATTGCAGTATCAAGAAAATCAATCGTAGCAGGTATGGATGCAAGATCTGATGTTAAGAGAGATAATAAACCAGGTGATATTAAAGAAGAGGTAGAAGACATCACCAATGAAAATATTGAAAAAACTAATGAGCAAGTAAAGATTATAAATCAAATCGATGATTTAATTTTAATTGTAGATAAATTTAAAAATATCAAATTTTTTAATAATAGCGCCAAAAAAAAATTTGGAGAAAATAATTTAAACAAGCACGTGGCCACTTTATTGAGAGTTCCTGATTTACTCCAAAATATTGATTTAGTGCTTTCAAAAAAAGAGACAATTACTATGGATTTAGAATTATCTTCTCCCTCATTTCAGTTCTTTAAAGTTCATCTATTTTCTGGACCGACCTCATTTGTCGATGATCCTGATACAGTTATTTTATTTCTAAAAGATTTAACTGATATTATAAAAGCGCAAAGGTTCAAATCTGATTTTGTAGCCAATGTCAGCCATGAACTTAAAACGCCTCTAGTTTCTATTAAAGGATTTTTAGAAACTATAAGCGGACATGCGAAAGATGATTTAGAAGCACAAAAAAAATTCATACCGATAATGCTTGAGCAAGCTGATAGGATGGAAAGCTTAATTAAAGATTTACTTTCATTAAGTAGAATAGAGCTACAGGAACATATACAGCCTCAAGATAAAGTAAATTTAAAAGAAATTTTAAGTAACGTTGAAGATATCCATCAAAAAAATTTAAAATCTTTTGAATTTAAAAATAATATAAAAGATGATTTCTTTATTAAAGGCGATTATGAAAAATTAATTGAAGTTTTTTCAAATATTATTGATAACAGTATAAAATATTCAGAAAAAAATAAAAAGATTGAAATTAATTGCGGGCAAGGTAATGGAAAAGTTATAGGAGATTCTTATATCGTGTCCATTAAAGATAATGGTATTGGGATTCCAACTGAACAACTTCCGAGAATTACTGAAAGATTTTTTAGAGTTGATGCCGCTAAAAGTAAAAAAGTTGGTGGCACTGGACTTGGAATGGCGATCGTGAAGCACATTGTTAATCAGCATAGAGGAGAACTAGAAATAAAAAGTGAACCTCAAAATGGCACCGAAATAAAGGTCCATTTTTCAAAATTTTAGCAAATATTACAGTTTTGTTAAATTTTGTCTTGAGATAGACGGCAAAATAGTTAAAGTTTTAGTATGACTAGATTAATGAATTATATAAGTCTGGTTTTATTAATTTTAATTTTTACAACTGTTAAAGCAGATGTAAATTTAATAGAGAAAACTTTACGTTCTCAACCTCTTACAGTTTTTGATCTTGGGCTCCTAAGACTGAAAAACGATCTTAAGCAAGCTAAAAACGATTTAGTTCTTGAAGTAGATAATAAAAATGTATCTACAATTTATACTGAAGCTTTATTTTCAAGAAGATACGATGGAATTCAATTAATTGTGTCAGCACCGATGAGCACTCATTTAAATGCTAACTCGTACATGGTGGACTCAATTAAATGTAGAAAAATTTTTGAAAAAGTTAAAAATAATCTTTTAAAAGGACAAAACGAGAGCAATATGATTCACTCGCAAGCTGCATCTTATTTAACCGAAGTATTCACTGCTCCTACACAATGGAATGCTTGGAGATATGATAAAGGATTTACTCAAAAGTTAGTTAACTTTGTACAACTAGAAGTTACATTAAAGCCAACTCAATCCTACGCTGTTAAAAATAAAGTAAGACCTTTTAGTTGCGGAGGGTCTTTAGCCTCTGATTATCAACAAATCGAGATAACTAGAAAGTTCAACTAAAAAGTTATCATTTTAATAAATTTGTAACATATCTGTAATAATTAAGAGTCCTCTTAATTCTATGAATCCAATGTTTGTTAATTAATTAATAAATGAAAGGATAAACAATGAGAAAACTATCAATCGCTTTAGCTTCATTAGTTGCAATGTTAGTTGTAACTTCTGCTCAAGCTAGAGATCAGATTAAAATCGTAGGTTCTTCAACTGTATTCCCGTATGCAACAATCGTTGCTGAAAGATTTGGTTCGTCTGGTAAATTTAAAACACCAGTAATCGAGTCAACAGGAACAGGTGGTGGAGCTAAATTATTCTGTGCTGGAGTTGGTACAGAGCACCCAGACGTAACAAATGCATCTAGAGCTATGAAGGCTAAAGAGTATGCGCTATGTCAAAAAAATGGTGTTGAAGAAATCGTAGAGATTACAGTTGGTAACGACGGAATAACGTTAGCTTATTCTAAAGATGCTAAACCAGTAAACTTTACAAAAAAACAATTATGGGCAGCATTAGCAAAAGAAGTTGCTAAAGATGGTGCGTTAGTACCAAATCCATATAAAAATTGGAGTGATATCGACCCATCATTACCAAACTACCCTATCAAAGTTATGGTGCCTCCAGGAACATCAGGAACAAGAGATGCTTGGAATTCATTAGTAATGAAAAAAGGTATCGATGATGCTTCTAAAAAAGCTGGCGCTAAATATAAAGCGTTAAGAGAAGATGGTGCGGTAATTGAAGTTGGTGAGAACGACTCACTTATTATTCAAAAATTAGCTGCGGACAAAGAAATGTTCGGTTTCTTTGGTTTCAGTTATTTCTTAGCTGCAAAAGATAAATTGCAAGCTGCAAGCATTGAAGGTGGTCAACCAAGTCTATCTTCGATTCAAGATTACAGTTACGCAGTTGCAAGACCTTTATTCTTCTACGTGAAAAAAGCTCACGTGGGCGTTGTACCTGGCTTACATGAATTCGTAAAAGAGTTCACAAGTAAAAAAGCTATGGGTAAAAAAGGTTATTTAACTGATATCGGGCTAGTACCTCTAGATAGCAAGTTATACAAAACATCTAGAACTAACGCTACGAAGTTAGTTAACATGCCTGCTAAGAAGTAGTAGTATCAATTAAACAAAAAGGGGGTATTTTACCCCCTTTTTTATCTTGGAAGCTCAATATGAATTTAATACTAGTAACTTTTATTATTCTCTTAGCTTTCTCAAGTTATTATTTCGGTAGAAAAAAAGCTCTAGTTATTCAATCATCACAAAGACTTACGGCATTACCAAAATTTTATGGATATTATTTAGCTGCGTGGTGTGCTGCACCAGCACTAATAATTTTTGTCCTATGGTCAGTTTTTGAACCATCAATCGTTAAAACATTTATTTTACAAGATTACACCGACCAAAATTTAACAAAAAATGAGCTTCAGCTTATTTACACAAAAGTTAAAGCATTAGCCGTAGGAACTTACACGGGAAATATTACTAATTTTTTAGATGAGTCTGCCAATAAGTATATTCAACTAAAAGGAATAGCTAACAGTGCTAAAGTAGCAATTATTTTAGCAATTTTAATTTTCTCTCTGAGTTTTGCATATAGATCTGTTCAGAAAAATGACCGAATGAGGGAACCAGTAGAAATTTTTCTTAAATGGGTATTATTTGTTGCATCATTAGGCGCAGTTTTAGTTACAATCGGAATAATTTTTTCACTTTTATTCGAAGCGATTAGATTTTTTCAAGCAGTAAAAATCTTTGACTTTATATTCGGAACTCATTGGTATCCTGCTAAAACTTTTGTAAGAGATGGCCAGCCAGATCCTGAATTAATGAAGGATGCTTTCGGAGCTGTACCTTTATTTGTCGGAACTTTTTTTATTGCTTTTATTGCAATGTGTGTTGCCATCCCCATAGGTTTGTTAAGCGGGATTTATCTATCTGAGTATGCCGGAAGAGGCGTGAGAAAATATGCGAAACCTATTATTGAGATTTTAGCTGGTATTCCAACAGTGGTATACGGTTTTTTTGCAGCTTTAACCGTCGGTCCTTTTGTTAAAGAAATAGGTAACGCGATGGGTTTAGAAGTTTCATCGGAGAGCGCTTTAGCTGCAGGAGCAGTTATGGGAGTAATGATAATTCCTTTTATTTCAAGTTTAAGCGATGACGTTATAACAGCAGTACCCCAAAATTTAAGAGATGGAAGTTACGCAATGGGCGCAACAAAATCTGAGACTGTAAAAAAAGTAATTTTTCCAGCAGCCTTACCTGGTATTGTAGGTTCGATACTTTTAGCAGTATCGAGAGCGGTGGGAGAAACAATGATTGTTGTAATGGCCTCAGGATTAGCGGCTAATCTTACAATGAATCCACTTGAATCAACTTCAACCATTACAGCGCAAATTGTTGTAATTTTAATTGGAGACCAACAATTCGGAGATCCAAAAACTCAATCAGCTTTTGCCTTAGGAATATCTTTATTTATAGTAACTTTATTCTTAAATGTAATCGCTCTTTCAGTTGTTAAAAAATATAGGGAAAAATATGAATAGTTTTAAGAAAAATTTATTAAAAAAAAGATATAACGCTGAAAGAAGATTTCAATGGTATGGCAAAATAGCTATAGGATTAGCTTTAACCTTTTTAGCAGTTTTTATGTTTCAGATATTTTCAAAAGGTTACTCAGCTTTCCAAAAAACTTGGATAGTAACAGAAGTTCATTATGATAAAGAATTACTTTTAATCGATGCAGAAAGCCCATCAAAAGATGATTTAGAAAATGCAGACTATTATGATGTTGCTTACAAAGCTGTGACCTCATTAGATCCTGGACTTCCTGAAGAAGAGGATCGTCAATTGATACAAATGGTTTCGTATAAATATGAGGCAGAGGTTAAAGATCTACTTTTAAAAAATCCAGACTATCTAGGTAAAATAGTGCCCATAAAATTAACAGCTTCTGATGATGTTGATCAAGTTCATAAGGGAAATTATCCAAGAGATATTCCTGAGGAGAATAGAAGAGTAAATGATTACCAGTTGCAGATTTACGATATGCTTAATGAAAGAGGAGATATTTTATCAGAGTTTAACATTAGTTTTTTTACAAGTCCTGACTCAAGAGAGGCTGAACTAGCAGGTATAGCTAGCTCGTTTATGGGAACAGTTTTTAGTATATTAGTATGTTTAGCGTTTTCATTTCCTATCGCAGTGCTAGCAGCAATTTATCTCGAGGAATTTGCACCAAAAAATAAATTTACAGATTTTATAGAAGTAAACATTAATAATTTAGCAGCCGTTCCATCGATAGTCTTTGGTTTGCTAGGTCTTGGTGTTTTATTAGCAGTTTTTAATTTACCAAGGTCGACACCACTTGTTGGAGGAATTACTTTGTCTCTTATGACATTACCAACAATAATTATTGCTGCAAGAGCATCATTAAAAGCTGTACCACCAAGTATAAGAGAAGCTGCTTTAGCGATGGGTGCAAGCAATATGCAAACAACCATGCATCATACTGTGCCACTATCAATGCCTGGAACTTTATCTGGAACGATAATTGGCTTGGCTCAAGCTTTAGGGGAAACAGCCCCTTTAATTTTAATAGGAATGGTTGCTTTTGTAAACACAATACCTGGTACGCCAGTTGATCCTGCTGCAAGTTTACCAGTTCAGATATATATATGGTCTGAAAGTGCTGAGAGGGGTTTCGTTGAAAAAGTATCTGCATGTATTATGGTGCTTCTAGCTTTTTTAATTTTAATGAACTTGGCAGCTCAAATCGTTAGACACAAATTTGAAAAGAAATGGAGTTAAATGAGTAAAATTATAGCAGAAAATGTAAATGTATATTACGGATCTAAACAGGCATTATTTGATGTCTCTATAAATATAGCAGAAAAAGAGGTTACAGCTTTAATTGGACCATCTGGATGTGGAAAGTCTACTTTCTTAAGATGCTTGAACAGAATGAACGATGTTATAGATATTTGCAGAGTTGAAGGTAGTATTAAAATGGATGACCTAGAACTCAACTCAAGACAATTAGATGTTGTGAGACTTAGGGAAAACGTTGGTATGGTTTTTCAAAAACCCAATCCGTTCCCTAAAACAATTTATGAAAATGTAGCTTATGGGCCTACTATTCACGGTATTGCACAGAGCAAAGAAGAAATGGATCAAATAGTTGAAACAAGTTTGAAAAAAGCTGCCTTGTGGAACGAAGTTAAAGATAGACTTGATGAAATCGGAACTGGTTTATCAGGAGGTCAACAGCAACGACTATGTATTGCTAGAGCTATATCTGTAAGTCCAGAAGTGATTCTTATGGACGAACCATGTTCAGCGCTTGACCCAATAGCAACAGCTCAAATTGAAGAACTTATAGATGATCTTAAAAAAGAGGTCACAATTGTGATAGTTACCCACTCAATGTCACAAGCAGCTAGGGTATCTCAAAAAACAGGTTTCTTTCATTTGGGAAAACTTATAGAATTTGGACCAACAGATAAAATATTTAAAAATCCTGACAACCAGCAAACTCAGGATTACATTACAGGAAGGTTTGGTTAATGAGTGAAAAACCGCACATTGTAAAATCTTACGAAGAGCAACTTCAGTTATTAAAAGATACAATAGTGAAAATGGGAACTGGAGTTGAGAAACAGCTTGAAAACACTATTCAATGTTTAATTAAAAAAGACATTAGTTTAGCAGAAAAATCTATCAAAGATGACGAATTGACTGATAAGTATGAAATAAATATAGAAGAGCAAGTTGTAAATTTGATTGCCTTAAGGCAACCTATGGCAATAGATTTAAGAGAAACAGTTGTTGCCTTAAAAATTTCTTCAGACTTAGAGAGAATTGGTGATTTAGCAAAAAACATCTCAAAACGATTAACTAAAATTGGAACTGATTTACCTAATGATATTACTAAAAATTTCGAAATAGCTGGTTTAAAAGCATCAAAACAAGTCAATGCAGTTTTAAATTCGTATTTACATAGAGCTAAAGATACAGCAGAAAATGTTTGGAATTCTGATGAAGAAATAGATCAAATGACTAATTCTAATATGGAAGCTGCAGTAAAGCATTTAGAAAAAAATAAAAACGATATACAAAAAGTAACCCAACTACTTTTCATGCTTAAAAATATTGAGAGGATTGGAGATCATGCAACCAATATTGCAGAGCAAGTTTATTTTCTGATTACAGGAGATTATTTAGAGGGAGACCGACCAAAAGGATAATGAGGGCAAATTTATTCATAGTTGAAGATGAAATGCCCATCGTAACTTTACTTAAATACAATTTAGAAAAAGAGGGTCACAAAGTTGATTATGCAGTCAATGGAGAAGAAGCTATTAGAAATATAAAGGAGAAAAATCCTGATTTAATTTTATTAGATTGGATGTTGCCAGATATCTCAGGTGTTGAAGTCTGTAAAAATTTGAAAAGAAGTAATCTTCACAAAAATATCCCAATCATTATGTTAACAGCCAAAGGTGAAGAAGAAGACAAACTAAAAGGATTTGAAACAGGAGCTGATGACTACGTAACTAAGCCATTCAGCCAAAAAGAACTTATTGCAAGAGTTAACGCTTTATTAAAGAGATCTAAACCAAGCGTTGCCGCTGATGTTGTAGAGTTTGAGGATCTAAAAGTAGATAGAGTTCAACGAAGAGTTTATAGAGCAGATAAACAAGTTATAGTCGGCCCAACCGAATTTAAACTAATTGATTTTTTAATAAAGAATCCAAAAAGAGTATATTCGCGTGAGCAACTTCTAAATTCTGTATGGGGAGATGATATTTATGTTGAGTCCAGAACTATAGATGTTCATATAAGAAGACTAAGAAAAGCAATAAATATTGATGGCAAGAAAGATCTTATCAGAACAGTTAGATCTGCTGGCTATTCCTTAGATGCTTGAAGATCTTTTGGCTTTATAAATGATATTAATTTTCCTTTAACTTTTGATAACTTTTCCCAATCATTGAAATTAAAACTTACTTCAGCAACGGCTGCAGTAGGAAATTTTCTTTTTAAATTTTTAAATTGTTCAGAGTTTTCTTTAAGACAGATTCGATTTATGAGTTCACTAATTGAAGGTTCATGATTGATTAAAAGTAAAGTTTTATAATTATCAACTGTTTGTTTTAAGATATGAATAATTTCATCCTCACTAGCATGATAAAGCGCTTTTTTTTTAATAATTTTCTTAAAACTGATTTTTTCTGACAATATATTTAATGTTTGTATTGTCCTTTTAGAGGATGAGCAATAAACTAAATCAAATTTTAATTTCTTTTTAATAAAAAATTCACAAATTAATTTTGCTGAATTTACCCCTCTTTTATTCAATGGCCTGTCATGATCATCTAAATCTGGAAAATCCCAACTAGATTTAGCATGTCTCATCGCATATAATTTAAACATATTTTTAATTTAACATTTAAATATGTCGAAAGCATCATTTTCAGAAAACGCTAATATTAGCAATCAACTCATAAACAGAGAATTATCTTGGCTTCAGTTTAATGATCGTGTTTTAGAAGAATCAAAAGATAAAACAAATCCTCTATTTGAAAGAGTAAAATTTTTATCAATCGCAGGTACAAATTTAGATGAATTTTTTATGGTAAGAGTTGCTGGACTTTTTAATCAAATTAAAGATGGTTTTGACGAATTAAGCGCAGATGGATTAACTGCAGAGGATCAATTGAATAGGGTCGTATTAAAAACTAAAGATCTATTAAAGAAGCAAAACGAAGCATTCCTAGAGTTGAAAAAAGAGCTATCGAAAGAAAAAATTTTCATTCGAAAAATGTCAGAACTAAATAAGAAGGATCTTATGTATCTAAGAGAATATTTTCAGGAAACAATTTATCCTATAATAACACCTACTGCCATTGACCCATCACATCCCTTTCCTTTTATACCAAATAAAGGCCAAGCAATTTTACTAAGAATGACTAGAATAAAAAAAAAAAGAGAACTAAATGCAATTATAGTTATACCAAAAGCACTTCCAAAATTTATATCGCTAAACAATTCTGAAACAATAAATGAATTTGTCACAATTGATGACGTAATTTGTAAATTTGCTAATGAAATATTTCCAGACCATAATATCGAGGCAAGTTTGCAGTTTAAAATAATTAGAGACAGCGAAATTGAAATAGATGATGAAGCTGCTGATCTTGTGAGATATTTTGAAAAAGCAATTAAGAAAAGAAGAAGGGGAAACGTAGTTAAACTCGAAGTACTCACTAATTCAAACAAAAAACTTTTAAATTTTATTTCAAAAAAATTTAAAATGGATGAAGATCATATTTATGAGGTTGAAGGATTGGTTGGAATACAAGATATAGATGAAATTTGTAAAAAGAAAGATCCAAAGCTGAGATTTAAAAAGTTTAATCCTAGAGAAGTTGAAAGATTGAAGGAATTTGATGATAAATTTTTTTCAGCTATAAGAAGTAAAGATTTTGTTGTACACCACCCTTTTGAAACTTTTGATGTAGTAATTCAATTTTTAGAAGCTGCAGCAAAAGATCCCAAAGTTATCGGTATCAAACAAACTTTGTATCGAACCACACCTGACTCTCCTATCGTAAAAGCACTTAGTAGAGCAGCAGAAAACGGAAAAGTTGTTACAGCCGTAATAGAAATAAAAGCTCGATTTGATGAGGAAGCTAATATTGAATTATCTAGGAAACTAGAGAAAGCTGGTGTTCAAATTGTTTATGGATTCGCAAAATATAAAACGCATGCAAAGGCAAGTTTAGTTTTAAGAAAAGAAGGAGCTAAAACGCGAAGCTATGTTCACTTAGGCACAGGAAACTATCATCCTATTAACGCAAAAATTTATACTGACTTATCACTGTTTAGCTCTAATCAAGACTTGGCCAAAGATGTCGAAAAATTTTTTAATTATGTAACTGGTTATGCAAAACCAAAAAAATTGAATAAAATTTTTATGTCTCCATTAAATAGTAGGAATTTTTTTGAAGAAAAAATTGAAAATGAAATAGTAAATGCAAATAAAGGAAAACCTGCAGAAATATGGGCAAAAATGAATTCTCTTGTAGACCCTGGAATTATTAAGAAATTTTACGAAGCTTCAAACGCAGGAGTAAAAATAAATTTATCGGTAAGAGGAGTATGTTGCTTAAGACCTGGAATTAAAGGTCAATCTGAAAATATAAAAGTAAAAAGCCTTATTGGCAGATTTTTAGAACACTCAAGAATTTATTGTTTTGCAAATGGTAGTTCTATGCCCTCTCGAGAGAATCAGGTATATATTTCATCTGCAGATTTAATGCCTAGAAATTTAGATAGAAGAATTGAAATTATAATTCCGATAGAAAATAATACTGTGCATGAGCAAATTTTAGATCAAATTATGTTAGCCAACTTTAAAGATAAATCAGAAACATGGTATTTAGATAGTTTGGGAAACTATCATAAAGAACAAGAAAAAGGCTTTTCCGCACATTCTTATTTCATGAAGAACCCAAGTTTATCAGGACGTGGTAAGTCAATTTTAAGAGCTAAACCTCAAAATTTAAGATTAGTAAAATGAAACCAGAATTAAAAAATCTTTTTAAATTTCAGTCTAATAAAAAGTCTAAGCAAGCCATAATAGATCTTGGATCAAATTCAGTAAGAATGCTCATATACGATAATTTTAAAATTTCTCCAATTCCGGTTTTTAATGAAAAAGCAGTTTGCAAACTTGGAAAAAATCTAGATAAATCTAAGAAACTAAACCCTGATGGAATTAAAAGTTCTTTAAAAGTTTTAAATAGATTTAAAGAAATTTTAGATATTTCAGACGTTCAAGATTTAGAAATTATTGCTACAGCAGCTTTTAGAGAGGCTACTGATGCAAAAAATTTTTTAAGAGAAATTGAAAAAATATTTAATAAAAAACCACTAGTATTATCTGGCGAGGAAGAAGCAAGAACATCAGCAAACGGTGTAATTGTAGGATTTGATGAAGTAGATGGACTAGTTGCAGATTTAGGAGGCGGAAGTTTAGAACTTGCCAGAGTTTCTAAAAATCAAATTTTCGAAACAACCTCTTTGCCTCTTGGAGTATTAAGACTTGAAAATAATCCCATTATAAAAAAAAGAAATTTGGGAAAATATGTTAGAAAACTTTTAAAAGATGAAAAATGGCTTTATAAAAAGAAATTCAAAAATATTTATTTGGTAGGAGGCACTTGGAGATCATTATTTAAATATCATCTCTTTAAAGAAAAACACCCATTACATATTTTGCATCAATATAAGCTCTCAAAAGATGTAGCAGTTAAATACTTAAATAGGATTTCAAAATTTAATAAATCATCTTTAAAATCAATGGAGTATATAACTAAATCTAGAACTCCCTATTTGCCTTTTAGCTCTATAATACTTAACGAAATAATTGAAGCAGCAAGCCCCTCAAAAATTATTTGTTCAATTAGTGGATTGAGAGAAGGACATATGAGTACAATTATAAATCAAGGAATGAGCGAGGATGAAATTTTCAAATTAAAAACTGATGGTATATCTTTTAAAAAAGGGGACTATGGAAAGAGTTTTGAGAAATATTTTAATTTTATTTCACCATTGTTTGAAGACAACGAATATTTTAATCGAAGATTACTAACCTTGGCTTGTATCTTAAGTAAAATGGATTGGGGCCTGGGCGCTTTTCAGAAAGCAGAGCTAGTTTTTATGGAAGTGTTAAATACTCCATTACTAAAACTAGAACATAGAGATAGAGTAAAAGTTGCATCAGCAAGTTTTTGGAGACATTGTGGCTTAAAATATAACCCGAATTATCAGTTTTTAGCCTTATTAAATAACAACGAGATTTTATCCTCAAAGCAAGTGGGATCTGCTTTAAGATTAGCAGAGTCACTTACAAGCATGTCTTCGTTATTGTTAGATGAATTTAAAATTTATAAAAGAAATAAGACTATTTTTTTGAAAATACCTAACAATCATAGTGATATAGTCTCAAAACAAGTAACTAAAAGACTTAAAAATTTAGCAAAAGAGATGAATGTCAGTTCTAATATTATTTATTCTTAAATTTAATAAATTTTTAACTTAATTTAAATATTTCTTTTATAATTTTGAATTATTAATAACTTAACAGTCTCCCACTGTTTCGTTAATTAATTAGCCCAAGGTATCAATATTACCTTGGGCTGCCCTCCAATTACAAAATAATTTTTCTGATTAAATAGACAGCCAATATTCCACCAAGCATCTCAGCAATGATATAGCTAGGAGTATTTAAGTAATTAATTCCAGTAAATGTGTCTGTAAAAGTTCTTGCGATTGCTACCGCTGGATTTGCAAATGAAGTTGAAGAGGTAAACCAATACCCTGCTGTAATAAAAGTAGCTACTGATGAAGCGACCGCAAGTTTGCCACTCTTTAAAGATCCAAATATCACAAAAATTAATCCAAAAGTTGCAATGATCTCAGCTGTAAAAATATTTATTCCAGGTCTAATCTTCTGTGAAAGCTGCAACAAAGGAAGATCAAACATAAAATTTGCTAACATTACCCCTAACATGCAACCTAAGATTTGAGCCGAGATATAAGTGATAATTAAATTTTTTTTAATCTTGTTGGTAAAATACATTGCTAAAGTAACGACAGGATTGAAATGTGCGCCGGAGATATCACCGATTGAAGTAATCAGAACAAATAATCCTGCACCTGTAGCTAAAGTATTCGCTATTAACATTACAGCGATATCATCAGTTAGATTTTGAGCCATAATACCTGAACCAACAATAATCATGACTAAAAAACAACTTCCTATAAATTCACCAATAAATATCTTTTTACTTTTCATTTTTTACCCAATGTTTAATTTTTTCATTAATTATATTATAAGTTTCTTCAGCTATTAAATTTATTTTATCTTTATTTTTAGTTTTTTTAATTTTTTCAACAGGGTCCGCGATGTCCCAGTGCGTAATGGTCTTTTTTTTGGGCCATACAGGACAAACTTCTTTATTGGCGTTATTACAAACTGTAATCACGTAATCAATATCAATATCATTTTTTAAAAATTCATCAAAATTTTTTGAATAATACGTGGCTAAATTAAATTTTTTTCCTTCAAGATACTCTTTAATGTAAGGATTGATTTTCCCTGAAGGATTACTTCCGGCGCTAAATGCGATGAATTGATTTTGGAAATTATTATTTATAATACTTTCTGCTATTATACTTCTTGCAGAGTTTCCAGTACAAACAAATAATATTGTTTTTATTTTTTTCATAAAAAATGTATTGAAGTGTCCTGAACTTACGGAACCAAAATTTGATAAAAACCAATAATAAATAATGGAATCTGTAACCCAAAATTAGTCAATATTGCTTTATCTTTTGAAATAAAACCTGCAATAGTCCAACCAACTACTCCCGCTCCATGAAACATTATATTTACTGGATACATATTCAAATTTGTTAATAAAATACCTGTAAGAACTAAAAAAGTACTTAACCATTTAAGGTATTTTTTAATAAACATCTAATCTCCTTTTAATTGTTATTTGTTAAGGATTTATTACAATTTAGAAAGAAAAGATACTTTTACTATAAAGTATATTTAGCAGCTTTTAAAAGAAGCATACATATTTCTTATTAAATTTAATAGAAAATAGGTTTGCAGAAATAATTACCTAAGAAAATTATTCCCAATCAAATTTAGGAAAAGTATCAAAAACTTGCAAAACTTTATCAGACCACTGATTGCAAATTCTTTTATAATCCTCATCAGATGTACTCAGACATTTGAGATAAGATAATTTTTTTTGATCTTTTTTATAAACAGCAATATCAATTGGTGGACCAACTGTTAAATCACTTTTGAGAGTGGAGTCCATAGAGATCAATGCACATCTAGATGCATCTCCTATAGATACATCTGGAGTTATCACTCTGTCGAGTATAGGTTTACCGTACTTCACTTCACCAATAACTAAATATGGCTTGCTATCCGCTGGTCTTATATAATTTCCTTGAGGATAAACGAGATACAATTCTAAATCCTGCCCTCTTATTTGTCCTCCAATAATAAATGTAGCTCCTAAAACTAGGCTGTCTGTGTTCACTCCGTCTGGAGATGAATGCTTAATTGTGAGTTTTCCAATATATGATGCTATTTGTTCAAAGTCTTTACATTTATTAAGATTGTTTGAGGAATTTTCTTTTATGTCTTTCTCAATGGACTTAAAAACCGCTTGAGATGTTGCTAAATTTCCCGAAGTAACTATTACAACTGTTCTGTCACCAACGTCGTAGGTAAGCATTTTAGAGTAAATATTTACATTATCTAAGCCAGCATTTGTCCTTGAGTCAGAAGCTAAAACAACACCTTCATTGGTCTTTATACCTATACAATATGTCATGGTGAATTCTTATTTAAAAAACAGTAATTATTCAATTCTTAATTATCATAGCTATTATCTAATTTGTGCATTTGATTAAGGCATCAAACTATTAAGAATTAATAAATGGTTAATTTGTGGAAAAAATATGATTCTAAAAAAACTTATGACGAGTATTTAAACTCTGATCATAAGTTACGCAGGCAAGCTGTAATTATATCACATATTTTGGAGAGATACGGTATCAAGAAATTAAACGAAATTGAGAAGAACTGTGCAAGCACAATAAATGCTAGGGGAATAAATTTCAGAGTTTATTCTTCAGGAAAAAAACTCCAAGAAAAAAAATGGCCTCTAGATATCATTCCAAGAATCATTTTAAAGAAAGATTGGGCTAAAGTTTCAAAGGGATTACTTCAAAGAGTAAAAGCGTTAAATCTTTTTATTGACGATGTTTATAACGATAGAAAAATTTTTAAAGATAATATTATTCCAGAAGAATTAGTTTTCAATTCACCATTTTATTTAAGAGAGTGTTACGGTTTCTCGCCAAAATATAAAGCTTGGTCTAATATTTCAGGAATTGATTTAATAAGAAATTTCAATGGCGAGTTCATGGTTCTAGAAGACAATTTAAGAGTTCCCTCAGGAGTTTCTTATATGCTTGAAAATCGAATGGTGATGAGAGATGTTTTTCCTGAACTATTTACTAAATATAAAGTTTCTTCAGTCCACCAATATCCAAATAAATTATATCACTGTATGCTTGAATGTGTTCCTCGAAAAACTAGAAACCCACATATGTGTGTTTTAACTCCAGGGAGATATAACTCAGCTTATTTCGAACATAGATTTTTAGCGGAACAAATGGGGATTGCACTTGTAGAGGGAAAAGATTTATTTGTTGAAAAAGATTTTGTCTATATGAAAACTGTTACAGGACCTATGAAAGTTGATTGCATTTATAGAAGAATAGACGACAACTTCTTAGATCCAAAAGTTTTTTATAAACATTCTTTGCTAGGAGTACCCGGTTTATTTAAATGTTGGCGTAAAGGTAATGTTGGTATTGTGAATGCACCTGGGACAGGTATAGCAGATGATAAAGCTATATATTCATATGTTGATAAAATGATTAAATTTTACTTAGATGAAGAACCAAAATTAAAACAAGTTCAAACTTTTTTGTGTAGAAAAAAAATTCATAAAGATCATGTTATCGAAAATATTTCTAAACTAGTTGTAAAACCTACAAATGGATCAGGCGGTAATGGAATATTGATTGGTCCTAAAGCCTCAAAGGAAGAGAGAGAAAATATGATCGATAAAATTAAATCTAAGCCAAGTGATTATATCGCTCAACCATTAGAAATTTTATCTACTACGCCAACTATATCTGAAGAAGGAATTGAACCAAGACATTTAGATCTAAGACCATTTGTCTTAACTGGTAAAAAACCTTGGGTTACAACAGGTGGACTTACAAGAGTAGCTCTTAAAAAAGGAAGCACTATCGTGAACAGCTCTCAAGGCGGAGGGTCAAAAGATACTTTAGTTATAGAAGTATAATCTTACCATGTTTATGCTGAAATATTAAAATGTACTCAAATTCATCCATTTTAATATTTACTGATCTTGATGGAACACTTTTAAATAGAGATAATTTCAAGTTTGAAAGTATTAAACCTTTTCTAAAAGAGTTAAAAAAAAAAAATATTATAATAATACCAAATTCAAGTAAAACTGAAGACGAAATAATTGAATTTAATAATGAAGCTGATTTTCAATTTCCATTTGTTAGTGAAAATGGTTCAATTATTCATAACCTTAATCTTTTAAACCACGAATTCCCAGATAAAATTATGCTAGCTAGAAATATTCATGAAATTCAAAATATTTTTGAAAAAAACATACATCAAGATTTAAAATCAAAATGTAAACTTATTTCAAGTCTTACAATGTCGGAACAAACTCAAATTTTTGGTTTACCTGAAAATAAACTTAAACAAGTATTTAAAAGATCATGTACAATACCCATAATATTTGAGGGAAATAATGAAGAGAAATTAAGTTTAAAAAATCTATTATTAAAAATTGGTTTAGATTATATGGAAGGGGGAAGAGTTTTAAATTTAGGTGATAGAATAAATAAAGCTGACGCTATGAAAAAAATAATTCAAATGCTTGAAACTAAATTTAAATGTAAGCCAAAAACTATAGCTGTGGGTGACAATCATAATGATTTAAAGATGCTACAAAATTCAGATATTCCTTGTTTAGTAAAAAATGATAAGTTTTTAAAAAAAAACTTACAAATTAAAAATTTGATAATATCAAAACAAGCAGCACCAGAAGGTTGGGCAGAGATAGTTAAATTGGCAATAGAAAAAATTAAATAAAAGGAATAAATTTTTTATGGGTGATTTTTCTCAAAATGGAATAATTTCAAATCTCCACGATTTTGGAACTAAAACTACAGCTGATATAGAAAAAGAATTAGTAAAATTTTCCAAAGAAAGAAAAATGGAATTAATTTTACCAAGTTTATATTCTGAGTTAAAAGGAGATGCTTTACCTAATATTGTAAAACAGATTGGTGAAACAAAGTATTTGAATCATATTATTGTTGGTTTAGACAAAGCTTCAAAAGCTGAGGCTGTTAAAGCTTGGAAATTTTTTAAAAAATTAAATACACCTTTTACAATTTTATGGAATGATGGACCTAGATTAAAAAAATTACATGAAGAACTTAAAGAAAAAGATTTAGCACCAAGCGAAATGGGAAAGGGAAGAAATGTTTGGTATTGTCTTGGCATGTGTATAGCACGGGATGAAGCTAGATCTGTTGCTCTCCACGATTGTGATATTAAAACTTATGACAGGAGAATGTTAGCAAAGTTATTCTATCCTGTTGTAAATCCTTTTTTTAATTTTGAGTTTTGTAAGGGATACTATCCAAGAATATCTAAAGGAAAAATGAATGGTAGAGTTGCAAGATTACTAGTATCTCCTTTATTGAATGCTTTAGAAAAAACTATTGGGAGAAGTGATTATTTAGATTTTATGAAATCATTTAAATATCCACTTGCAGGAGAGTTTTCCTTTAGAAGAAACGTTTTACCAGAGCTGAGAATATCATCTGACTGGGGTATTGAAGTAGGTATTCTATCAGAAATGCAAAGAAATTTTTCTCCTCAAAACATTTGCCAGGTTGATTTAGCAGATAAGTATGATCACAAACATCAGGACTTATCAGCGAATAATGAAAACAAAGGATTATCAAGGATGTCTTTAGATATAATCAAAACATTAATAAGAAAACTAGCAACTCAAGGAAATACATTTAGTCCTGAATATTTTAGATCCTTAAAAGCTACATACTATCGAAACGCATTAGATTTAATCGAAATTTATAGAAGTGATGCTGAAATGAATGGTTTTAAATTTGATTCTCACACAGAGGAAAAAACAGTTGAATTATTTGCTTTAAATATAATAAAGGCTGGCGACTACTTCCTAAAAAGTCCTATGGACACCCCGTTCATACCTACTTGGAGCAGAGTTAAAAGTGCTATTCCAGATTATTTAATAAGACTTAAAGAAGCAATTAATGAAGATAATAAAAATTTTAAGTAATGTTATAATTAATATTAGTAAAACTCAAATTGAGTCTTTTCAAATAATACGATTAAAAAATTAAATTTATATTTTTAAATATTCTTAACAACTCTTAAAAGAAGCATACATATTTCTAATTAAATCAAAGTATAAATCTTTTCCTGGATTAAGAGTTGCTCCTAATGGATCTATAACTCCAGTCTTAATATTGGTGTCTTTTGCAACTGCTTTTATAATATCTGGATTAAACTGAGGTTCTGAAAAAACACAAGTTACCTTTTCGTGTTCAATTACTTCTCTGATTTCAGCTAATTGTTCTGCACCTGGCAATACATCTGTATTAACTGTAAAAGCTCCTAAAACGTTTACATCAAATCTTTTTTCAAAATACTGGTAGGCATCGTGAAAGACAATAGATTTAAAATCTCCTTTTAATTCAGATTTAACTTTTTTTGAAAGATTGTCTAAGGCTTTATGAGCCTTTTTCAAATTAGCTTTATATTTGGATGCATTTTCTTGGTCATTCTCAATCAAATGCTCTGCCATTTCACTTAAAATTACTTTTGCGTTCATTGGATCAAGCCAAATATGTGGATCGTACTCACCGTGAGCATGCCCGTGATGATCATCATGTTTATCTTCTTTGTGTCCGTGTTCTTTGTGATCGTCATGTTTATCTTCTTTGTGTCCGTGTTCTTTGTGATCGTCATGTTTATCTTCTTTGTGACCATGTTCTTTGTGATCATCATGTTTATCTTCTTTGTGACCATGTTCTTTATGATCGTTATGAGTTTCGAATATATTTCTTTCTCTAAATTCTAATTTTGTTAATCCCTTAATTTCCATTAATTCTATTTTTTCAGCTTTTTTTGCTATTGATTTTAAAGGTTTTTCTAAAAAATTTTCTAAATCTTCACCAACCCAAAATATAAGGTCAGCATTTTGTAACATTTTAGCGTGCGATGGCTTCATAGCAAACCCATGAGGTGAAGCATACCCGTCTACTATCAAATCTGGTTTACCCACTCCATCCATTAAATAGCTCGCTAATGAATGTATAGGCTTAATTGAAGCGACTACTTTAATATCTGCATTTGCTGGCGAAAAAATAGTAATTAAAGATAGTAATGATAAAATAAATGGTAATTTTTTAATGTTTTTCATAATGATAATATTTAAGGTTTGTTATAATATAACACTATGTAATAATGTAACATTTATAAGTCAAGGAAAAAAATGACATCAAATCAAAATATTTTAGTAAAATTAAATCAAGCTGGTTTCCGTATAAAGGACAAATGGCTAGTTAAAGGAGTTTCAATACAAATTGAAAAGGGAAAAATAGTTACTCTTATTGGGCCGAATGGTTCTGGAAAAAGTACAACCGCTAAAATTGCATTGGGAATTTATAAAAAAATTGATGGAGAGGTTGAAAAATATACAAATAAAGTTGGTTATGTTCCTCAAAAAATTTCAATTGATTGGACATTGCCACTTAGAGTGAGGGATTTCATGGTATTAACTGAAAATCTTAAAGATGAAGATATTAACGAGGCTCTATCTTTAACAGGCGTTATACAGCTTAAAAATAAAAATTTAGGTGATTTGTCAGGTGGTGAATTTCAAAGAGTATTAATTGCAAGAGCCATTTCAAAAAAACCAGATTTATTGGTACTTGATGAACCAGTCCAAGGGGTAGATTTCACTGGTGAAATAGCTTTATATAAACTCATAAAGAAAATTACTGATGAATTGAATTGTGGAATTTTATTAATTTCACATGATTTACATACAGTGATGAGTGCCACAGACCATGTTGTCTGCTTAAACGGTCACGTTTGTTGTTCAGGATCTCCGATCGATGTTGCAAAAAATAATGAGTATAAAGCTCTGTTTGGTGAACAAGCATCTCAAATATTATCAAGGTACGAACATAGACACGATCATATTCATACGAGCAAGGGAGAAATAAAAAAAAATTAAATGTTAGATGATTTTTTTATAAGAGCATTAATTGCCGGACTTGGCGTTGCCATTGTAACAGGACCTCTTGGATGTTTTGTTATATGGAGAAGACTATCTTATTTCGGTGACACTCTTGCACACTCAGCTTTACTTGGAGTAACATTAGCTTATTCTTTAGAGTTTAATATTGCTTTTTCAGTATTTATAATTTCATCTTTAATTGCATTAATTTTAATTCAGCTTCAAAAAAGGACCAATTTACCTGGAGATGCTTTATTAGGTCTCTTAGCTCATTCATCGTTAGCAGTTGGACTAGTTGTTATTGGTTTTTTAACATTCATAAGGTTCGATATTATGGGATTATTATTTGGAGATATATTGGCGGTTACAGTTGATGATTTATTAATTATATGGATAGGAGGCCCAATAATTCTTTTAATTCTTAAATTAATTTGGAAACCTTTATTTGCATCAACAGTAAATTATGAATTAGCAGAGGCCGAAGGTTTAAATCCTGATAGAGCTAAAGCTGTCTTTACTATTTTAATGGCTGGGATTATTGCCATTTCAATTAAAATGGTTGGACTATTGTTAATTACAGGTATGTTAATTATACCAGCCGCAATGGCTAGAAATATTTCTTCAAGTCCACAGACAATGGTAATTTTTTCAATCCTTGGTGGTTTACTGTCAGTAGTTTTGGGCTTATTTACTTCGCTAGAATTTAATACCTCTTCAGGTCCATCAATTATAGCAGCTTCCTTATTTTTATTTATACTTTCATTACTTAATATTAAACAATCGATTAAATTGAAAAATTAATGAGAAACAAGTAAAATGAACAAAATGCATAAAGAAAATAATCTTTCAAAAAATCAACAAATTATTTTTGATTTAATAAATAAATCTTCAGAACCCTTAAAAGCGTATACAATACTTTTCAATGTTCAAAAGAGGGGGATCAAAGCACCACCTCAAGTTTATCGAGCATTAGATAAATTAGTTCAGACAGGAAAAATTCATAAAATTGAAAGCAAAAACGCTTTTGTTGCATGTAGAAATACAAATTGCGAAATGTCAAAAGCTACAGCATTTTCAATTTGCGAAAGTTGCGAAATGGTAGATGAGATAAGTGATGCAAAACTTAATAAATATCTGTCTAGTTTTAACGATAAAAAAGGTACGAAATATAAAAGATTTAATCTAGAATTTTTTGGTTTATGTAAGAAGTGTAAATAATTTAGCCAGTAGATTTAACTTTTTTCTCAATAAATTCTGGTATCTCATCCTCTTTATCAAGCACTTCCTCTTTAGTGCCTTTAGGCTGAAAAGCATACAAGACGTGTAATTTACAATAAGGAAATTCTCCCTCAGGTTTTCTTCCACAAAAATAAAACTTTTCCTCATTTGGGTGACCTATAGGCCATTTACATGTAGTGTCTGTTAATTCCTCTAAGGATTTAGGATTTTCAGGTTCAAAACTTTTATCTAATAAAATTGATTGAAATTTAGCTTTTCTAGAAATAGGTGCCGAACCTCTACGCACAGGTCTATTTACAGACTTTGATGTTTGATTAGATTGTTTTGATGGAGCTCTTGCTTCTAAATTTAATCGATGAGCTTTCCCAATAACAGAATTACGAGTTTTATCTCCAAGAGTTTCTGCGATCTGACTGGCAGTATGGCCTTTTGACCAAAGTTCCTTTAATTTCTTTACTTTTTCCTCTGTCCAACTCATTGTATATAATTACAATATTTAGTATTTTTAAAAAACTTAGGACATAATATTGGGGTTTAAAACATTAAAAGACCTTAAAGCTGTGAGTAGATTTAGTTGTGCACAGTTTTTTTAATAAGGAGTTATAAGACTATCGATGGTTGAAATTGCAAAAAAATATAAAATTGGATCAAGAAGATTTGGATTGATAAATTGGATTGGAGCTTGGACTTTATACAAAAAAGAAGTCTTGAGATTCTTAATAGTTTGGATTCAAACTATCTTTTCTCCATTAATTTCATCCTTGCTCTTTTTGCTTGTTTTATCTTTAGCCATTGGTGCAGACAGAGGAAATGTTCTGGGCGTACCTTTTATAACTTTTTTAGCGCCTGGGTTGATTTCAATGCAAGTGATTCAACAATCTTTTTCTCATTCTTCCTCATCTTTTATGATCGGGAAAATACAAGGTAATATCGTTGATTTACTTTACGCACCATTATCAGCAACCGAGGTTACCACTTCAATTGCACTTGCAGCAGTTACAAGGAGCGTAGTGATAGCAATAGTTTCTATTATTGTATTTAAACTTATTATAGATATTGTGATCACAAATTATTTATTACTTATAGTATTTACTTTACTTTCCTCTTTTATTCTTGGAAATATTGGAATAATCGCGGGCTTATGGGCTGAAAAATTTGACCATATGGCAACGGTAACTAATTTTGTGATTGTTCCATTATCTTTTTTATCGGGTACTTTTTATTCAATTGAGAGATTACCGGAAATTCTTCAAATTATAAGCAAAGCTAATCCATTTTTTTATATGATAGATGGTTTTAGATACAGTTTTATTGGCAAAGCAGATGGATCAATTTTTATTGGATTAATATACTTATCAATATTAAGCTTCGTTAGCTGGTTTGTTACTTACTTATTATATAAAAAAGGTTATAAAATTAAATCTTAAAAATGAGCGCAATATTAAATACATATAATAGAAAAAAAATTGCTTTTAATAAAGGCAAAGGCTCTTTCCTTTATGGAACAAATGGAAAAAAATATTTGGATTTTGTCCAGGGAATAGCCGTGAATTGTTTAGGCCACGCCAATAATTATTTAATTAATTCAATTTCTAAACAATCTAAAAAATTATGGCATGTTTCTAATGCTTTTATTATTCCTGAACAAGAGAGATTGGCTAAAAGATTGAAGCAAAAAACATTTGCTGATTATGTTTTCTTTCAAAATTCTGGCGCTGAAGCCACAGAGGCAGCAATAAAATTTGCAAGAAGATATTTTTACTCAAAGGGTCAACCAAGAAAAAATAGAATTTTGTGTATTAACAATAGTTTTCATGGAAGAACTCTTGCAACTATTTTTGCGAGTAACAGCAAAAAAGCCATTGAAGGTTTTGGACCTAAAGTTGATGGATTTGATCATTTTAATTTTGGTGATCATAAAAGCTTAGAAAAATCTATTACAAGCAGAACTGCCGCAATTATGGTTGAGACAATTATGGGAGAAGGTGGAATAAAAGTAATACCAGATTATTGTTTAGTAGGATTAAGAAAATTATGTAATAAAAAAAAAATTTTATTAATTTTAGATGAAGTCCAGTGTGGAATAGGAAGAAGTGGAAAATTTTTTGCTTTCGAACACGCAAAAATAAAACCTGATATCGCACCAATAGCAAAAGGGATAGGAGGCGGTTTTCCCATTGGTGCTGTACTTGTAAATAAAAAAGTAGCATCGGGAATGAAACCAGGAATTCATGGATCTACGTTTGGAGGAAATCCTTTAGCAATGAGTGCTGGAAATGCTGTAATGGATGTAATTTTTAAAAAAGGTTTTCTGGGCAATGTAACAAAAAACGGAAATCATTTTTTAAAAGGTCTAAAGAAATTAAAAGAAAAATATCCAAAAATAATTAAAGAAGTCAGAGGAAAGGGGTTATTGATTGGACTTTGTTTACACAGAGATCAAACTAAATTTATTCAAAAATTAATTGACAATAACCTTTTAACCATAAGAGCTGCTGAAAATGTCGTCAGACTTTTGCCTCCTTTAAATGTCACAAAGCAAGAAATTAATTTAGGTTTAAAAATATTAGATAAGGTTTGCAAAAACTATAGATGAAAAATTTTATAAATATATCTGATCATTCATCCAATGATCTAAGAGCTATTATTGATGAGGCTAAAGCTAGAAAGCTTAAAAGACAAAATTTAAATAAATCTGCCCCAGATGAAGATAAACCTTTTGAAGGAAAATCTATGGCAATGATTTTTGAAAAGCCTTCGACAAGAACTAGAATGTCTTTTGATATTGCCGTGAAACAATTAGGTGGTACATCGATTATATTAAATCCAGATGGAATACATTACGGCAAAGGTGATGAAACACTTAAAGATACTGCAAAAGTTTTAACAGAGTACGTTGATATAGTAATGCTGAGAACCTCTTCTCATAAAAATCTTGAAGAGTTTGGAAAACATTTAAATATTCCGATTATTAATGGTTTGTCTGATATAGGACATCCTTGTCAAATCATGTCAGATATTCTTACATACGAAGAAAGTAATGGGGCTATTGAAGGTAAAACAATTTCTTGGTTAGGAGATGGAAATAATAATATGTCTAACTCTTTAATCGAGGCTGCAGGAAAATTTAATTTTAATCTAAGAATTGCTTGCCCTAAAAAATACTCTCCTAATAAAAAAATACTAAGTTTGGCAAAGAAAAATAAGGTCAATCTTATTTTGACGACGAAACCTGAAGAAGCTGTGGAAAATTCAGATTGTGTAATGACTGATAAATGGGTTTCAATGAATGATAAAGTTAATAAAAAAGCGAAGAAAAAAATCTTAAAACCTTTTCAGGTTAATAAAAAATTAATGAGTAAAGCTAATTCAGGTGCAATTTTTATGCACTGTCTTCCTGTAGGAAGAGGAGAAGAGGTAACAGATGAAGTGATTGACGGCAAACAATCTGTAGTTTGGAGACAAGCTCTAAATAGAGTGCATGCACAAAAAAGTATAATTAAGTGGTGTTTGAATTAAGGTAAAGTTTTTGGACTGTTACTTTTAGAGTTCATATATAAAATTACAGAAGCTCTATCTTTTTCTTTTCGTAATCCTGCAAAGGCCATTTTTGTACCTTTAATATGAGCTTGAGGTTTGATTAGGTAGCTATTCATTTCCTCAAAAGACCATTCTTTCGCGTGAGCGATCATTGCTTTAGAATATTTGTAATCACTAATTGACCCTGAAGTTCTACCAATTACCCCCCATAAGTTGGGTCCAATCATATTTTTTCCGTCAGCTGCAATTTGGTGACAGGCAGTACATTTCTTAAAAACCTTTTCTCCATGAGCTAGATCACCCATTGCCAAAAGAGCTTTTATATCTACAGCTTCTACAACTTTTACTTCTGTACTATCAGAGGAAGAATTAGTAGCAGCAACTTCTAAACCTTCAATTTTGTAAGCAGATTCTTTAGGTTTTTCTACATGGAATAAAATATCAGTGAATTTTCCAATACCAATAATTATTAGAGCAGTAAGTAGAACTGCAGCTATAATTTTATTTATTTCAAAACTGTCCATAATTTTGATAATCTTAAGTGACGTATAGCACGACTTTGATAAAAAAACTTAAATTACTTAATTTTTTTTTGCGTCTTTGGGACGCATAATTATGAATAAAACTGTAATAATAATACCTTCACGATTAGATGCTACTAGATTACCCAATAAGCCATTGGAACTTATAAATAACAAAGAAATGATTCTTCATGTGTATGAGGCTGCAAAAAAAACCAATTCAGAAGTTTATGTAGCAACTCCTGATAAAAAAATTATTGAAGTTGTTAACCAAAATAAAGGAAAAGCAGTTCTTACATCAATTAATCATCAAACTGGAACAGACCGAGTTTATGAAGTGTTTAATGACCACTTAAATTGTGAACCTAATTTAGTTGTTAATTTGCAAGGCGACATGCCAAATATAGAACCCCAAGCCATATCAGATTTAATAAATTATATGAAACAAGGAAACTGTGATATTGGGACTTTAGCCAGTTCATTTAGTTCTAAAGATGAACTTGCAGATGAAAACACTGTTAAAGTAGCAGTCAAAGAACAATTAATTGCTGGCAAGTTTAGCGAAGCGATTGATTTCTTTAGAGAAGACAAAAAAAAATATGAAAATTATCATCATCATGTAGGTATTTATGCCTTTACTAATAAAGCATTAGTAAGGTATGTAAGCTTAAAAAGATCTAAGCTTGAATTGGAAAGAAAATTAGAACAACTAAGAGCTCTTGAAAACTCAATGTCAATTCATGTTGGATATATCAACTCATCACCATTAAGTGTTGATACAAAAAAGGATTTAGTAGAAGTTAAAAAAATTATGGAGAGAAAAAATTAAAATGAAAATAGGAATTCAAGGTGAACTTGGAGCTTATTCGCATATAGCTGTAGAAAATCTTTATAAAAATGCAGAAATAAAAACATGTGCAACATTTGAGGATACTTTTAAACTAGCTTTAAGTGATCAAACTTACAAAATAGTAATTCCAATAGAAAATTCTTTAGCAGGAAGAGTTGCAGATATTCATTATCTTTTACCGAAATATAAATTACAGATTCACGGTGAATATTTTCTACCAGTCGAGCATAATCTGCTTGGAAAACCAGATGCTTCAATTGAAGAAATTAAATATGTTAGAAGTCACGCACAAGCTATCAGCCAATGTCAAAAAATTATTAATGAAAAAAATTTTAAACCTATAATTTCTGTAGATACAGCTGGATCCGCTAAAGATTTAGCTAAAGGAAAAGATAAATCTATAGCTGCAATTGCATCAGCACTTTCGGCTAAAATGTACGATTTAAAAATACTAAAAAAAAATATCGAAGATGATAAAGGAAATGTAACGAGATTCTTAATCATGGGAAAAAATATTGAACAGCCAGATTTTAACAAAGATAAAAAATATTTAACAAGCTGCATTTTTAGAGTTAAAAGTGAACCCTCAGCTCTTTATAAATGTTTAGGTGGATTTGCAACTAATCAAGTTAACTTAACAAAGCTAGAAAGTTTTTCAGTAAAAAATACTTTTGAACAAGCCAATTTCTATTTAGATATCGAAGGTCACTTGGAACAACCTAAAGTGAAAAAGGCTTTGGAGGAGTTAGGCTTCCATACTGAGACTTTAGATATCCTTGGGGTGTACGAATCTTCAGCATTTAGGCAAAAATAGTCCACAAAATTTAAATCTAGCATTGTAGTATTTAAATTGATCTTGATATACTCATATTGAGGTTGGCATCAGGTGGATGTTTCATAAACCCGGTCAGGTCTGAAAAGAAGCAGCCGTAGTGAAAATTTTTCAGGTTGTTGCCTGCCTCTTTAAAATGACAGATAAAATTTTAGCACTAAAATATAGACCGCAAGAGTTTAAAGATTTAATTGGTCAAGAGGTAATGGCACAGACAATTACTAATGCCATAAAACTTGGAAAAACTCCTAATGCATATTTACTGACTGGAATAAGAGGTGTAGGTAAAACTACAACAGCTCGTTTAATTGCAAAAGCATTAAATTGTACAAAAAATTTTTCTATAGGAGAAAAGTGTAGCGTAAGTGAGAAGTGTCATTGTAAAGAAATTGTCAACTCAAATCATATGGATGTTTTAGAAATGGATGCTGCATCTAAAACTGGAATAGATGACGTAAGAGAGTTAATTGAAAATTCAAAGTACAGCCCAACTAGCGCGAAGTTTAAAATATTTATAATTGATGAAGTCCACATGCTCTCAAAACAAGCATTTAATGGCTTGCTTAAAACTTTAGAAGAGCCGCCACCAAGTTTAAAATTTATATTAGCAACCACAGAAGTGAGAAAAATACCTGTAACTATTTTATCAAGATGTCAAAGGTTTGATCTTAAAAGAGTTGGTGTAGAACAACTTTGTGAACATCTAAAGAAAATAGCGGATAAAGAAAAAGGGAAAATATCTGAGGATGCGATAAAACTTATTGCAAGAACTTCGGAGGGATCAGTCCGAGATTCAATTTCATTGTTAGATAGAGCTTTGATTTCTCAATTCATCAATGAAAATAAACAAATTGAAGAACCTGATGTAAGGATGATGCTTGGATTGGCAGATAAAAGCAAAGTTATTTCTCTATTTAAAGAAGTTTTGAGTGGCAATGAAAAGAATGCATTAAATACATTAAAAGAATTAATAAACGATGGTTTAGATGCCAAGAATTTTCTTAATGATATTTTAGAAGTTCTCTATCTTTTTAGTAGAAGAATAGGTTTAGGTTCAATTGAAAAAGATATGTCAGTATCAGAAGCCGAAATACAAATGATTGATCAGTATTCAAAAAACATTGATATGCAAGATATAGGATTATTTTGGCAGCTTACAATCAAAACAATTGATGACCTGAGGATCGTTGGAAATGAAAATTTAACATTGGAAATGTACATAATGCAGTTAGTACATTTAAAAAGTATAGATACAAAAAAACAAATTTCAAATTTACAAAATGAAAGTGGCCAAATATCTAGCGATACTTTAATTGGAAAAAAAATTGACGATCAACCTGTAGACAATATTCCTAATCAAATAAAAAACCAACTAAAAAATATTAATCAAATAAAAACAAGTCCAATTAAAAATTTATCAAAAGAAAATCAAAAAATAAATGTTGAAATAAAAAGTTTTAAAGATTTAATTAATTTAGCTCATAAGGAAAAGGAAATAGAACTCAAGTATGATCTTGAGAGAAATGTAAAATTAGTGAGTTTTAATAGAGGTAAAATAGATATCAGCTTTAATGAAAAACTTAACAAAAATTTCATAAAAAATCTTACAGAAAAATTATTATCATGGACAGGCGAAAGATGGATTATATCTTTGAGCAAAAACAATGAAGCAAAAAGTGTTTATGAAAAAAATTTAGAGAATAAAGATACTATGATTGAAGAATTTAAGAAAACTAAAGTAGCAAAAGATATACAAAAAACTTTTCCAGATGCAAAATTGATTAATTTAACGGAAGAAGAATAAATGACAAATTTTTCTGATATGCTTTCAAAAGCAAAAGCGATGCAAGAAAAAATGAAAGAAGCCCAAGAGCAAATTAAAAAAATTGAAGTCGAGGGTGAGGCTGGAGGAAATCTTGTTAAGGTTATCTTGTCAGGAGATTATGAATTAAAATCTATTACAATTAGTGATGCAGCAAAAAAAGAGAGTCAAGAAATAATAAATGATTTGATAATTGCAGCTTATAATAATGCAAAAGAGAACTTAAAAAAAAAATCTGCTGAAGAGCTATCTAAAGCGACAGGTGGACTTAATCTACCTTTAGATTTTAAACTTCCTTTCTAATGGATAATGAAATTTCAGAAATAAACGAACTAATACTACAATTTTCTAAATTGCCTGGTTTAGGACCAAAATCAGCAAAAAGAATAATACTTAAGTTGATTAACAATAAAGATAATATGGTTAAACCTTTAGCGAAATCTCTAGCTGAGGTTTATAAAAAAGTAGTAAGATGTGTAGACTGTGGAAATTTAAAGATAATTGATAAAGTGTGTATTTGTTCTTCTGATAATTCTTATGACAAGATATGTGTTGTAGAAAACTTAGCTGATATGTGGGTTATCGACTCTGCTAATATTTATAAAGGGCATTATCATATTTTGGGAGGAACATTAAACTCCAACGAAAATTACGAACAAAAAAATCTTCTAATTGAGTCTCTTGTTAAAAGAATCAAGAAAAATAATTTAAAAGAAGTGATCATAGCCACCAGCGCTACTGTTGAAGGACAAACTACAGCTCATTACATTGAAGATATTATTAAAAACGATAAGCTTAAGATCACCAAGTTAGCTCAAGGCCTACCTGTCGGTGGAGAAATTGAACAGCTAGATGATGGAACTTTATTTTCAGCTTTTAAAAATAGGGTTCCAGTCACCGGTAGTTAATTACCTTCCTTTTTTTTTTCTAATCTTTTTTGATGGAGTAGAGGCTCTGTATATCCTGATGGCTGGGTACGACCTTTGAATACAAGATCACAAGCAGCGGAGAAAGCTAGAGATTTGTTAAAGTTATCTGACATTTTTTGATAAGTAGGATCATTTTTATTTTGTTCATCAACAATTTTAGCCATTTTCTTCATCACTTCCATGACTTGATCTTCTTTACAAATGCCGTGATATAACCAATTTGCAATGTGTTGAGATGAAATTCTAAGTGTTGCTCTATCTTCCATGAGACCAACATTATTTATGTCTGGAACTTTAGAGCAACCCACTCCTTGATTGATCCATCTTACAACATATCCTAAAATTCCTTGCGCATTATTTTCTAATTCACGATTGATATCATCCACTGCCCAATTAGGTCTATCTGCAGTAGGTATTTCCAAAATATCATTAAGTTTGGCTATAGATCTTGATTTGATTTTATTCTGCACTTCAAACACATTAACTTTATGATAATGCATTGAGTGTAAAGTAGCTGCAGTTGGTGAAGGGACCCAAGCACAATTAGCTCCAGATTTAGGGTGACCTATTTTTTGATCCATCATATTTGCCATTTGATCTGGCATGGCCCACATACCCTTTCCAATTTGAGCTTTACCTGAAAAGCCACAACTTAATCCAATATCGACATTCCAGTTTTCATAAGTATTAAGCCAAGTAGATTTTTTCATATCTCCTTTAAAGATCATCGGCCCAGCTTCAAAAGATGTGTGCATTTCATCTCCTGTTCGGTCTAAGAAACCAGTATTAATAAAAACAATTCTATTTTTTACTTGCCTAATACACTCTTTTAAATTTACTGTAGTTCTTCTTTCTTCATCCATTATGCCAACTTTAATTGAGTATTTTTTAATTCCCAAAGCCTCTTCAACTTTTTCAAACAATGTATTGGTAAAAGCCACTTCTTCCGGCCCATGCATTTTTGGCTTAACAATATAGACTGAGCCAGTTCTTGAGTTTTTTTTATTTTTGAAATCATGAAGGGCACATAGCGTAGACATAAATGCGTCCATTATTCCCTCTGGAATCTCTGAACCGTCTTTAAGTATGATAGCGGGGTTTGTCATTAAATGACCTACATTTCTATTTAATAATAAAGCTCTACCATGAAGACTAATCTTATTCCCCTCTTTTGATATGTAAGTTCTATTTGAATTTAATTTTCTTACAAATTTTTTTCCATTTTTTTCTATATTAGCAGTCAAACCACCTTTCATTAAACCTAGCCAATTACGATAGCAATTAATTTTATCCTCAGCATCGACTGCAGCAACTGAGTCTTCATTATCAATTATGGTTGAAAGAGCGGACTCAACAATGAAATCTGAAATTGATGCTTTATCTATTTTCCCAATAAAATGATTAGGATCAATTATAATATCAATATGTAAATTATTATTTTTTAATAAAATTGAAGTTAATTTTTCTTTTTCACCATTGTATCCAATGAATTGATCTTTATATTTTAAATGTATATCTTTTTTGTTTAAAAGAAAAACTATATCATTTTCTTTTACTCTCATTCCAGAAATTTCACTCCAACTTCCATTTTCAAGTGGAATAGTTTCATCTAAAAATTTTCTTACATAACCTATAACCGTTTGAGCTCTTTTCTCATTGAAATCTTTACCTTTGTCACCAGAAATTACATCAGTTCCATACAAGGCATCATATAAACTTCCCCATCGAGCGTTAGCTGCATTCAAAGCGTACCTAGCATTATCGACTGGAACAACAAGTTGAGGACCAGCTATTGTTGATATCTCATCGTCTACATTAGTAGTTTCGATATTAAATTTATCTTTTTCTTCAACAATATAAGAAATAGATTTTAGAAAATCCAAATACTCTTTTTTATTTAATTCTTTTCCTTTTTTACTTTTATGCCACTCATCTATTTTTTTTTGAATTTCCTCTCTTTTTTGAATAAGCTTGTTATTTATAGGCGCAAGCTCGTGAACAATTTTCCCAAAACTGGCCCAAAACTCTTCAGATTTGATATTAGTTCCTGGAATAATTTCGTTATTAACAAAATCTAATAATTTTGTATTTATTTTAAGCCCGTTTTTCTCTGTTATGCTCATACTAGCCAATCTTTACATTTTATTATAATACATTAAAAGTAGCATTATTGGCTCAAAATGAAAAATTATTTAGAATTCGAAAAAGAAATTAAAGCACTTGAACAAAAAGTTGATAGCTTAAAAAGCCCATTTGGCTCAGAGGGAATTTCTGAGGTGGACACACAAAAAATCAAAAGCACTCAAAATGAAATAAATGAAAAATTAAAAGAGACTTATGCAAACTTAAATAGTTGGCAAAGAACTCAAGTAGCAAGACACGAAGATAGGCCAAAGGCAAATTTTTATATAAAAAAAATATTTTCTCAATTTACACTATTATCTGGCGACCGCTATTTTGGAGATGATAAGTCTGTCATTGCAGGCTTTGGATTAATTGATGACAAATCTGTTTTAGTTATAGGTCAAGAAAAAGGAGAAGATTTAAACAGTAGAATTGAAAGAAACTTCGGCATGATGAGACCCGAAGGATATAGAAAATGTATTAGATTAATGAAACTAGCTGACCGTTTCAAAATTCCAGTGATAAGTTTCATAGATACACCAGGGGCTTACCCTGGATTAGGAGCAGAACAAAGAGGACAAGCATCAGCAATAGCCAACTCAATAGAGTGTTGCATGTCATTAACTGTTCCTAATATATCAATTATTATTGGTGAAGGTGGATCAGGTGGAGCTATTGCTTTAGCATCATCTAATAAAGTTATAATGTTAGAAAATTCTATATATTCAGTAATCTCACCAGAGGGATGCGCGTCAATACTTTGGAGAGATCCAAGCAAATCGTTACAAGCTGCTGAAGCAATGAAGTTAACCGCAAAGGATTTATTAAAACTTAGAATTATTGACGAGATAATTTCTGAACCTTTAGGCGGGGCACATAGAGACCCTGAGAGTATAGCTGCAGATATTAAGCATTCAATTATTAAGAATTTAAAAAAATTTGAAAATTACAGCAAAGAAGAAATTTACGATCACAGAAAAGCAAAATTCCTTCATCTTGGAAGAGATCAAGGATTTAGTAAATCTAGCAACCTTAAAGGTAGCGGATTAAGTTATAAAGATACAAATATACAAAAACTGGTATTTCATATTAAAAAAAACAAACTTATTTATGCAGGAATAGGCCTTTTAGCCTTAACTAGCTTGATTGTCCTTATATTTTAACCATTGTTGCAAAAAAACAATTCAATTAAATAATATTTTTTTCCATTGACTTTTATTGCTCAAATCTATTTAAAATGCCCTAACTAATTTTTAAATTAGTTTAAGTTAATAATAATAAGGATAAATAATAAATATGAGTACACTAAAAGGTAAAGTAAAGTGGTTCAATGGCACTAAAGGATATGGTTTCATTGAAAGAGAAGACAAAGAAAAAGACGTGTTCGTTCATTCTTCAGCTGTTAGAGAAGCAGGTTTAAAATATTTAAACGAAGGTGATGAGTTAACGTTTGAAGTGGAGAGCACGGAAAAAGGTCCTTCAGCAGTAAAACTGCAGAAAACATCTTAATCTAAATTTCCAAAAATCACTGGTTAACGGGACATTAAGATAAGCTTGGCTTTTTTATTGTCCCGCTAATTCCTTCTTGAAAAAGACACATTTTTTTCTTAAATAGACTCAATGATTATAAAAAACAAATTATCTACACTTAGATCACATTCTCACAGAATGCACGCTAAGCTATTGCTTAGCTTATAATCAAAAACATATAAATTTAACAAAAATTAAGATAAATATAACTAGGATGCAGCAGTAGCTCAGTTGGTTAGAGCACTAGTTTGTGGAACTAGGGGTCGGTGGTTCGAATCCACCCTGCTGTACCAAACAATGACAAAAGAAAAAAACAACAAACCTTCTAAAGAGCTACCATTAGGTTTTGTAGATAGACAAGAAAAAGAATTACTCGTACGAGACTTCATAATTACAAATATTAAAGAGGTTATGATTAAATACGGATTTCAGTATCTCGAAACTCCTAGTTTTGAGTATTCAGACAGTATTGGAAAATTTTTACCTGACAAAGAAAGACCTGATGAAGGAGTATTTTCATTTAAAGATGAAAACAAATGGTTATCTTTGAGATACGATCTTACAGCACCACTAGCAAGGTACGTCGCAAAAAATTATTTAGAAATTCCTAAACCATTTAAAAGGTATCAACTAGGAACTGTTTGGAGAAATGAAAAACCAGGACCTGGTAGGTTTAGAGAGTTTCTACAATTTGATGCAGATTATGTTGGAACTAAAAGTTTGCAGGCAGATGCAGAATTGTGTGTCATGATTTCAGAAATTCTCGAAAAGTGTGGACTTACGAAATCAGAATACATTATCAAAATCTCATCTAGAAAAATCACTGAAGAATTATTTAAAAAAATAAACATTACAGACAATCAACAAAAGCTAACTACTCTTAGGGCTCTAGATAAAATTGATAGACTTGGTTGGAATGGGGTAAAAGAATTATTAAGTGAGGGTAGAAAAGATAAATCTGGAGATTTTACAAAAGGGGCAAATTTAAATCCTAAGGATGTTAAAATAATAGAAGAAACGCTTAAGAAAAATTCACCTGAAACAGAAGATTTAATCGAGATATTGAAAATTTTTAAGGATTACAAGTTTAATAATTTTGAATTTGATCCATCAGTTATACGGGGACTAGAATATTACACAGGCGCAATTTTTGAAGTAAATTTGAAATTTGATGTAACAAACAATAAAGGGAAAGTCATTCAATTTGGTTCCATAGGTGGCGGGGGAAGATACGACAATCTTGTAAATAATTTTGGTAGTTATGATTCACCTGCTACAGGGATATCAATTGGTCTAGATCGTTTAGTTTATGCTTTGATGCAAAAAAAAGAATTTAAAATAAAACAGTCTAAACCGATCGTGATCTGCGTTTTTGATAAAAACTCGATGAAAGATTATATAAATGTCCAAACAATATTAAGAGAAGCTGGTGTAAGCACTGAAATTTATCCTGGAGAAAGTAAACTAAAAAAACAAATGGAGTATGCAAATAAAATAAAATCTCCTGCAGTTATTTTATATGGTGAGAATGAAATCAAATCAGGAAAGCCAACTTTAAGGAACTTAAGCTCAGGTAAAGAAAAATCAATTGAATTAAAAGAATTAGTTAATGAAATCAAAAAAATTATCTGAAGTAATAATTAAATCCTTTAAGAGTAATGGTTTTGTTTTATCAGAACCTGATGTTCTTTTAGACTCAGATTATATCATTGAAAGGTCAGGTGAAAAATTTAGAAGTTCAATGCTAACTTTTGATAGAGAAGATGGAAAAACGATGTGCCTAAGACCAGATTTAACAGTTGCATCATGTATTAATTTCTTAAAAAAAAAAACTGCTTCAAAAATTTATTATTCTGGTCAAGCATACAGAAGGTCAAGCGGCAAAGGTTCAAACTTTATTAATGATCAGTTAGGTATCGAAATTCTAGGTTCAAAAAACTTTATTAAAGATGATTTTAAAGTAATCAGTACAATCTTAAATTCAGCAAAAAAAATTAAAATGAAAAAAATTAAAATTAAAGTAGGCGATATAAATTTATTTAAGAGCTTGATCAATGCTCTTGAGATGCCTGAGAGATGGAAGCTAAGACTAATTAGACACTTTTGGAGACCAAATTACTTTGAAGAACTTTTAAATAGGTTAGAAAAAAATACAGATATTGATGCTGTAACTTTTGATGCAGACAAAAAAAGATTTTATGAAATGAAAAAATTTGATCAAAATAAAGAAATTGCTGGGAGGTTAATCTCAGAAATTTTAAAAAGATTTGATAAAAAAATAAAAGACCCGAGATCATTTGCAGACGGAAAAAAAATTGTAAAAATTATTAAAGCTTTTTTAAAAATTAATTGCAAACTTTCAAAACTAGATGATGAGTTATTAAATTTTGCAAATAAAAATAGCCTTAAAATAAATATATTTAAAAATTTAAAATCTATTCAAAATTTAAAAAAGCTTGATCAAGATATAAATTTTGTTACAAATTTTGGCAGAGATGTTGAGTATTATACTGGAATTGTGTTTGAAGTATTTTCGGGTACTAAAGAAATTGCTTCAGGTGGTCGTTATGATGATTTGCTTCAAAGTTTAGGAGCCAAAAAGAGTATTCCTGCCGTTGGTGCAGCAATAAACTTAAAAAATATATGAAAGATTTGATTACCATAGGTTTGCCAAGTAAAGGGCGATTAAAAGAAAAATCAATATCATTTTTTAATGATAGAGGACTAAAAATCATACAAAGTGAAAAAGAAAGAAATTATTTTGGTACTATTGAAAATGAACCTAAAGTTAAAATTATATTTCTGCACGCTAAAGAAATTATTCAAAGGTTAGGCGACGGAACTTTAGATATTGGTGTATCTGGTTTAGATCTTTTGAAAGAGTCAAGCAAAAATTTACAAGATAAGATAAAGATTCAAAAAAAACTGGATTTTGGAAATGCGAACCTAGTTATTGCTGTGCCAGATGACTGGATAGATGTGCAGACAATAGCTGATCTTGAAGAAATATCATTTGATATAAGATTAAAAAGAAATACTAGATTGAGAGTAGCAACTAAGTATCCAAATTTAACTAATGATTTTTTGATTTCAAAAGGAGTTACTCAATACAAATTGTTGCCCAGCCTCGGAGCTACAGAAACATATCCTTTTATAGGTTCTTCAGAAATAATTACTGATATTTCATCTACAGGTAAAACTTTGGCTGATAATAATTTACGAGTTCTCAAAGATGGGTTGATACTTAGCTCTAGAGCATGTTTATTTATTGCAAAAAAAAAGGCTGCAAAATTGCAGCCTTTTTTAAAATCTTTGGGAAGGTGAAATTACATTCCCATTCCACCCATGCCGCCCATTCCACCCATGCCGCCACCCATAGGAGGCATAGCAGGACCAGCATCTTTTTCTTCAGGTTTGTCTGCGATCATTGCTTCTGTTGTAATTAATAGTCCAGCTATTGAAGCAGCATCTTGTAATGCTGATCTTACGACTTTAGTTGGATCAATAATTCCTTTAGCAAACATATCTACGTAATCTTCATTCTGTGCGTCATAACCCTGAGAAGCTTTTTTACCTTCTAAAAGTTTACCTACAACTACAGAACCATCGACACCTGCGTTAGCAGTAATTTGTCTTATTGGAGCTTGAAGAGCTTTTTTTACAATCTCAACACCGGCTTTTTGGTCATCACCTTTTACTTTGACACCATCTAAATCTTGTGCAGCGTAAAGTAGGGCACAACCACCGCCGATTACTACTCCTTCTTCAACAGCAGCTCTTGTTGCGTTAAGTGCATCTTCAACTCTATCTTTTCTCTCCTTAACTTCTACTTCTGTAGCACCACCAACTTTAATTACAGCAACACCACCAGCAAGCTTAGCTAATCTTTCTTGAAGTTTTTCTTTATCATAGTCGGATGTTGTTTCATTTATCTCAGATCTAATTTGATTACATCTTGCTTCGATATCGGATTTTTTACCTTCACCGGCTACGATAGTACTATTTTCTTTATCAATTTTTACTTTCTTACAAGAACCCAAGTCTCCAATTTTTACGTTCTCTAATTTGATACCAAGGTCTTCAGAGATTACCTGTCCACCAGTTAGAATAGCAATATCCTCTAACATTGCTTTTCTTCTGTCACCAAAGCCTGGGGCTTTAACAGCTACAACTTTAAGGCCACCTCTTAACTTGTTTACTACTAAGGTTGCTAAAGCTTCACCTTCAACATCTTCAGAAATAATCATTAATGGCCTGTTAGCTTGAACAACTGACTCTAATAAAGGCACCATAGGCTGTAAGTTAGTTAATTTTTTCTCAACTAAAAGAACTAAAGGGTTCTCAAGTTCGGTTGTCATTTTTTCAGTATTAGTTACGAAGTAAGGAGACAGGTATCCTCTATCAAACTGCATACCTTCAACTACATCAAGCTCTGTTTCTACTCCTTTTGCTTCTTCAACTGTAATAACACCTTCGTTACCAACTTTTTGCATTGCTTTAGAGATCATATCACCAATTGATTTTTCTCCATTTGCAGAAATTGTTCCTACTTGAGCAACCTCTTCATTAGCTTTTACTTTCTTCGAAGATGTCTTTAATTTATCAATCACATGTTCAACAGCCTTATCAATACCTCGTTTAATATCCATAGGGTTCATACCAGCTGTTACATATTTTAGCCCCTCATTAACTATTGCCTGAGTTAATATGGTAGCGGTAGTAGTTCCGTCACCAGCATTATCGTTTGTTTTGCTCGCAACTTCTTTAACCATCTGAGCACCCATATTCTCAAATTTATCTTCAAGTTCGATTTCTTTAGCTACAGAAACACCATCTTTAGTTGTTCTTGGTGCACCGTATGATTTATCCATAACTACATTACGTCCTTTTGGACCCAATGTAACTTTAACAGCGTTAGCTAGAGTATTAACTCCAGTCAGCATTTTTGATCTTGCTTCTGTATCAAATTTAATTATTTTTGCCATTCTATTCTCCTCTAAAGATTACTTTTTACTTTTTGAAATTCCCATTATGTCAGACTCTTTCATAATGCTGAATTCTTTACCATCAATTTTGACTTCGGTTCCCGACCATTTTCCAAATAAAACTATATCTCCAATTTTTACGTCCATAGGGGCAATTTTACCGTCTTCGTTTCTGGCACCGGGTCCCACTGCTACAACCTCACCTTCTTGAGGTTTTTCTTTTGCAGTGTCTGGAATGATAATTCCACCAGCAGTTTTCTCTTCACTGTCTAGCACCTTGATAAGCACACGATCGTGCAAGGGTCTAAATTTCATATGTATTTTCTCCTATAATTTTTTACGTAGTGTTGATATGGTATGTTTTAACAAGATTTCAAGGGGCAAATATCACTAAAAAGACCTATAAATACTTTATTTTATGAGCACAATGAAGAGAGAATAAGCATTGAAAGAACTTAATCATTTATCAGATATATACAAAAATTACGAAACCTTTGTTATAGATTTATGGGGCGTGATGCATAACGGTGTGATGCTTAATTCGAAAGCAATAGAGGCTATCGAGCAGTTAACAAAAAACTCAAAAAAAATTGTATTTTTATCAAATGCTCCAAGACCTAGTTCAAAGGTTGTCGATTTCTTATTAAAAATGAAAATGGACAGAAAATATCTCTCAAATGTTATGACCTCTGGCGAAGCAGCTATGTATGCAATAAACAATAATCGGTTTGGTAAGACTTTTTACCATCTAGGGCCACCGAGAGATACTTCTGTTTTTGAGAGTGTTAAGGAAAATAAAACTGATCTTGAAAAATGTGAATTTATTTTGTGTACAGGATTGTTTGACAATCACAAAAATGATTTAAATTATTATAAAAACTTTTTAAAAAAGCATGTTTCTAAAAAATTAGTCTGTACCAATCCTGATTTAACTGTTCACAAAGGTGATATAGAAGAACTATGTGCTGGATCTGTGGCAAAAGTCTTTGAAGAATTAGGTGGAGAAGTAGTTTATTTTGGAAAACCATATAAAGAGGTATACAAAATGTGCTTTGATACAAATGAAAAAGTTTTAGCAATTGGCGATAACTTAAGAACAGATATTAAAGGAGCTAACAATTTAAACATAGATTGTATATTTATATCAAATGGAGTTCATCGTGATGAATATAAAGATAATTCAGAACTAAATACTCTTTTAAAAAAATATAAAGTAAAAGCAAATTTTTTTCAGAAAGAATTTAAGTGGTAATGAAAATTTACAATAATTTGAATTTAGAACGTAAACATTTAAGTGGTGTCATAGCAATAGGTAATTTTGATGGATTACACCTTGGGCATCAAAAGGTCATTAGCGAAGCAAGACAAAAAGCTAAAAAATTTAAATTACCTCTAGGTGTCATGACATTCGAACCCGTGCCTGTAATGTTTTTTAGTAAAAAAAATAAAGATCACAGAATAAATTCTTTGCAACAAAAAAAAAATCAGCTTGAAAAATTAAAATTAGATTTTTTAATAATTATCAAATTTAATAAAAAATTCTCATCTTTGTCACCAGAGCAATTTATCAGTAAAGTTATTTATGAAAAGACAAAATGTAGATACTTATATGTAAGTAGGAATTTTAAATTTGGTTTTAAACGTCGTGGCAATATACAAACTTTAAAAAAGTTCGAGAAAAAATTTAATTATAAAAATATTATAACTAATCCCTTAAAAAAGAATAATAAAATAATCTCCTCTACATTTATAAGAAGAAAAATTAGAGCAGGCAAAATTGAAAAAGTGAATAAATTATTAAATCGTTATTGGTGTGTTGAGGGAAAAGTTATTAGAGGAAAAAAAAGAGGGCGTAAAATAGGATTTCCTACATGTAATATGACTCTAAATGATTATGCAATTCCTAAATTAGGTGTATACGCAGTTAAAGTTAATTTTAACAATCATAACAAAGCAGGTATTGCCAATATAGGCTATAGGCCGACTTTTAAAGGTGAAAATCTATTATTAGAAACAAATATATTTGGAATTAACAAAAATTTATATAATAAAGTACTTAGTGTGAGTTTTAAAAAATTTATAAGGCCAGAAAAAAAATTTAAGAATTTTGAATATTTAAAAAAACAAATTAAACTCGATATTAAAAAAGCTAAAAATAGATAAATAATGTCTAAAGATACACTTCAACTACCAAAAACATCATTTTCAATGAAGGCAAGCTTGCCAACAAAAGAACCAGAAATTTTAAAAAAATGGGAAAAATATAAAATTTTTAAAAAATTAAGAAAAAATTCTATAGGAAAAGAAAAATTCATTTTACACGATGGCCCTCCATATGCAAATGGCCACATACACATGGGAACTGCTCTTAATAAGATTTTGAAAGACATGATAATTCGTTTTCAACAAATGAATGGAAAAGACTCTGTTTATGTACCGGGATGGGATTGTCATGGATTACCTATTGAATGGAAAATTGAGGAGCAATACAAGAAAAAGAAAAAAAACAAGGATGAAGTTCCAATCAAAGATTTTAGACAAGAGTGTAGGGATTTTGCAAAAAGCTGGATTGATATACATATACAAGAATTCAAACGATTAGGTGTAGTAGGAGATTTTGAAAACTATTATTCTACTATGAGCTATGAAGCTGAAGCTCAAATAGTAAGAGAATTAGGAAAATTTTTATTAGACGGGAGTTTATATCAAGGCTTTAAACCAGTTTTATGGTCGACAGTAGAAAAGACAGCTTTAGCTGATGCAGAAGTTGAATATTTAGATCACACTTCTAATACGATATATGTAGCTTTTAAGATTAAGAACACAAGCAAAGAATTCTTAAATGATGCTAGTATAGTTATTTGGACGACAACACCTTGGACAATTCCTGCTAACAAAGCATTAGCTTATAATAGCGATATAGAATATTCGGTTCTAGAAATTGATAATCTTGAATATTTTAAAGATAAAAAAATTGTTGTAGCCAAAAATCTTATCAGTTCGATTATAAAAGAATGCTCTATAAAAAATTATAAAGAGTTGAAAACTTTCAAAGGATCGGAATTTAAAGGTACTATCTGTAGCCATCCATTTATCAAGATGAATTACGAATATGATGTTCCGATGTTAGATGCTCAATTTGTAAATTTAGACCAAGGAACAGGAATTGTACATTGTGCTCCAAGTCATGGCCCAGATGATTTTAATTTATGTTTAAAGAATAATATACCCTCTTTGTATACTGTAGATAATGCAGGTCTTTATACTAAAGAAATACCTTACTTTAAGAACACACATGTATTTAAAGCGGATCCCATTGTAATAGAAAAGTTAAAAGAACAAAATAAATTACTTAGTAATGACAAACTCAATCATAGCTATCCTCATTCATGGAGATCTAAAGCACCTCTAATTTATAGAGCGACACCTCAATGGTTTATTTCAATGCAAAACAACGAACTAAGGAATAAAGCAATTAAGGCTATCAATAATACTGATTTTTATCCAAGCAAAGGAAAAGAGAGACTTCTATCAATGATAGAAGGAAGACCAGATTGGTGTGTTTCTAGACAAAGGGTATGGGGAGTCCCGTTACCAATTTTTATTAATAAAAAAACTAGAGAACCTCTGAGAGATAAAAAAGTTATAGATAGAATAGCATCTATTTACGAAAAACAAGGTTCTGATTGTTGGTTTACAGATGATCCGAAAGTATTTTTAGGAAATGAATATAATTCAAGCGATTATGAAAAACTTAATGATATTGTAGAAGTATGGTTTGATAGTGGATCAACACATAGTTTTGTTTTAGAGAAAAGAAAAGATTTAAAATGGCCAGCAGATATGTATTTAGAGGGTTCCGATCAACATAGAGGTTGGTTTCACTCATCTCTGTTAGAATCTTGCGGAACCAGAGGTAGAGCCCCATTTGAAAGTATTCTTTCACATGGTTTCGTTGTAGATGGCAAAGGTATGAAAATGTCAAAATCAATGGGAAATGTTATTTCTCCTGAAGATATTCTTAAAAATTATGGTGCTGACATATTAAGAGTTTGGGTAGCTGCATCTGATTATGCTGAAGATTTAAGGATAGATAAAAGTATATTAACTCAACATGCGGAGTCTTATAGAAAAATTCGAAATACTTTTAGATACATGCTTGGTAATCTAAAAGATAAATTTGAGCCACAAGATTTTAAAAAAATAAAGTTTAAAGAATTTGATGAATTAGAGCAGTACATTTTGCACAAAATTTATCATATAAGCAAGTCTGTAGAAAGTAATCTAAAAAATTATAGTTTTCATAAACTATATAAAGAATTATTAAATTTTTGTACTTTAGATCTTTCATCTTTTTATTTTGATATAAGAAAAGATGTTCTTTATTGCGATAGTTTAAATTCAAAAAAAAGAAAGAACTGTGTTATTATTCTTAACATCATATTAGAAAGCCTTCTAAAATGGTTCGCACCAATATTAGTTTTTACGACAGATGAAGTGTATAGCCTAGTAAGCATAGATAAAAAAAATATTCATGAATATTCTTTTGTTGAAGTCCCAAAAAGTTGGGAAAATAAAGAATTAAATGATAAGTGGGATCAATTATTTAAGATAAAACAGGAAGCAAATATTGCAATAGAGGCAAAAAGATCTTCAAAAGAAATAGGATCAAGTTTAGAGGCAGAAGTGAAACTTGCTGTAAATAAAAAAAATTTTGATTTACTTAAAAATATAGATTTAGCAGAGTATTTAATAACCTCAAAAGCTGAAAAAATATTAATTGAAAATGATGAAATTAAAATCGAAGTCAACAAAGCAAAGGGAAATAAATGCCCAAGATGTTGGAAGATTTTAGAAAATAATTGCGATAGATGTTCGAATATAATATGAGAAAATTTTTTTGATAAAATTTAAAGAAATAAAAAATAATATCCTAAAAAAAGAAAATTTTTATTTTTTTATTTTAATAGTGATAATTTTTCTTTTCGACAGAACATCAAAATTAAAAGTAATTAGCAATCTGAACGAAAGCAGTTATTATGTAAATAATTACATTAATTTTGATTTAATTTGGAATATTGGAATTGGATTCGGGCTTCTAAGTACAACTTCAACTATTGTCTATAATTTAGTCACAATTTTAATAGCTTTAGTGATATTTATTTTATTTTTAGTTTTTATCACATCAAAAAATTTAGATAAACTGATATATGCATTGATAATAGGTGGTGCAGCCGGAAATTTGTATGATAGACTTATTTATAAAGCAGTTCCAGATTTTATAGATATTCATTATAGTAACTTTCACTGGTTTACCTTTAACGTAGCAGATATATTTATCACAATCGGAATAATAATATTTATTGTTAAAGGGTTTTTGATTAAAGATTAAATTATGAAAAATTTTATATTTTTACTTATAATATTTTTAACAGCAGTCTCATGTGGAAGTTTTAAAGATGCAGGAAAAGTTTTGAGAAATGAAAAAATAAAAACGACAGATGAATTTCTTGTTGAAAAAAAAAACCCTCTTGTGTTGCCTCCAGATTATCAAGAAATTCCAAAGCCTGGATCTATTATAAAAAAAGGTGATGAGAAAGAAAAATTAAAAAAAATTTTAAAGGGTCCAGAAATTGACAAAAACACAATTAATAAATCTACGTCGATAGAAAAATCAATTTTAGATAAAATACGTAAGTGATTAATACTAAATTATATTTCAAAGATAGCATTAATTTAAAAAAGACTAGAAATGTTCAGCTTAAAAGTCTTTCCAAAAAATTTGATAAAATATTTCTTGAAATTGAGTCTGACATTAAAAATACAAAAAAAACATTGAACGTTTTAGATGAAAATTTTAATTTTAACTTCAACTTTAAAGATTTAAATAAATTTAAAAAATTTAAAACAATTGCCTTAATAGGTATGGGGGGCTCTATTTTAGGTGCAGAAGCTATATACAATTTTTTTCAAACAAAAATTAAGAAAAGAATATTTTTTTTCAATGATCTAGACGAAAATAAAATTACAAATTTTAAAAAAGAGGAAAATTTAAAAAATGTTCTTTTCATTATAATTTCAAAATCAGGAAACACGGTAGAGACATTATCAAATACTTTTGCATTAAACATTATAAAAAAAAATTCTAAAAATATTATTATCATCTCAGAAAAAAAAAATAATTTGTTATTTGTATTATCAAAAAAATTAAATCTTTTTTACATCGAACATAAAGATTATATAGGTGGCAGATATTCAGTATTATCAGAGGTAGGTATTATCCCCGCATATATAATGGGAATTGATATAATTAAATTGAGGTTAAATATTCTAGAAAGTTTAAAAGGGAAAAATAAAAATTTTCTCAAAAAAAGTTCAATTAAAATTGCAAGATTATTAAATTCAAAAAAGAAAAATTCTTTGATTTTTTTAAACTACTTCCCAGAATTAGAAAAATTTTTATACTGGTATCAACAATTGATTGCAGAAAGCCTTGGAAAAAAAGGCAAGGGTTTTTTGCCAGTGGTTTCAAACGTCCCTAAAGATCATCATAGCTTATTACAACTATATCTTGATGGGCCAAAGGATAAATTATTTCATATTTTTGCTTATGAGAGTAAATCTAAGGAAAAAATTAGCATTAGTAAAAATTTTGGAATAAAAAGTTTTTTGAATAAAAAAAAAGTTTCAAAAGTCAAAATTGCTCAGAAAAGTGCTCTTATTAAGTCATTTAGAACTAAAAATATTCCTTATAGAGAATTTTTGATAAAAGATAAAAATGAAGACATATTAGGGAGATTATTTTCTTACTTCATTGTTGAAACAATTATTGTAGGAAAATTATTAAAAATAAATCCTTTTGATCAACCTGCCGTAGAACAAGTAAAAGTTTATACAAAACGTTTGCTTACTTAAAAACACAAAAAATAATTTTTGATCTACCATATATTTTTGTATCTATTATTTTTAAAGGACCTTCAATATTATCGATAGTCCTCAATTCTCTATGAATGATTAATAGATGATCTTTTTCAAAAATTTTTTTTTTATTTATGGATTCTATATTTTTAAAAAAATTAGGATCTGTAAATGGCGGATCGAAAAAAAAAATATGAAATTTTTCATTAATATTTTTATTTAAAACATTATCTATATTATCAATAAATATCTTGGTTTTATCAACAATAGAAAGGTTAATTAGATTTTCTCTGAGCACTGAAGATGCTTTTTTATCGTGTTCAATAAATGTGACTTTTTTTGCACCTCTTGAAATACATTCGATACCAAACGAACCTATGCCAGAATATAAATCTAAAACATTTGAATTTATAATTCTTGTTTTAATATGAGAAGAGTGTATTAAAATATTAAAAATATTTTCTCTAACACTATCTTTGAGTGGCCGAGTAGTTGAATTTTTGATAAAATTTAGCTTTCTTCCTTTTAATGTGCCGCTAATAATTCGCATTATTTTTAATTACTTTCCAACCAATATCTTTCCTATAAAAAAAATTTTTTAAACTTAATTTTTTAATGTTCAAAATTATTTTTTTTCTGATTTTAAAAAAACTATCCCCCAATGATGAAATATTTAAAACTCTTCCGCCATTTGATCTCAGAACACCTTTCCTTATTTTCGTGCCTGCATGATATATAAAATCTGATTTAGATAATTTAATTTTTTTTATATTATTTATTAGTAAGTTTTTTTTATAAGAACCTGGATATCCTTTTGCACATAAAACTATAGTCATACATTTTTGTTTTTTCCATTTTATTTTAATACTTTTAAGTTTATTTAATGTTGCTTTTTTAAATACCTTTACAATATCAGTTTTTAATCTAGGTAAAATTACCTGACATTCTGGATCTCCCATTCTTATATTGTACTCTATTAAAAAAGGTTCGTCATTTTTTATCATTAATCCAACATATAAAAATCCATTATATGATTTTTTTTTTGTTTTAAGAGCTTTTAAAGTTGGTTTTATAATTTTTGATATTATTTTTTTTTCTAGAGTTTTCGTGACTATTGGAGCTGGTGAGTAAGCTCCCATCCCACCAGTGTTAGGTCCTTTATCATTTTCATAAACACGCTTATGATCCTGTGCTGTACCAAAAAATTTAAAGTTATTATTATCAACAATTATAAAATAGCTTGCTTCTTCACCTTTTAAAAATTCTTCTAAAACGACTGTTCTCGATGATTTAAATTTTCCTTTAAATATTTCTGATGAGGTTTTGATTACTTGTTTTTTTGTTTTACAAATTGTTACACCTTTACCAGCAGCTAATCCGTCTGCTTTTACAACTAAAGGGAGCTCGCTACGTTTTAAAAAATTTATGACTTGTGTATTTTTGTAACAAATTTTAAATTTGGCGGTTGGTATTTGATTTTGAGCACAAATCATTTTCATAAAAGCTTTTGATCCCTCTAATTTAGAAGCATATTTATTTGGACCAAATACTGCAATTTTATTCTTTCTTAAAAAATCAACTATCCCCTTTACCAGCGGCTCCTCTGGACCAACTACTACTAGATTAATTTTATATTGTTTAATTATTTTAAGAACTTTTTTAAAATTTAAGATATCTACTTCAATATTCGTAGCAAGTTGAGAGGTTCCTGCATTTCCAGGAAGACAAAATATTTTCTTTACTAGTTTAGACTCATGTATTTTTTTACATAAAGCATGTTCTCTGCCTCCACTTCCTATTAAACCAATATTCATGATAGATTTTATATTGTATAATTTATTGATGAATAAAAAAAAAGCTAAACTTGTTTATAAACACAACTATTTTGAAATAATAGAAGAAGGTGATCATGTTTTATGTGCTATTTCAGGCAAAGAAATAAATCTAAAAAACCTAAATTACTGGAATGTTGATCTTCAGGAGGCATATTTTTCACCAATCGAAGTTAATGAAAGATTTAAAAAATTAAAAAAATAAATTTATTTCCACCTATTATGTGTCCAGATCCATTGGTACGGGTTATTTGTAATCATTTTCTCAAGTATTGAATTCAATTTTTCTGTAAGTTTAATTTTATTCTCGTAATCATAAGGTTTTATTGGTTCAAAAAATTCAATCCTGAATTTATTATTTTTTTTTCTTTCAATAAAAACAGGCACAATTTCCAAACCAAATTTAAAAGAAAGTTGAGCTGGCAAGGTTGTAGTTAGAGCTTCTTTTCCAAAAAAACTAACTTTTTCACCTTCGCTTACCCTTTGATCGATCATTAAAGCAATAGAATAATTATTTTTTATATAATTAATTGTTTCTTTAACACCATTAATTCCCTTTTTTATTTGATTTTTGCAAACATATTTTTTTCTCAAAAACTCCATAAAGGGGTTTAAAAATATATTATTTAACGGTCTATAAATAGTTGCTAGTTGAATATTATTTTTTGTAATTTCCATAGACATTAGTTCAAAGTTAGCAAAATGACCTGATACAAAAATAACTGGTTTGTCATTTTTTTTTACTCTCGTTAAATATTCAGCTCCATCAATTTCTATATGAGCATTGTTTTTTTTAAAATTTCCTAAATACAAATATTCAATAAAAGTCATACCATAATTTCTCCACATTTCATTAGCGATCTGTTTCTCGTCTATTTCCGAAACTCTTGAAGAAAAATTTTTTAGGTTACTATTTATAATTTTTTTTGATTTAAAAAGGGGACCGCATAATGAAAAAAAACTAGCAAATATTTTTCTACCAATTTTTAATCTAAAGATAAATCCAATAAAAAAGAGTAAATAAATAACAATTGATTGAAAAAAATATTTTACTATCTTGATCATATAATTTTCTGTATCCTATTTATAAATTTTTCTTTTTCAACAAACTCTAAAGATACTTTAAGAAAATTTATTTCAGGTAGATTAAAATTGTTAATTTTAAAAAAATCTTTTTCAGTTGTAATTATTTTCAAATTTTGATGATCAGCTTCGTCTATAATTTTTTGAATTTCATCTTTTGTAAATTCATAATGATCGGGATAAACTAATTTTTTTTTAATAATTAAACCATTATTGTTTAATAATTGAAAAAAATTTTCTGGATTTCCAATAGCTGCAAAAGCTAAAAGTTTGTGACCTTTAAAATTTTCGATATTTAATGGCTTGTAATTTAAATAATATATTTCTAAATCTTTGTTAATAATCTTTAATTTCTTCTCAAAATCGGAACATTTATCACCATTAATTAAAACTATCTGTATTTTCTTTAGCGCACTTATATTTTCTCTAAGCGGTCCGGCAGGTAAAATCAAACCATTTCCTACTAACTGGTTTTGATGAAAACAGCTAATACATAAGTCTTTTTCGATTTTGTAATCTTGCAAACCATCATCAAGAATAACAATATTATTTCCATTTTTTTCTGCTTTTTTAATCCCATCAATCCTGTTTTTCGTTATAATTAAATTTTTATAATTACTCCTAATTTGGCTATATTCATCATTATGATTTCTATAAAACTTGCGTAAAATTACTGGGTTAAGCCCAAGTTTTGAAAGCTCATTTGCTAAGAAAATTGCTGCTGGTGTTTTTCCTGTTCCGCCAACATAAATATTCCCAACACAAATTACCGGGATGTTAAATTTTATTTTCTTAGATAAATGTTTTTTAAAAAAGACAATCAACAAAGTTATTAAAGAAATTGGAAATAATAAAAGAGAAATAAAATTCTTCTCTTTTTTATCCCAAAATTTTGGCTTAATTAATTTCATCGTATAAAAAATTATTTATTAATTTCATAGTATTGATTAATACATCTCTTTCTAAATTTTTAATATATTGAGGGCTAGTAATTTCTTTTTTACTTATTTTTTTTAAATCAATTATTAGATTTTTACTTAAATCGTGGTGATCTTCAACTAAATTTGAAATATTATTAATTCTAAAATCATCATACAACTCTTGAAAATTTGAAACATATGGACCGTGATAAATTTTACAATTTAGTTTGGCCGCATCAATCGGGCTCTGACCACTGTCGTGCTTTATTTTATTAATTGTAGATTTCCCAATAAACACGCTCTTAGCATATTTGAAATAGTTTTGTAGGTTTCCAAAAAAATTAATTATTATAACTTCATTTTCATCAAAAATTTTATCATCTTTATTTAATATTTGTGTTTTGAAACCAAGTTTCTCCGATAATGATTTGATTTTATTAACTCTATCAATGTGTCTTGGAGCTAAAACTGTGATTATATCATTATATACATTTTTGAGTTCTTTGTGAGTCTTCAAACAAAAAATATCCTCTTCTTTATGAATACTGGCAGCAATCCAAAATCTAGATTCTTCTAATCTCTTTTCATTTTCTTCGTCAATTTTTTGAAAATTAATTTTACTAATTAACTTAATGTTTCCCTCGTAATTTACTTTTTGGATCTTTAATTTTTCCAAATATCCTTTAGTTTCTTTGTTGGCACAAAGAAATAAGTCTATCATACCAAATATTTTCTTTGCAGTATTTGGAAAAAGTAACCACCTTTTGAAAGATTTTCTAGATAATCTTGCATTGATAAGAGCTAAAGGAATTCCTTTTTGGTTTGCCTTAATTATGAGATTTGGCCAAACTTCTGAGTCTACTAAAAAAATTTTTTTTGGTTTCCATACATTTATAAATTTATCTATTAAGAAAATAACATCAAAAGGGAAAAATCTATGGTGCATATTTTCAAAATTGGCTAATTCTAATTTAGCAAGGTTACTAGAGCTAAATGTTGTAGTAGTGATTAAAAATTCTAAGTTTTTTTCATATGAGTCTAATTTTTTTATAATTGGTATTATGCTTTTAAACTCTCCTATACTCGCAGCATGAAACCAAATAAGTTTTGAATTTTCTTTCCTTTTAACGTTAAAATGAGAGCTAAGCAGTTTTTCCTTAAATCTTCTAGGATCTTCTTTTTTTAAAATTAATCTAAAATATATAAATAAAAATAAAAAAGGGTATGAAATAATTGAGAAGATTCTATATGCAAGAATCATATTATTTTATTTGTTTTTTATAAAGTGATTTATATTCATCACAATTATTTATTAGAAAATCATGATTACCTGAATTAACCACCTTACCATTTCTCATGACAAATATTTTGTCCGCATTATGAATTGTTGAGAGCCTATGAGCTATTACTAAGGTTGTTCTATTCTTGGTTAAATTATTAATGGCATTCTGTACTTTCTCTTCGGAGTCCGAGTCTAAAGATGAAGTCGCCTCGTCTAATAGTATGATAGGGGACTCTTTTAAAACCGCTCTGGCAATCGAGATTCTTTGTTTTTGACCTCCAGAAAGTCTAACACCGTTTTCACCTATCATGGTATTATATCCATTAGGCAATTTTTTTATAAATTCATCAGCAGCTGCAAATTTACATGCATTAACTATATCATCATCAGAGGCATCACTTTTGGCATATGCAATATTATTTTTAATTGTATCGTCAAATAAAATTACATCTTGGCTTACTAATGATAAATTCTTTCTTAATGAATTAAGAGAAATATTAACAATATTTTGATTATCAATCTCTATATGTCCTTCTTGAGGATCATAGAATCTTGGTAGCAGATTTATAATAGTACTTTTACCGGCCCCACTATGGCCAACAAAAGCCGTCATTGTATTTCCTTTTATCTCAAAATTAATATTGTTAATTGCTTTTTCGTCAGTGGACTCGTATTTAAAACCAACATTATTAAATTTTATATTAGTATTTTTTAAAATTAGTTTTGGTGCATTAGTTTGTTCTTTTATTTTAATTTCTTTATCTATAATTTTACTTATTCTTTTAAAAGCAGTAGCACCTTGATAAGCGGCCATGTTGATTGTAGCTAAAGACCTTATTGGTTGATAAGCTAACATCATAGCTGCTAAAAAAGAAAAAAAATTATTTACACCTAATTCACCAGCAGCAATAAGTTGACCAGAAAAAACTATGAATCCTGCGATCATGAAACCTGTAAGCGCTTCCATAATTGGTGTAGCTCTAATTATTACACTTCCAATTTTAATATTTTTTTCTACTAAATCGTCGATTACCTGATTTGCTTTTTGAGATTCCTCATATTCTTTCTGATAAATTCTTATCATCTTAGATCCTTTAAATATTTCTGTTAAAAAAGACGCTAAATTTCCAGATGATATACCGGCTTTTGAAGTAGCTTTTCCAATTCTCTTACCTAAAGATTTAGCTAGTACACCTGCTAAAGGCATCATTAAGATTGCAAATAGAGCTAACTTCCAATTTTGATAGAACATTAGCGAAACTAGAGCAATAACTGAGAAACTATCTTTCATTAAATTTAAAACTCCAGTGCTAACAAGATTCTGAACTTGGTGTGCATCATACATAATATTTGAGATATATTTTCCTGAGTGTCTATTCTCTAGAGTTTGGATATCAGAAGTCAAAATATTGTTTGCAATCTTTTTTTTCAAAGCACCTGCCACTTCTTCTCCAACTCTTATTATATTAATTCTTGCTAGATAAAGTGAAAGGCCTTTGCTAGAAAATGCTATCACGATTAGAACCGGTATTGACCATGCAAACACTTTGTCTTGTTCAATAAAAATTTTCTTAACAGCTGGATCTAATAGCCAAGCTATACCAGATGTACTTGCAGCAACAATTATTGAGAGAATTAAAGCAATTAAAATTCTTTTAATATGTTTTTTTACATATTCTCTATAAATTCTGCGTAAAATAAATTTTAATTCTTCAAGATTCATTTTTTACTTTATTAAAAAGATACTTAAAAATAGTAATAGTCCTGTATAATTATTATATTTAAATAATTTTAGATAATCCTTAACATTGTTTTTTTTAAAATTTATTAGTTGATAAATAAGACTATAAATAAAAAAAATTAAAAAAATTGTAGATATATTTGCTCCTATATAATCATAAAGTAAAAAAATAATTAAAATCGAACTTATTAAATAGGTGGTTGACACAAACAACCTTATATTTTTTTTAAACTTAATAGATGTTGACTTTAAACCTATCACCTCATCATCTGACATATCTTGAGCCCCATAAATGGTGTCATAGCCCAATGTCCAAAATATGGCTGAGGCATATAGAATGAAAATATCTACAGATAAACTGTTATTTAAAGCTGTCCATGCCATTAAAATTCCCCAATTAAAAGTGATACCTAAAAATAATTGAGGCCAATAAGTAATTCTTTTCATAAACGGGTAAGAAAAAGCTAATAGCATTGAGCTCAATCCAAGTATTATAGTAATTAGATTAAATTGTACTAAAATTAAAAAAGCAATTGAGCAAAGAACAATCACATATAAAAAAGATTGTCTAATTGATATTTTGCCCGACGTGATGGGTCGACTTTTTGTTCTTTGGACTTTTATGTCGTAATCTTTATCAACAATATCGTTAAAGATGCATCCAGCACTTCTCATTAAAACTGATCCAATAAAAAATAAAATTAAATAATAAACGAATAAGTTTACATCCTGATTAACCAAGTAACCATAAGCTAATCCCCAAGAACAAGGCCAAAACAAAAGCATAAAACCGATTGGTTTATTTAATCTAGTCAGCTCTATAAATATTTTTAATTGATGCATGAAATATTACTTGTAAATATCAAACACTAACTACATAATCAATTTGATTCGATATGGATATAGATTACACAGTATCAGCATTAATGTTTCCGGCTATTCCTTTGATGATGACAATGTATAGTAATAGATTTCATACATTAAGTGGATTAATAAGGAAATTACACGATCAATTAACTATTGAAAAAAAAACCCCACCACAATTAGAAAATCAACTTCATGTTTTAAATAATAGAACAAATTTATTAAAATACACTATGGGTTTTGCTGCGTTTGGGTTTTTATTCAATATGACTACAGTTTTATTGCTTTATTTAGGAAGTTTACAAGTTGCTAGATTAAATTTTGCTGCTTGCTGTGTTTGTATGATAATTTCAATATTTTTATTTTTACAAGAGATTAGACTCTCTAATAAGGCCTTAAAATATCATTTGAGCGATATGGACTCTATGAAAAATGACTTATGATTTTTTATCTGCTAACAACTTTTTTTTGAACAAAGAAATACCTTTATTTTTTTTATGATGATATGACTCTTTAAAAGTTTCTAATTGCCAGCCTTGCATTCTAGTTATAATTATTTTTAGATTATCCTCTCTCCAATCGTCGGTAACGTTTTCATCTTTCCACTGTCTCTTTTCATCATTAGTTCTTGCACAACCATAACAAAACCCTGTAACTGGATCAGTCCTGCAAATACTAATGCAAGGAGATATTATTTTCTTATTCATTAAGGAATTAAAATTGCCGGACCTGTAAGTTTTCTTGCCTCTAAATCTGCGTGGGCTTTTTTTGCATCTATTAAACTGTATTCTTTTGAAATTTTTATCTTGATTTTACCAAATTTAACTTTTTCAAATATAGCATCTGCTCCAGTCTGAAGTTCTTTACGGTTAGTAAAGTATTGACCAATCGAAGGTCGTGTTAAGTAAAGCCCTTTAGGTTGAATATCTTTTGGAACATTTACCGGGTCCAAGGGACCTGATGCATTTCCAAAACTTACCATCATACCTCTTGTCTTAAGACAAGCTAACGAACCATGAAAAGTATTTTTTCCAACCCCATCAAATACTGCTGGAACTCCTTCATTGTCGGTAATTTCCATGACTTTTTTTGCAAAATCATCTTTTGTATAGTTGATGACGTGTGCGTAACCATTCTCCTCTGCAATTTTAATCTTTTCATCAGAACCTACTGTTCCAATTACTTTCGCGCCAATGCTATTAGCCCATTGAGCAAAAATTTGTCCAACACCCCCTGCGGCTGCATGAAATAAAACAATTTCTCCAGCTTTAAGATTGTAAGTTTTACAAAGTAAATAATTAGTAGTTAAACCCTTAGTCATTAAGGTTGCAGCTTGTTTGTGAGAAATACCATCAGGCACTTTTACAGCTATTTTAGATGGAATAATTCTTTGTTGTGAATATGCACCTAAAGGTACTGATGCGTATGCTATATTATCACCTATATTAAATTCTTTTACATTAGATCCAACTTCTTCCACTTTGCCTGCTGCCTCTAAACCAATTCCACTTGGTAACTTAAGAGGGTAAAGACCTGACCTATGATAAGTATCAATATAATTTAAACCAATTGCGTGATTGCTAACTTTGATTTCATCTGGACCAGGGGCACCAACTTTAACATCTTGAAGTTCTAAAACTTCAGGTCCACCATTCTTTTTTATAATTATTGCTTTTGACATTCGTGGAACGTACTTTAACTTTTAATATTTAGCAAATGTTCCGTTATTGTAATCTTGAATAGCCTCAAGTATTTCTGCTTTTGTATTCATCACAAAAGGACCACCTCTCGCAATAGGCTCACCTATAGGTTTTCCAGCAATAAATAAAAATTCAGATTTTTTTATTGCTTTGACAATAAGTTTATTACCTCTCTCAAGTAAAATTAAATTTGAGTCAGCAGTTTTATCGTGATCTTTAACACCAATTTTTATTTCCCCTTTAAGTAAATATAAAAAACTATTATGCCCCTCTGGAGCATCACAACTAAATTCTTTACCCTCATTTAAAACTATATGAAAATATATAGGTTCAACATTGTGATTTTTTTCAGGTCCCTCTGCATTTTCATACTTTCCAGCTATCACCTTAACTGTTTTGTCATTATCTTTATGTGTCCCAAGTTCGTTACCTTTTATATATAGATACTCAGGTTTGTTCTTTTTATATTTTGCTGGCATGTTTATCCAAAGTTGAAATCCTAATAACCTGCCTTCTTTCATAGCAGGCATTTCAGAATGGATTATTCCTCTACCTGTTTTCATCCATTGTACATCACCAGATGTCATAATTCCTTTTGCACCAGTACTATCTTGGTGTTCAAACTCTCCATTTAACATGTAAGTGACTGTCTCTATTCCTCTATGCGGGTGTGGAGGAAAACCTGCAATATAATCATCTTTGTTTTCTGATCCAAACTCATCAAGCATTAAAAAAGGATCAATATAATCTGCTTCAGGTGTACCAATACTTCTTTTTAATTTAACACCTGCACCGTCTGATGCATTTAAAGCTTTAATAATTTTTTTAACCTCAATAGTTTTCATATTCTATTTTAAATTATGCGATCCATCACACATTGGCTGATCATTTGTTTGTTTGCAAGTGCAGAAAAAGACCTTTATAGACTGATCAGCTTTATATGGCAAGGGTTTAAAAGTCGTATCTTTGTGTGAACCATCACAGAAAGGTTGTTTTGAACTTTTACCACAAGCACACCAATAATAAGATCTACCCTCTAAAACATTAACTCCGATTGGAGCATCTCCCGCTCTTTGTCCTTTAGTCATTTAATTTCTTCAAGTTATTTAGCTTATACTAAATCTAATAATTGTTTCAAATTATTTATTTCATTACTAGGTTTATAATCAAGATTATCAAAAATATTTTTATTTCTATTTACCCAAATAGAATTGTAACCGTAGTTACCGCCACCTGATACATCCCAAGTATTTGCACTTAAAAATACAACTTCGTCTTTTCGTATATTATATTTTTTAATTGGCAGGTCATAAACCTTTGAGCTGGGTTTATAAATTCCTACTTCTTCAATTGAAAAAACATCATCAAAAATATTTTTTAAATTATTGCTTTTAATTAATTCATTGAGAAGGGTAGGTGTTCCGTTTGAAAGAATACCAAGTTTATAATTCTTTTCTTTTAAAATTTTTAAAACTTCATGAACCTCTTTAAAAGGTGAAAGTACTTTATAAAGGTTTAACAATTCATTTCTCATTGAAATATCTATATTAAAAGCTTTCATTGATTTATCTAAACTATCTTCTGTCACTTGCCAAAAATCTTTGTGCTTGTTCATTAAACTTCTTAGCCAAGTATATTCAAGTTGCGTAGTTCTCCAATAATTGGCAAAACCTTCCCACTTGCTACCGATTTTATCTTTACATTTTTCTGCAGCTGAATTGACATCAAAAAGAGTGCCATATGCATCAAAAATTATTGCTTTAATATTTTTCATATCTTAAATTGATCTTAATGAGCAATATTAGATTATTTCACCCAGAAAATATAATAGAAAATACTACAAGCCTATTATCTAAAGAGCACACTCATTATGTTGTAAATGTAATGAGAATGAAAAGGGGTTCTAAAATTAATTTTTTTAATAAAGATGGAGAATGGCTTAGCGAGATAGTTTTTCTAGATAGAGATCGGGTTGAGGTAAAATTTTTAAATAAATTAAAAGAGCCAACTAAGAATTCTAATATTGAATTAGCGATTTGCTTAGTAAAGAAAAGTCCAATGGACACCATTTTACAAAAAGCCACAGAGCTTGGTGTTACTAAAATCACACCGATTGTATCTGAAAGAACAGAGGTTAAAGAATTAAATTTTGAAAGAGCAAAAAAAATTGTTATTGAAGCTACTGAACAATCCAATCAATTAATACCTCCAGAAATTTCTCAAGTAATTAAACTTAAAGATTTTCTAAATAATTTAGACAGTTCTACAAAACTATTATTTGCAGATGTTAATTCTAAAGATAGTTTAAAAAAAGAGGTTTTAAGAGAAGCGAAATCTTTATCCGTACTTATAGGTCCAGAGGGAGATTTTTCACCTTCAGAAATAGAGCTTATTCATGGAAATCCTAACGTGGTGCCATTTACAATATCTAGAAACATTCTAAGATCAGATACTGCTGTAATAGGCGCTATTTCATTAGTTAATTTTATCAATAACTTTCATTAATTGTCGCATTAATTGAAATTGTTAAATTGTTTAAAAGCTGTATAAAAACTCATGCTTAAAAAAATTGCATACTCTTTATTATTGTTAACGCCGATATCTCTATTGGCTAATGAACCAGTAGATTGGCAATTAGGTTTTCAAAAATCAGCCTCAAAAACGATGGATGATATAGTCTGGTTTCATGACTACATGTTATTACCTGTTATTACTGCAATAACAGTTTTTGTTCTTTTTTTAATTGCATACGCTTGCATAAGATTTAGAGCTTCAAGAAATCCAGAAGCTTCAACAACAAGCCATAACACAGTCATCGAGGTCATATGGACTTTAGTTCCTTGTTTGATTCTAATCGTTTTAGCAGTACCATCATTTAAAGTTTTATACTCTCAAGACGAAATTCCAAAAGCAGATGTAACTATTAAAGCTATAGGTTACCAATGGTACTGGGGATATGAATATCCCGACGAGAATATAATTTTTGATTCATACATGATAGAAGAAAAAGATTTGAAAGAAGGTCAACCAAGATTACTTGCAGTAGATAATGAAGTTTATGTTCCAGTAAATAAAGTAGTTAAAGTAATGATTACAGCTAATGATGTTTTACATGCTTGGGCTTTACCTTCATTTGGAGTAAAGCGAGACGCTGTTCCAGGAAGAATTAATGAAACATGGTTTAGGGCTGATAGAACTGGAACTTTTTATGGGCAGTGCTCAGAACTATGCGGAATTAAACACGCTTTTATGCCAATTACTGTTAACGTAGTAACCGAAGAGGAATATAATCAATGGTTAAAAAAAGCCAAAGTAGAATTCGCTAAAGAAGAAATTAATAATAATATTAAAGTAGTTAAAAAAATTAAGGAGATACAATAATGTCCGCAACAACAGCATCACACGAACATCATCATAACCCAACTGGTTGGAAGCGATGGGCTTATTCTACAAATCATAAAGACATCGGAACAATGTATTTAATTTTTGCGATTATCGCCGGAATTATTGGAACAGCTTTTTCAGTGCTAATGAGAATGGAATTAGCGCATCCAGGTGATGGAATTCTTGGAGGAAATTATCATTTATATAATGTATTAGTTACAGGACACGGACTGATCATGATTTTCTTCATGGTAATGCCAGCTATGATAGGAGGATTTGGAAATTGGTTTGTCCCAATCATGATCGGAGCTCCAGATATGGCATTTCCACGAATGAATAATATTTCTTTTTGGTTATTGCCAGTAGCTTTAATTTTATTAATCGCATCAATTTTTGTAGATGGCCCTCCAGGTGCACAGGGTGTAGGTGGAGGTTGGACAATTTATCCTCCGTTATCTTCTAAGACAGGTCAACCAGGACCAGCAATGGATTTAGCAATTTTAAGTTTACACGTAGCAGGAGCCTCTTCTATCTTAGGTGCAATAAATTTTATAACTACAATTTTAAATATGAGAACGCCGGGTATGACTTTACATAAAATGCCACTGTTCTCGTGGTCAATTTTAGTAACAGCTTTTTTACTTTTATTATCATTACCAGTTTTAGCAGGAGCAATTACAATGCTTCTTACAGATAGAAATTTTGGTACTGCTTTTTTTGAAGCTCAAACAGGGGGAGATCCAGTCCTATTCCAACATTTATTTTGGTTTTTTGGCCACCCAGAAGTTTATATTTTGATTCTTCCAGGTTTTGGAATGATAAGTCATATAGTTTCAACTTTTTCTAAAAAGCCAGTATTTGGATATTTAGGAATGGCCTATGCCATGGTTGCAATTGGGGTAGTAGGGTTCGTTGTATGGGCTCACCACATGTATACAGTTGGTTTAGACACAGATACCAAAGCATATTTCTTAGCTGCAACTATGATTATTGCAGTACCAACAGGAATAAAAGTTTTCTCTTGGATTGCAACAATGTGGGGTGGATCTATAAGTTTTAAAACACCAATGTTATGGGCAATAGGTTTTATATTCTTATTCACTTTAGGAGGAGTTACTGGAGTAGTCTTAGCTAACGCTGGTGTAGATACTGCCTTGCACGATACATATTATGTAGTTGCACACTTTCATTATGTACTCTCAATGGGAGCGGTATTCGCAATATTTGCTGGCTTTTATTACTGGTTTAGTAAAATGAGCGGATACGAGTATTCAGAATTTTTAGGAAAACTGCACTTTTGGTTAACGCTTATTGGAGTAAATTTAATTTTCTTTCCTCAGCATTTCTTAGGACTAGCAGGGATGCCAAGAAGATATGCTGATTATCCAGATGCGTTTGCAGGATGGAATTATATTTCTTCAATAGGATCATATATTACTGTCGTAGGTTTAGCAGTTTTCTTAATTAATCTTTTATATGCTTTTGCTAAAAAGAAAAAAGCAGAACAAAATCCATGGGGAGAAGGAGCAACAACTTTGGAATGGACAGTATCTTCGCCGCCGCCATTCCATACTTTTGAAGAGCTGCCTAAAGTAAAGTAAATTGAGCCAGACACTTTTAAAAACGAGAAACTCTAAACTTGGTTTAGCATTAGATCTTAACTCATTTTTTAATCTAATGAAGCCAAGAGTAATGTCTCTTGTTTTATTTACTTGCATGGTTGGTTTATTGATTGCACCTTATAGCGTTGATCTTAAAACTTCTTTAATATCATTACTTGCAGTAGCAATTGGCTCTGGTGCGGCTGGAGCTTTAAATATGTGGTATGAGTCCGATGTTGATGCCCTAATGAGCAGAACCTGTTTAAGACCGATACCAACAGGCAAAGTAAAAAGAAATCAGGCTTTATATTTTGGAATTATTTTATCAATTATTTCTGTTGCTATGCTTTACTATTCGGCAAATACTATTTCAGCAATATTATTAGCATCAACTATTGGTTTTTATTTTTTTATTTATACGATCTGGCTTAAAAGAAAAACTCCACAGAATATTGTCATTGGAGGTGCCGCCGGAGCTTTACCCCCAGTTATTGGATGGACGATAGCTACAGGAAAAATAACAATCGAACCAATAATACTTTTCTTAATTATTTTTGTTTGGACACCTTCTCATTTTTGGGCATTGAGTTTATATAAATCAGGAGATTATAAGAAAGCTAAGATACCAATGTTACCAGTTATTGCTGGAACAAAAACTACAAAAACGAATATATTGGTTTACTCATTTGCTATGCTTCCAGTTGTAATAGCTCCATATTATTTTGAGTTTGCAAGCTTATTATACTTAGTCTTAGCTTTAGCTATGACAATATATTATAATTATTTATGCTTAGAGTTGTTTAAAGCAAAGGTTATAAAATTCTCAAATAAAATTGCAAGAAAAGTATTTATCTACTCAATCTTTTATCTATTTTTTGTTTATCTAATTTTACTTATTGATAATACTAGGAGTCTTTTTTAATGAGTAAAAAAAAGAAAAACATAATAACTGCAGTGCTATTAGTATTATTTATGATCTTTTTATTTGCACTTACCTTTTACAATATTGGAATTTATAATAGAGAAATTTAATGACCATTAACAAAAAAAATTTAACACCAGTAGCCTTAGTTTCAATATTTCTTTTAATGTTGGCTTTATCTTTTGCAGCAGTGCCCTTGTACGATTTGTTCTGTAGGGTTACTGGCTTTGGGGGGACAACACAAAATGCTTCGGATAAAGAAATTCCAAAAATTATTGTTAATCAAGATTATAAAATGAGGTTTGATACTAATGTTCATAGCACTTCAGATTGGAGGTTTTATCCTGAAAAAAATACTTTAGATTTAAAACCAGGCCAAGTTCACACAGTCAAATTTAATGTGGAAAACCCAAGCAACCAGACTTCATCAGGTTCAGCTTCATTTAATGTTTCCCCCTCTTCATTTGGCAAATATTTGAATAAGATTGGCTGCTTCTGTTTTGAAAAACAAACATTAAAACCTAATGAAAAACAAGAATTTGTTTTAACATTTTTCTTGGATCCCAAAGTGGTTGATGATAATAAAACAAAGAATATTTCTGATGTAACACTATCTTTTACATTCTTTGCATCAGAATTTTATGAAAAGGAAAAAACTTAATGTCATCTGAAAAAAAGAAACATGACTTTCATTTAGTTGATCCAAGTCCTTGGCCAATTTATGTATCTTTTGCAACGTTAGTATTAGCAGTTGGTGCAGTGTATTATTTTCATTCCAAAGCTCTTTGGCTTTTATTAGTAGGTTTTGCTCTAGTTGTCTATGGAGCCTTTATGTGGTGGAGAGATGTAATTGAGGAAGCAGAGCACCAAGGTCATCATACTCCTGTAGTACAAATAGGTCATCGATATGGAATGACACTTTTTATTGCTTCAGAAGTTATGTTTTTTGTTGCATGGTTTTGGGCTTATTTTAATGCAAGTTTATTTCCAACTGAGTCTATCGGAGGAACCTGGCCTCCACCTGATATAAAGACATTTGATCCGTGGGATATACCATTAATCAATACTCTTATTCTATTATTATCTGGAACAACAGTAACTTGGGCTCATCATGCAATGTTAGAGAATGATAGAAAAGGATTGGTGAATGGATTGATTGCAACTGTATTTTTAGGATTTATATTTTCATGCTTTCAAGCCTACGAATATCATCATGCCACTTTCACTTTAGATGGAAATATTTATGGTTCCACATTTTATATGGCTACAGGCTTCCATGGATTTCATGTGATCGTTGGAACTATCTTCTTAGCAGTGTGCCTATTTAGATCAATGAAAGGTCATTCAACACCGACTCATCATTTTGGTTTTGAAGCAGCTGCCTGGTACTGGCACTTTGTTGATGTAGTTTGGTTATTCCTTTTTGCTGCAATCTATATTTGGGGAAGTTAAACTCAAATTGAAAAAAGCATTCTTATTTCAATTATTTGTTATTTTCTTCATAACATTATTTTGTGCACTAGGTACATGGCAACTTTATAGACTTCAGTGGAAATTAGAATTAATTAGCGAAATAACTTTTGGATTAGACTCTCAACCAATAGAATACTCAAGTTCCTTAAAAAAAAACTATCAAAGAATAATCGCTAAGGGAAAATTTGATTTTGATAAACAAATCTACCTTTATAGTTTGAATGAAAAAGGAAAACCAGGATATGATGTAATTACCCCATTTAGAACAAACAAAAATGAGAACGTATTAGTCAATAGAGGATGGATAAATAAAGAACTTAAAGGTAACGTTAAGATAAATCTTAATGCATCAACTGAAAAAAAAATTGTTGGTCTTCTGAGAGAAATATATAAACCAAATATGTTTAAACCAGATAATGATATAAAAAATAATCTTTGGTTTTCAATAAATTTAGAAGATCTAAAAGAGGCTACAGGAGAACAATTTAACGAGTTCGTAATTTTTTTAGAAGATAACCAAGTTAAGTCACCAATTCCTAAAAAGATCACCATTGATGTGCCAAACAATCACCTCAAATATGCTATAACATGGTATGCAATATCAATTTCTATAATTTTTTATTATTTATATTTTAGAAGAAAAAAATGAATTATTTTAGCACTAGGGATAAATCTTTAAAATTTAGTTTTAAAGATATTTTCTTAAGAGGACTTGCACCAGATGGAGGGTTATTTTTACCTGCTGAAATTAAGAAGTATAATCAAGAAGAGCTAAATAATTTAAGTCAACTAAATTATAACGAACTTGCTACCGAAATTATCTTTAATTTCTGTTCAGGTGAAATTGAAAAGGAGGAACTTAGCTCACTGATACAAAAATCTTATAGTAGGTTTAAAGATAAAGAAGTAGTAAATTTAAAAAAGATTGGAGAGATCGATCTTCTTGAACTTTATCATGGACCCACTTTAGCTTTTAAAGATATTGCAATGCAGGTGATTGGCAATTTGTATGACTACTTAGAAGTTGCTAAAGATAAAACTGTAAATGTCGTAGTAGCTACATCAGGAGATACCGGTTCAGCAGCTATTGCAGCATTAAGTAATAGAAAAAATATAAATCTTTTTGTTCTGCATCCGCATAATAAAATTTCTAATATTCAAAGAAAGATAATGACAACAATTGGTGGCGCTAATATTTTTAATATTGCTATTGAGGGTTCATTTGATGATTGCCAAAAAATTGTAAAACAGCTCTTTAATGAAGATAGTTTTAGATCAAAAATAAACATGTCTGGTGTAAATTCTATCAATTGGGCGAGAATTTTTTGTCAAATTGTTTATTATTTTTATTCTTTCTTTAAATTAAAAAAAAACAATATTAGCTTTTCTGTACCAACTGGTAATTTTGGAGATATCTATGCTGGATATGTGGCAAAAAAAATGGGTTTACCAATTAATAAACTTATAGTTGCTACAAATAAAAATGATATTTTACAAAGAGTTATTAATACAGGTGAATATAAACCTGATATAGTGAAATCAACCATCACACCAAGTATGGATATCCAAGTTGCTAGTAATTTTGAGAGACTGCTTTATTATATATTAGATGAAAGCGATAGTAAGGTAGAGTCATTAATGAATGATCTATCGTCAAAAAGTTTATTTAATTTAGAAAAAAATCAAATCGACAAAATAAAAAAAGATTTTGAAGCAATAAAAGTAACAGATGAAGAGACAATAGGTATTATCGATGAGATATACAAGAAACACAAATTTATAATTGACCCTCACACTGCTACTGGAGTAGGAGCGGCAAAAAAATTTAAAAATTTAGGTGATATAGTTGTTCTTGGTACAGCTCATCCCTACAAATTCAGCGATACTATAAAAAAAGCTATAGGTAAAAATATAAATTCACCTGTACATCTAAAATTGAATATAGATAAAAAGGAAACATTTGATATTATTGGTAATTCAAATTCAGAAGTTAAAAATTATATATTAGGTAAAATACAATGAGAATAAAAATAGGAGATAAACTTCCGGGGTCAGAATTATTTTATCTCGACCAAAATAACATTGTAAAAAAAATTGATGTTTTAGATCTATGTAAAGGCAAAACTATTATTTTAGGTATGCCTGGCGCTTTTACTAAAACTTGCTCAGCTCTTCATCTTCCTGGGTATATAAAAAATTATGAATTAGCCACTAAAAAAGGGATTACAAAAATTGTATGTATTGCCGTAAATGATCCCAACGTTATGAAGGCTTGGGGAGAAAATCAAAATGCCGGTAGTAAAATTTTTATGGCTGGCGACCCCTTTCTTAAATTTACAAAAGCTATTGGAGCAGAAGTAGACAAATCTGAAAAAGGATTGGGAGTCAGATCTAATAGGTACACTATGCTTGTAGAAAATAATGAAGTAAAAAAGGTGGAGGAAGAAAAAGAAACAGCTAAATGTGAATTATCTGCTGCTGAGAATTTTTTAAAATCTATTTAGTTTCCAAAACCGCTAATTCATCAGCAAGATTATTATATTTGTTTCCAGCGTGAGCTTTTACCCATTTCCAAGTAATTTTATGTTTCAAGCAACAATCATCTAATTTAATCCAAAGATCTTTATTTTTTACAGTTTTTTTATTTGAACCTTTCCAATTATTTAGTTTCCACTTTTTAATCCAATCAGTAATTCCATCTTTCACGTATTTTGAGTCTGTAAAAATTGTAATTTCAGATTTTTTTTTTATTTTTTTTAATGCCATAATTGGAGCCATTAATTCCATCCTATTATTAGTCGTACTACTTTCACTTCCAGAAATACTTGATTGATTTAAATTGTTATCTATTATGATAGCCGCCCAACCTCCTTTTCCAGGATTGCCCGAGCAAGCTCCGTCAGTATAAATTTTTAATTTCATTAAAAAAAATAATCCTCATGGTTTTTTGCATTTTTATGAAATTCTAACCTTTTCAAGTATTCTATGGGATCTTTTACTTTTACCATTGCTCCTTCAACAGTGTTTAAAGCATCAAAAACGCGAGTTAGTAAAAACCTTAGAGCAGCTCCTTGAGAAAGCACCTTGATACTTTGTTTTTCTGAGCTTGATAATTTTCTCACCGAGGAATAACCATCAATAAAGTGTTTAGCTTTTGTTACATTAAAACTCAAATTTTCTTTAGATCCGTCAAAACATAATGCATTGAAACATATAGCTATTTCGAAAGCAAAAAAATCCTCACATGAAAAATAAAAATCTATTATTCCACTTAGCTCATCTTTATTAAAAAAAATATTATCGTGAAATAAATCTGCATGAATAATTCCTTTTGGCAAATCTTTAGGCCATTTTTTTTCAACACTATTAAGATTCTCTTCTATCAGTGTGGGCAGATCTTTATGTAACTTAGAGCACTGATCTTTTACAGTATCGAATAAGCTTCTCCACGAATTAATGGATAGATCATTTTGCCTTTTAATTTTAAAATTTTTTGTTAATTCGTGCATTTTAGCTGTTTCTATTCCAATGGCTTTACAATTATCAGGAGATAAATTTGACTTTGCTTTTCCTTCAAGAAAAGAGACTATCATTAATTTTTTGTCTTCGAAATTCGTAATTGTCGAATTATTATTGTTTAAAACCGGAGCAGGGCATTTAAAATTTGCTTTATTTAAAGAAGACATCAAATTAGAAAAAAAAGGAAGATCTTCAGTTTTAACTCTTTTTTCGTAAACAGTAAGTATCAACTTTTTTTTATTTACTGATAAAAAATAATTTGTATTTTCTATCCCTTCTTCAATTCCTTTAAATGAGTCTAATTTTCCTAAGCTATAATTAGATAATATTTCTTCAATTTTGGTTTGATTAAGTTGAGTATAGACGGCCATTAGTTTAGTTCTTTTGGTAATTTAAATACGACTTTTTCTTCTGCAACTAATACCTCTTCTATAGATACTTTTCGATCTTTTTTTATATTAGAAAGCAAAGCTTGTACCAATTTTTCTGGTGCTGATGCGCCAGATGAAATTCCAATAGTATCCGATTTCTCTATTTCGTTAAAAGGTATCTCTTTTTCCGAATGCATTAATTGAGAGTTTTTGCACCCCGCTTTTTTTGCTACCTCCACTAGTCTTACTGAATTTGATGAATTACGACTTCCAACCACAAAAAATAAATCACACTTAGATGCTATTTCTTTAACAGCAGCTTGACGATTAGTTGTAGCGTAACAAATATCTTCTTTAATTGGACCTTTGATTTCAGGAAATTTATTTTTAAGAGCATTAATAATTTCTAAAGTGTCATCCACAGAAAGTGTTGTTTGAGTAATATAAGCTAATGGATTCCTAAAGCTGTCCGCTTCAAGATCTTCAACATCAGTTTTAGTTTCTATTAATTTAATAGACCCTTTAGGGAGCTGACCCATTGTACCAATAACCTCTGGGTGATTTTTGTGTCCAATTAAAAATATTTCATATCCTAGTTTGTGTAACTGTTCAGACTCTCTATGTACTTTAGAGACCAAAGGACAAGTTGCATCTACATAGGATAAATTTTTTAACTTCGCTTCGTCAGGTACTGATTTAGGAACACCATGTGCAGAAAAAATTACAGGTCTACTTCTGTCTTTAACATCAGAGAGTTCGTCTACAAAAATTGCACCTTTTTCTCTTAATTCATCAACAACTTGTTTGTTGTGAACTATCTCATGTCTAACATACACAGGAGCACCATATTTATTTATTGCCTTTTCGACAATTTCAATTGCTCTTTTTACGCCAGCACAAAATCCTCTAGGTGAAGCTAAATAAATTTTAAGATCTTTTTTCATTCTTTTCTAACAAGTATTCGAGCAATATATGCGGAAAAGTCAGAGACGCCAAACCAATAAATATTACCTTATAAATAGCCTCATCGAGCTTATAGGAGCTTTTAAGAAAATATAACGCTATTAAAAACATCACACCAGTTACAAAAGTTAATGGAATAGCTTTGTTAATAAATTTCTTTAGTCCTGATCTAAAAGACTTATCTAATTCGAAGATTAATGTAATTGAATGCCTTATAGAATGAAGAAAGCAAAAATAAATTGTGAAAGCCAAAACAGGAGTTAAAAAGAGATTTAATATAATTAACGAAAAAAAATCCATTATCATCAATGCTTTAAAGTCAACCTTTTTTTTATTAGAGATAACGAGAGATGATAAAAAGCTTAAACACAAAAAAATTATTAAGAATTGATTAGTAAATATTTGATACTCAAAAACATTAAAGTTTAAAATTCCAAATATTTCGTTTGTTTTCTCTCTCTGAAATAATAACGGAGCAAAAATTACCGCTGATCCTTTTAAAAAGTACAAAAACTCAGCCATTATAAATTTTTTCTTTAAAGAGAATACCGTATCTTCCTTACCAAAGTGATAAGCCGCCACAACAAGAAATAATAATAAAACAGTATTAGGATAAAATACCCACAAAAAAACTATTAAGATAGAGATTAAAATATATACAAAATAAAAAGATAAAAGGGATCTATAACCAAATGAATATAAAAGTTTTTTTCCTTTTAAATTATCTAATGCTCCATGCGAAATTCCTAAAATTAATATTAAGATTAAACAAAATATTATCGGCTCATAATTTAACATAAAGTAGAATGGACTTATTAAAATACAAAAATTGAAAAATATAAGTGAGTGTTTAAAATTTATCTTTTCCATTAATGAAATAGAGCTCTCATAAAAATTAATTTTGGCATTCTTCCTATAATATTTATATCTTCAAAGATATTACTTTTATTAGATAAAAATTTTATTACACAGCTTGATGAAGCTTTAAACATTTCAAAAAATATTTTTGGCATTTTATCTGGATTGTTTTTTAAAACTCTTAAAAATATTTTATCCAAAAACTGATATTTCTTTCCTATATTGTACATTTTTATTTTTTCAATTTTATTAATGTTTTCAACAATATATTTACTATGTTCTTGAATATTCAAAAAAGTATATCCTGTGCTTAATCTCGTCATTCCGCCAGCAGATCCAATATAGATAGTTTTTTTATTATTTTTAATTAATGGATGAAATAAAGGTATAGCGCCTCTTTCAGTATAATTTATTTTATAGTTTTTAATACCTAGATTATTTTTAATATAATTTTCTAATTGAAGATCGTAATCCATTAAGCTTTGATCCTCTAAATCTGAAAGCCAAGTTGTTTCAATTAAAGCTTTATTTTTACTGAATGGTAAAGTATAAAAAAAATGAACTTCATTTCTCTGATCACAATTAAAATCCATAAGATTTATTATTTCTTCATCAAATATATTTTTAGATGTTTCTATTTCGATACCTTGAAAGTGTTGCCACAATTTAGATTTATCTAATTCTTTTTCATGAACACTATTAAAAATTATGGAATTTTCTGACTTAATTTCATTAAGATTTTTAAAAAAACTTATATTGGAATTTGAAGAGAGCTTGGAATTTATTTTTTTATAAAATTTACCACTATCAATGCTTTGATAGGGAAATTTTTTATTAGATAATTCATGTGAACTATCTGGAGAGTTTATTGTAAAATTGTTCCAACTTTTAATTACACAATCATCAAAGTTATGATTAAAAACTTTCCAGAAAGACCACGTTTTGTCTCTTTTATATTCTGCTCGAGTTTCAATAATTGCTAAAGTTTTCTCTTTTAGTTTATCATTAATTTCAAGTTCATAAGCTAAAGATAGACCCGCGCATCCACCACCAATAATTATATAATCAAATTCTTTCATTTAAATTAATCTCTTGATCTAGAATATTATGATTTGCTTGGTTGTCGTGATTTAAATTTTTGATGAATAATAATTTAATCAAGTCAAAAATAGATAAAAAGGTCTGAATTAGCTTTTCAAATGTTGGAACATAGATTTTGCCAGCTTTGTTGTAATTATCTATATTTTTTTGTTTAAGAATATTGTCACCTATTTTTCTGTAGACACGCCTAGCAACGAGAACTGAAAATCTTGATCTAAACGGTATATTGCGAATAGAGCTAAATGAATTTTCATAAAATATTTGTGACTCTTTAATTATTTTCTGAATTGAGAAAAAGTCGTGTCTTACATATTGTCTATTACGTTCTTTATCTTCGCAAACATCTCGGGCAATGTTAGTAAGCTGCATCGCTATCCCTAGATCAATCGCACCTTTTAGGGCTTCTTTATTTTTGACTTTTAGAATTTTTGACATCATTAATCCAACTGTTCCAGCAACTCTATAAGAATAAACAAGTAAATCTTTTTTTGAATTGATTACTACTTTTTCTTCTAAGTCTGTCTCAACTCCATCAAATAAGTCTAATACTATTTGTTTAGGAATATTTTCACTATCAATAATTGACCACATATTTTTTATAATTTGATTGTTAAGACTTTTATTTTCAAAATCCATTTTAAATTTTGAAAAAATTTCTTTTTTTATATTCAGATTTTTATTATCATCATCAACTATATCGTCTAAGGTTCTACAGAAATTATATAGAGATGAGCATTTATCTAGAGTGTTGCTCGACAGAAAAAAACTCGCCCAATAAAAAGATTTAGCATGTTTTTTTAATAAATTATTTTTCATTGAAATAGGTTATCTAAAACTTTCGCTGATGAAAGAACACCAGGCATTCCAGCTCCTGGGTGTGTACCGGCACCCACAAAGAATAAGTTTTTATATATTTCAGATTGATTATGAAATCTAAAATAAGCTGACTGAGAAAATTTTGGCTGAATTGAGAATCCAGATCCATAAAGAGTTGCTAGATCAATTTCGAAGTAATCAGGCGTTAAATAAAAATCACTTACCACATTTTCTTTAATGCCAGGCAGAACAGTTTTATCCATTTTATCTAAAACTAAATCTTTAAATTTGTCACCTTCTTCAATCCATTTAACTTTGGATAAATTATTTGGAACTGGAACCAATACATAAAATGCATCTTGGCCTTCTGGGGCCATACTAGGGTCTGATGCAGATGGTCGATGTAAATAATAGCTTATGTCTTCAGAAAGTATTTTCTTTTCAAAGATTTTATCGAGATGTTTTTCATAAGACTCTCCAAAATAAATTGTATGATGTGCAACATCGGTGTATTTTTTTTTAGAACCAAAATAATAAACAAATAATCCCATTGAATAATCCATCCTTTTCATTTTTTGTTTAAATAAAAAATCATAATCTTCCTTTGATTTTATTAAATTGTTGTAAACATTTGGTGGGTCAGAATTACAAATTACATAATCACTATTAATTATTTTTGAATTATTAATCTTAACACCTTTTACCTTTTTATTTTCTGTAAGTATTTCTGTGACCTCAGCGTCTTTAATAATTTTGATATTTTCCTCGATCATTAGTTTCTCTAAAGCCTTAACAACGCTTCCTGTCCCACCCATTGAGTAGTGAATACCCCATTTTTTTTCTAAAAATAAAATTAATGCATATATCGAAGTCGTACTGAAAGGATTTCCACCTACTAAAAGAGGGTGCATACTAAATACTCTTCTTAATTTTTCATTAGATATATAGTTCGAAACCAAGCTGTAGACTGATTTATAACTTTTTAATTTTAATAATGATGGAATTTGTTTCATCATAAAAACCAAATTATTAAAAGGCTTATCTGATAAATCTGTAAAGCCTTTATCAAAAATTTTTTCAGTAAAATTTACTAAATTTTTATATCCATCATAATCAGAAGGGTTAAATTTTTTAACTTGCTCTTCCATAGATTTGTCATCACCATTGTAATCAAATGTATCTCCATTACTGAATACAAAACGGTACCACAAATCTAAGGGCACTATTTCTACGTAGTCAGATATATTTTTATTGAATAACGAAAACAATTCCTCAAATAGATACGGGGCGGTAATTACTGTTGGACCGCCGTCATATATAAACTGATCTTTTTTAAACACTCTAGCGCGACCACCAAGGTCAGAGTGTTTTTCTACTAAAGTAACTTTATGACCTTTAGCTTTTAATCTAAGCGCAGCAGCTAGACCTCCAAAACCTGAACCAATAACAGTTGTTTTTTTTGCCATTTGTTTATGGCCTATTCTAACTAGATTTTTTCTTAAGTGCTAATTTTGTTTCTTCAATACTAGAGCTGTAAATTTTATCTAATTTGCTTTTATCTAGTGAGTTTTTAAAGAGTTTTTCAACTGACTCTATCGCAATTTTTACTGAAGCATTTTTAATGTCCTTTAAAGCTTGATTTTTAAGTTGCTTAATTCTTTCTTCAGCATTTTTCTTTCTAGACTCCATCAAGTTGTGAAAATCTTGATTTGTTTTAATAACATTTTTTTCAGCTTCCTCATTCGCTTTGTTTATCATATGTTTTACCTCAGCTTTGGAATTGCTAATTTTTTTTTCGTGCTCTGTAAGAATATTTTTTGCATCTTCTTTTAATTTGTCTGCCTCATTTAATTGATCTTTAATATTTTTAATATTTTCTTCCAAAACTTTTTTAATTTTTTGAGGAATCTGAAAATAGATTAACAATCCTATAAAAATAAAAAAAGATATCATCACCCAAAAAGTTGCATCAAATATCATAAATATTTACCCGCATTTCTTTTTGATACTTCATCTACAGTCGCTTTAACACTGCTCTCATTAAGTTTATCACCGGAGATACTTTCAATTAAATTCGATGCGATATTTTCTGAAATTTTATTGATATCAGAAATAGAATTTTTTTTAAGTTCATTGATTTCTTTTTGTGCATTTAAAATTTCTTTTTCAATTTCTTTCTCTATTTTTTCTTTTTTAGATTGAATATCTTTATCCAGTAAATTTTTGGACTCTATATGGATTTTTATAACTTCTTTTTTTGCATTTTCTAAAATTTTTTCATATTCTTTAATTTTTGAATCTGACAATTCTTTAAATTTACTTGCATCTTCTATGTCATCTTTAATTTTGTTGTCACGATCGTCTAAATTTTTTTTTATTTTGGGAAGATAAAACTTTGATATAGAAGTGTACAAAATTATGAAGACTAGTATTAACCAAAAAGCTTGAGACGCCCAATATTTTGGATCCAGCTGAGGCATACCAGCCTCAGCTGCAAACAAATTATTATTTATAGCTATAGTAGCTATAATAAAATTAATGTAGTGGTTCATATTATTTTTTAAAATGCAAATAATATAATTAACGCAACTACAAGACCGAATAACCCAGTTGCCTCTGCCAAAGCAAATCCCAAAAGCAAGTTAGGGAATTGTTTTTGAGCTGCAGATGGATTTCTCATTGCGCCCGAAAGGTAGTTACCGAAAATAATTCCGATACCTACACCAGCGCCTGCCAATGCGATTGCAGCTAAACCTGCTCCAATCATTTTTGCCGCTTCTAACTCCATTTTTCCTCCTTTATTAATTAATGATGTAAATTTAATGCATCATTTAAATAGATGCAGGTTAATATTGCAAAAACATAAGCTTGAAGAAATGCTACTAAGATTTCCAAACCTGTAAGCGCAACTGAAAAACCAAGTGGTAACCAACCACCTAGAAATCCTAAACTAATGACAAATCCACCGAATACTTTTAACATTGTATGCCCCGCCATCATGTTTGCAAACAATCTAACCGATAAGCTTACCGGTCTACTCAAGTAAGAAATGATTTCAATAATCGTTATCAAAGGTAATAGCACCGCAGGAACACCGCTTGGAACAAATATGCTCAAATACTTAAATCCATGTTTAACAAACCCAATAATTGTAACTGCTATAAAAATAAATAAGGCCATTATCAAAGTTACAATTATATGACTAGTAACGGTAAAAGAATAAGGCAACATTCCCACCATATTACAAAATAGCACAAACATAAATAAACTAAATATAAAAGGAAAATAAGGTTTAGCTTTTGAACCAGCTGTATCATTAATCATTTTGGCCACAAATGAATAAAACATTTCGGCGATTAATTGAATTTTACTTGGTACAATTTTTTTTTCTTTAGTTCCTAAAAATAAAAATAATAAAATAGTTAATGCGCTAATTACCATGAATAAACTTGCGTTTGTGAATGATAAATCTATTCCAGCGATCTTTATTTCAGGTCCGATTTTGTGGACACTAAATTGTTGCATCGGATTATTTGCCATAAATTCCCTCGAATTACTCCTCTTTCTGCATCTGCTTTGCAGTGCGAATTACGTTTAATATTCCTGCAGCAGCACCCAAAAAAAAGAAAATTATTATTAACCAAGGTTTAGTATCAAACCAACTATCTAAAATAAACCCAATTATTGTCCCAACAGCAACAGCTGCTACAAGTTCCGTACCTAATTTGAAAGCATTACCCATAAATGACCCCCTTTTTTCTCCATCTGATAGAACTTGATTTTTTAACTTTGACTTTGCAATTTTTAGGCGAGTTTTAAAGTCTTCTGGAATAGTCATTATTAATCTTAAGCAACTAACTCTTCTGCTTTTTGTAAATCAACAGAAACTAATTGGCTCACACCTTGTTCTGCCATTGTAACACCATATAATCTGTGCATTCTAGACATTGTAAGCGCATGATGAGTGATAATAATAAACTTTGTGTTCGTTATTTTAGTAAGCTCATCTAATAATCCACAAAAACGAGTGACATTAGCATCATCTAATGGGGCATCTACTTCATCTAAAACACAAATAGGAGAAGGGTTTACTAAAAATACTGCAAAAACTAATGACAGTGCAGTCAAAGCTTGTTCCCCTCCTGATAATAATGTAATTGACTGCAATCTTTTTCCTGGAGGCGAAACAAACATTTCCAATCCAGCTTCTAAAGGATCCTCAGAATCAACTAATTCTATTTTAGCGGTACCCCCATTAAATAATTTTGTATACACCTCATTAAATTTTCTGTTAACTTTAGTAAAAGCATCCAGTAATCGTTCCCTTCCTTTTTGATTTAATTCTTCAATACTAGTTTTTAATTTGACTATAGCAGAGTAAAGATCGGCCCTGTCATCTTCCATTTTCTTTATTTCTGTTTCATATTTTTTTGTTTCTTCATCTGCTCTAAGATTTACTGAACCTAAAGACTCCCTTTGTTTTTTAATTTTATCTGATTTTTTAGATTGTTCTTCTAATGTAGGAAGTTTATCTGGTGAAACTTGACTTAAATCTGACTTTGGTAAAAGTTCATCTTCACTATGAATACTTAATTCATTTTTTACAGAATATAATAGATCTTTCTTTCTATTATCTATTCCTTCTATAGTTGCTTCATTTCTTGCTTTATTCTCTTTAAGTTCGGAGAGTTTAAGTTGTATTTCTTTAATATTTTCATTTACAGAATTATATTTTTTGTCTGCTTCTATAAGTTCGTTTTCAATTTCCTCATTTCTTTTTTTTGTGTTTTCTAAATTTTGAAGGTTTTGACCTTTCGAGGTTGCTATTCGCTCAGGATTTTTTTGGTTCTCTGTTAACTCTGCTTGTAATTTATTTTTACGATCAGTTAATTCAAATATCATTTTTTCTGAGTTAGATTTTAAATTTCTCCAATTTTCTAACTCCACATCAATATTTTTAATTCTTTCTTTTCTTTTTATTGAGTCGTTTTGTATTGATTTATCTTTACCATATCTTTCAGCATATTCCTCTTGCGAAGAGGTAATTTTTTTTACTAATTGTTTAAGATCAATAAATATTTTTTTTGTGATTTTTTTATTTTCATCAATATCTCTCTCTATTTTATTTAACATATCTTCCAACTGAGTTTGCAGAAGATTTAAATTAGATTTAGACTCTTTAAGCTCATTTGAAGAATTTGTCTCAGCTTTAGTTAATTCGTTTTCAGTTTTGAGAAGCTCTTCTTTCTCTTTAGAAATCCTCTTTTCATTGAGGTCCGCGTCCAGTGAAATACTTTTTTCTCTATCAAGATCTGACACTACAGTTCTAATTGATTTTTCTAGTTTTTCTTGTAATGATTTTACTCTAGCTTCCTCTTCATCTAGACTGGCCATATCTAAATTTAGTTTTTGTAATCTTGCGGCGCTTTCCATTTTTTTATCTCTAAGTGGAGCAAGTTTTTTATTTTCTTCCTCTAAAAGGGTACTGTTATGATTGAAATCTATATTGACAGCGCTTATTTCATCTTCAAGCTCATTAAGTTTTTCAGCTATTTTTTTTTTATCTTTTTCTATTTCTCTGATTTTTAAATAGTATAAACCCGCTTCTGCTCTCTTTATATCTCTAGATATTTCTTTATATCTTGTTGCTTCTTCAGCCTGCTTTTTAAGATTATCAAGTTGTTTTTGTTGTTGTTTTTTAAGTTCATCAGCTCGTTTTAAATTATTCTCTGCTGCATTTAATCTAGTTTCCGCTTCTTGTCTTCTAGCATGAATTCCTGAAATCCCTGCCGCCTCTTCAAGAATAGATTTTCTTTCAATCGGTTTTGAAGTTACAAGCTGACCTATTTTTCCTTGACTTATTAGCGACGGTGAATGTGCTCCTGTAGATAAATCAGCAAATAAAGTTTGTACGTCTCTTGCTCTTACTTCTTTATCATTAACATAATATTTTGACCCTTTATCTTTTTCAATTTTTCTTCTAACAGTAATCTCATCAAATTCTTTATATTGAGCAGGACATTCTTTACTTTGGTTGTCCAACAACAAAGAAACTTCAGAAATATTTTTAGATGCTCTATTTGAAGTTCCCGAAAAAATAACATCTTCCATACCACTTCCTCTCATGCTTTTCGCAGAGTTTTCTCCCATACACCACCGTAAGGCTTCTACAATATTTGACTTTCCGCAACCATTAGGACCAACAATCCCAGTTAATCCATTTTCAATTAAAAAAGATGTTTTATCTGAAAACGATTTAAAACCTGTTATATCTAGCTGCTTAAATTTCATCTATAAATTTTTTTCAATAATTTTTTTGAAACTTTCATAATTAACTTTACCTAAATACTTTTTTTCATTTACTATTATAGTTGGTGTTGACTCAATTTTATATTTTTTTTGAGCCTCAATTCTTTGATTTAGAATAATATCTTGGGCATCACTACTTTTTAAACAATCGTCCATATTGTTTTCTGATAAATCTAACTCTGAACCTATTTTTTTTATTAGTTCATTAATTTTATTAATATCAGAGCCAACAGCCCATACTTTTTGTTTGATGTACATTTGATCTAATAATTTAAATTTTTTCTCATTGTTTGAAGAACATCTTACTATAACCTCAGCATTTAATGCTGCTAGATCTAATGGAAAAGCATGGTGTTCAAATTTTACCAAACCTTTATCGATATAATCTTTTTTTAATTTCTCAAATACAGCAGTATGAAAGTTAGCACAATGTGGACATGTTAGTGAGGAAAAAACTTTTACAGTAACCTTTGCATCTGAACTTCCTATGCTTAAAATTTTACTTTCTGCTTCAATAGAAAAAAAAAATAAAAAAAAGAAAATAGTTTTATAAAATAATCTAATCATTTCTTTCATTAAATGCCTTTAGAAAATTATTAAGAGATCTTTTTAACGTTTCATCATTAACTTTACTCATTTTATCCTCAATTTTTGAAAAATTTTTTATCTTTGTAAAACTCTTTTTTGGTTTGACTGTATCTTGCACAATTTTTAGCACTACGTTACTGATACATTTATATCCAAAAAAACTATTTATTTTATCCATGATTTCATTTTTTTCGTACTCAACTTCTACCTCTTTGCCATGTATAACATTTAATATTAAAGTTCCGTCTCTCATTTCTTTTCCCATTTTCACAGTAATTGGGTAACAAGCATCAGCAATTTTTTTACTTACGATTTTTGTCCAATTATCCACTATATTAGAATAATTGTATCCACCTTTTCTAAGGTGTTTTTTTAAAGTCTTAGGTATAGAGCTAGAAAAAGGCCTGAGCCCTTGAATGAAGGTTTGTGATTTATTATTATTTTTACTATGCATCTAAATTCGACTTTATCAAAAAAAATTCTAGCATGGTACGATAATAGCAAACGCGATCTACCATGGCGTGTGAGCAAAAAGTCGCCAAAAAAGCTTTATTATAGGTTATTGAGTGAATTTATGTTGCAGCAAACGCAAGTAAAAACCGTATTACCTTACTTTAAAAAATTTACTAAAAAATTTCCAACGCTTGAGTCACTCTCAAAAAGTAATGAAAAACAAATATTAAAAATGTGGGAAGGGCTAGGTTATTACAGACGAGCTAGAAATCTTTATGCATGTTCAAACCAACTAATAAATCTTTATGAGGGAAAACTACCAAAAACTTTAGATGAAATAAAAAAACTTCCAGGTATCGGCGATTATACCGGAAGCGCTTTGCTAGGCTTAGTACACGATCAGCCCAGAATAGCTGTAGATGGAAATGTAAAGAGAGTATTAGCAAGAAATTTAAATAAAAAAGAGTCTAAAATTGATTTTAAAAAATTAGTTAATTTTAACTCCAAGATGCTTTTCAACAATAAAAGAAACGCGGATTTTGTTGAAGCACTAATGGAATTTGGAGCGTTAATCTGTAGGCCAAAAGACCCAAAATGTGTCGTTTGCTGTTTGAACAAAACCTGTAAGTATTTTAAATCATCTAAAAAAATTAGAACTACATCTAAAAAAATGTTTAAAAATAAAAATTATGATATTTTTTGTTTTTTAAATAAAAAGAGACAAATTGCTTTAACTAAAAAAAACGACTTTGGATTTTTAAAAAATTTTAATTTACCTATGATTAAAGAGTCAAAAGAAAATAATACCAGAAGCTGGAAGTTGTTAAACAACTATAATAATTCTATATCTAATTTAAAATTAAATATAAATTTATATTATAAGTTCTCCAATAAGATCCCATCAGAATATAGTTGGCACTCTTTAGACGATAAAAAAGAATTTATACCTAGCTTCACAAAGAATATATTTAGACAAATTTCAAATTTATTTTAATGAAAAAAAAAATAGCAATCATTGGCGCCGGTATAGCAGGATTAACTCTTGCGAACTTATTAAAAAAATATACCGATCATGAATTTATGGTTTATGAAAGGGAGGAAAGTTTGTCTTTAGAAGAGGGTTACGGTATTCAATTAGCAACTAATAGCATTAAAATTTTGAATCAAATTAATTTCAATAAAATTAATAATGAAAAAATATTTAACCCTAAAACAATAGATTTTTATAATATTCAAAATAAAAAAATATGTGATTTAAACTTATCTAAGTTTAATAGCCCTGAAGCAAAATATACAACACTTCAAAGATCTACTTTAATCGAACTTTTGAAAGAAGATATTTATACTCAGCATTTAAGATTTGGAAAAAAAATGAAAGAAGTCTCTGAGCTTAAAGACAAAGTTCTTATTAAATTTGATGACAACACAAATGATTTAGTAGATTTTGTTATTGCTGCTGATGGAATATTTTCAAACACTAGATCATTCTTTGAAACAAAAAAAAATGAGCCAAGATTTAAAAAAGCTATTGCAGCGAGAGTAATACTAAAATCAAAATCTGAATTCGATATAAATGAAGAGAATATAAGTTTAATGCTTGGAAGTAATAGTCATATTGTTCTTTATCCAATAAATAAAAAAAAGGAACTTAATATGGTTTGTATAATGAGATGTAAAAAATATGAGCCTGACAACGTAAAACAGTTAGTTCAAGAAATAATATTAAAACAAAATCCTAAATTTAAAAATATATTTGAGAATGAAATAAAAACATGGCCTTTATATTTTACACCAAAAATTATTCCCTCCTCTAATAAAAAGGTATTTTATATTGGAGACGCCTTTAATGGATTTTTACCAACACTCGCACAAGGTGCTGGACAATCTATAGAAAGTGCTTTTGAAATATTTAATTTATTGACAAAAGATAAGCTTGATAAAGAAAATAACTATTTTGAGATTAGATCAAAAAGGGCAAAAATTATTAGAAGCAGATCAAATTTTAATTTCTTTGCATTTCACTTTTCAAGCAAAATTATGCAAAACGTTAGAAATATATTTTTGAAGTTTTTGGTAAAACGTAAATTTTTTATAAAAAATTACTTAGGTAAAGTTTATAAGAATTAAGCTTTAGTTTCTGAGATAAATTTTTTTCTTAGACTATCAATTACAACAGTGGATCCATTAATATTACAATGCCAATAAGTCCAACCATTAAAGCTTTCTGCTCCCATAATTGTTGCTGCCACTTTATGAATTGAACCTTCTGACTCTTTATATTTAATACTTCCATCAGCCATAATTTTAGCATTAATCTTCTTTTTAGGATCAAATAGGGTAGTACCTGGCTTCAATATTCCTAGTTCTACAAGAGAACCAAAAGGTATTCTTGGTTTTGACTTATTGTTTTCAATAGTATCTAAATATTCATCCTCAATTACCTTAGCTTTTTTTATTCGTTCATCAGCAGCTTTAAAATAATTTTTGTCTTTTTCTATACCAAAGTATCTTCTTCCTAATTTTTTAGCTACCACTGCTGTTGTACCAGTACCTAAAAATGGATCAAAGATGGTATCACCTTTATTTGTAGTAGCTAAAATAATTCTATGTAAAAGCGCTTCTGGTTTCTGTGTAGAATGAATTTTTTTTCCGTTTCTCTTTAGTCTCTCTTTTCCGTTGCAAATAGGTAATGTCCAGTCTGATCTCATCTGCAAGTCATCATTTAAGCATTTTAACGATTGGTAATTAAACGTATATTTTGATTTTTTATTTTTTGAAGCCCAGATAAGAGTTTCATGTGCATTAGTAAATCTAGTTCCTCTAAAATTTGGCATAGGATTATTTTTTCTCCAGATAACATCGTTAAGTAACCAGTAATCTAAATTTTGCAAGTGGTAACCTAATCTAAAAATATTATGGTATGATCCTATTACCCAAATACTTCCATTATCTTTTAGAATTCTTTTACATTCATTTAGCCAAGCAATGCAGAATTCATCGTAATGTTTAAAACTATTAAATTGATCCCACTTATCATTTACCCCATTCACTTTACTTGCATCTGGACGAGTTAATTTTTCTCCTATTTGCATGTTGTAAGGTGGATCAGCAAAAACTAAATCAAAAGACTTATCAGGAATTTTTTTTATTTCCTTTAAACAATCTCCATTAACGATTTGGTTGGAAAATTTAAACATTTTTTGATTCAACCCGAAATTGAATCAAGGGTCAAACAGTTTTATGAAAAAATGATTCTTCTTGTGTTTGAGATTAATAATTAGACAATATCTTGTGCACGGGTTTAAAACCTTTTCTATGATGTGAGGTAACACCAAATTTTTTTAAACCTTCTAAATGAGCTTTAGTTCCATAACCAAAGTTACTTTCCCAAGCATAATCAGAAAATTCCTTAGCGAGTTTTATCATGAGATTATCCCTATAAACTTTTGCAACAATGGAGGCCGCACTAATCACTTTTACTTTTTCATCACCGTTAATAATAGTTTTACAATTTTTTAATCCACTAGGAGTAAAATTTCCATCTATTAAAGTAAGATTAGGTTTTACAGGTAATTTTTCAACAGCTCTTTTCATTGATAGCAACGATGCTTGAAGAATATTTAAATCTAAAATTTCATCTACTGATGCTAAACCAATAGCATAAATGGAACACGATTTAATATAATTTGAAATTTCAATTCTACGTTTAAAACTAATTTTTTTTGAATCTTTTAAAAGTTTCAAATTAACACCTTCTTTTAGTATCACGGCTGCTGAAACTACCGGACCAGCGAGGCATCCTCTGCCAACTTCATCAACTCCAGCGGTAATTAATTTTTTTTTCAATTTTCTAAATTAGATTTTTTTGTCCCTAATCATTTTTAAATCAATCCAAGCCATTTTTTTTTGAGCCGGTTGTCTCAACAAAAAAGCAGGATGAAATGTAATAATAACGTTAGTTTTGCAACTACCAAAATTTTTTTTAATCCATTTTCCTCTCATTTTGGATATTACAACTTCGTTTCCTATTATTGCATTCATAGCTGTACTCCCAAGTAGTACAAGTATTTTAGGATTTATGATCTCTATGTGTTTAGTTATGAAAGGCAGATATCTTTTTATTTCTTCTTCTGTCGGTTTTCTGTTTTCAGGAGGTCGAAAATTTATAATATTTGATATATATACTTTTTTTCTGTCAAGATTTATTGAGGCAAGCATTTTATCAAGCAACATTCCAGCTCGACCTACAAAAGGCAAGCCCTCTTCATCCTCATTCGCTCCTGGGGCTTCACCTAAAAGCATAATTTTTGATTTTGGATTTCCATCATTAAATACAATATTTTTAGCATTTTCTTTGAGGCTACAATTTTTTAAATTTTGAATGGTTTTTTTTAATTTTTCTAGATTTTCAGCTTTATTAGCTGAAATTTCATAATTGTCCTTTTTATATCTATTGATTGCCTTGTTATTGTAAATTAAATTGTGATTAATTAGTTTATAATAGTTTATCAATTTTATTGAGTGAGAAGTATTTTTTTTTATCATTATTTATTATGAAAGAATTTTTTTCAAATTCCAAGATTATAGGACAGATTTTATTTGTCATTATATTTTTGTCCACATCATCTGCTAAATCTTTGGATAAGTTTTATAATACAAACCAATTATCAAGCTACTTTTCAGGAATATTATTATTGAATAATAATCAATATGAAGACTCACAAGAATATTTTAAAAAACTGAATGGACTTGAAACTAGTCACATCAGTTATTCAGTTAAATATTTGTACTCTTTAATTAATTCTGGAAATTTAAGAGAGGCGCTCAACTATTCTAGAAAACTTGAAAAAAAAAAGTTAGGTAATTTTGAAAGTTACTTAGTAACTGGAATATTCCATCTCAAAAACTCAAATATTGATTTGGCTCAAAAATATTTTCTTAAGGCAAAGAATAGTAACTCAAGATTTGTAGTAAACAGCTATGTTTCACACTCACTTTATAATTTATCAAGTTTATCAAACTTTAATCAAGCTTTGTTTGAACTGCAAAAATTAGATGAAAGGTTTAAAAATTTAAAAAAAATACAAAAAGTTTTTTTAGGCTGTTATTTTGATCACACTAATTCAGATAAATTTTTTTCTGAGTTAATATATGATCAAAATACAGATTTTTCCAGGTATTATTATTTTTACGCTTCATATTTAGCTTTGTCTGGAAAAATAAAAGAAGCCAAAGAAATCGTAGACTCAGCACTTGAAACTTACCCAAGAAATTTATTATTAAATCAATATAAAATTGATCTAAATGAAAATAGAAATGTTCAAGCTTTCAACTGTAAAAAAGAGGAGCATATTATATCAGAAATTTTATATATCACCTCAAATGCTTTATCTGCACAGTCAATTTATCCTTTATCGAATTTTTACTTAAATTTAGCTAAGTATCTTAATGAAGACTTTCATTCATACGATACGCTGTTAGCAGAAAACTTTTATAAAACTAATAATTTTGATACAGCAAAGAAGATTTATAATAATCTTAGCAAAAAAGGTGAAGCTTTTAATTGGTATTCATCGAAACAAATTGCAAGAATCTTTTTAAAAAAAGATAGTAAAAGTGAAGCAATAAAACTTTTAGAAAAATCCTATCGCAGTTTATCAAAAAAAGAAGTCTACGAAATTTTTGATTATGCAGAGTTTTTAAAAAATAATGAAAAATTTGAGGAGGCTATTCCACTTTATTCAAAAGTAATAAATCTTGTACAACAAGACCACCCACTATACACAGAGTCGACCGATGGAAGAGGTATTGCATATGAAAGAACAGGTGAGTGGGATAAAGCCGAAAAAGATTTTTTGGCATCATTAAAAGCAAATCCCGATCAAGCTTATGTAATCAATTACTTAGCTTATTCCTGGATTGAACAAGGTATAAAAATAAAAAAATCCTTAAGTATGTTAGAGAAAGCCAATAAGTTAAGATCGAATGATCCTTATATAACTGACTCACTTGGTTGGGCTTTATTCAAACTAGAGAGATATAATGAAGCAAAAGAATATCTGCAATTAGCAGTGAGATTAATGCCCGCTGATCCAATTGTTAACGATCATTATGGTGATGCTTTATGGAAGAACGGCAATGAAATTCAGGCAAGATATTATTGGGAATATGTGCTTAATCTTGAAAAAACTGAAGAAGAGCTTAAAAAAACAATAAAAAAAAAATTAATTCAAGGCCTTTAAATTATGCTCATAAAGTCTTATTCAAAAATTAATTTGTCACTAAAGGTAAATTATAAATTGAAAAATGGATTGCACGAAATTCAGTCTTTTTATTGTTGGATAAATTTGTTCGATAAAATTAAAATAAGAAAAATTAAAAATTATGAAGATAAGATAAGTTTTAACGGTCCATTTAAAAAATTTGTAAAGTTAAAAAATAATTCTATACTCAATCTTCTTGAAGAATTGAGAAAACTTAAATTGATTTCGGACTATTACAAGATAACGGTTACTAAAAATATTCCTGTTTTTGGTGGTTTAGGAGGAGGAACTAGCAATGCAGCTTTTATACTAAAATATTTATTAAAAAATAAATTTAAAAACAATCTATTAAAAAAATTAGAAAGTACAGTCGGTTCTGATCTAAGGCTTTTTTTTAAAAAGCAAGGATTTTTAAAAAAACTTGGGAAATTGGTCGAGTTAAAGAATAAACAAACATTTTATTTTTTGCTTACCCAGCCAAACATAAAATGTTCAACAAAAAAAGTGTATTCGAAAGTTAAAAAATTTTCAAAAAAAGAACACCTTGATGGAAAATTGATAAAATCTAGAGACAAATTTACAGATTATTTGTCTAAAAGTAGAAATGATTTACAATTTATTGTTGAAAAAAAATACCCCCTTATAAAAAAAATATTAACAGACATAAAAAAAATGGAAGGTTGTTCTTTTTCAAGAATTACTGGTTCTGGGTCAGTTTGTTACGGTTTATTTAAAAATCAAATAAAAGCGAAAAAGGCACTTAATAATTTAAAAATTAAGTACCCTAAATTTTGGCTTTCATTAGCAAAAACTGTTTAATTTTTATGATATATGATATATCAGATTTCTTAACATTGGGGCATAGCCAAGCGGTAAGGCAGCGGTTTTTGATACCGCCATCCTAGGTTCGAATCCTAGTGCCCCAGCCATATTTATGCTTAATATAAGTTTCAACTTTATAAATAAAATTAAAAGAAACTTATTTCCGTTTTATAAAAACAAAGATATAAAATTTGTTTTTAATAAAATTCAAGAAGGTTTTTCAGCAGACAAAGTAACAGCTAGATTTGTTGGAGGTTGTGTCAGAAAATATCTAACCAACGATAAAATCGATGATATTGACATAGCTACAATATTAAACACTGAAGAGATAAAAGAAAAATTTAAAGATACAAAATTTAAAGTAGTTGAAACTGGAATACAACACGGAACAGTAACTCTTGTATCAAAAGATTTAAGACTTGAATTAACCACACTTAGAAAAGATGTTGAGACAGATGGTAGACATGCCGAAGTAGAATACATTGACGATTGGCAGCTTGACTCTGAAAGAAGAGATTTCACTATTAATGCAATTTATCTTGATATTAATGGAAAGATATTCGATCCTCAAATGGGAACGGTTGACTTAAAAAATAATATTGTAAAGTTTATTGGTGATCCTCAAAGAAGAATTGAAGAAGATTACTTACGTATCATACGTTTTATCCGTTTTAAAATAATGTATGATGGTAAAATTGAGCCAACAACCAATAACGCAATTAAACAAAATTTAAATGGAATTAAAAAAATTTCAAAAGAAAGAATTTTAATAGAATTATATAAAATTCTTGATTTAAAAAATTTTTTAAATTTGAATGAAAATTCTTTTTTAAAAGAAATTTTTTGTCTTGTTTTTCCTGAATTTGAAAATCTTGGTCGCCTAAATCGATTGATAAAGATCTGCAATCATTCACAAATTAATAAAGAATTTTTATTAGCTGCTTTATTAATTGATGAAAAAAATAGTCAAGATTACTTTAGCCATAAGTACAATATTTCAAATAATTTAAAAGAGAATCTAAACTTACTGGCAAAAAATTTTAATTTTTTAAAAGAAAATAAAAATTTTTTTATTAAAGACCTTGAAAAAAATATTTATTTATATAATAAAAATCATCTGATAAATCTAAATATTTTAAATTTTGTGATAAATTCAAAATTAAAATTCAAAGAATTTTCTGAAAACTTGAATAGAATATTAAAATCCAAAACTCACCACTTTCCTTTTGATGGAAAGTATTTGTTAGAAAATGGTATGCAACAAGGATCTCTTATAGGTAAAGTGTTAAAAGAAATCGAAGAAGAGTGGATAAAAAATAGTTTTAAAATAAGCAATGAAAGAGTAAGAGAAATAATAAAATTAAACTCGAATTAAATATATTCAACGTTTAATATTTCAAAATTTTTCTCACCTGAGGGAGTATTAACATTTACCATTTCACCTTTACCTCTCCCAATTAATGCCTTTCCAATAGGACTTTTAAAAAATATTAAATTTTTTTTTATATCTGCCTCGTCTTGTCCAACCAATTTATAAACAATTTCTTTTTCTGTATTCAAATCTTTTAGTTTTACTGTGGATCCAAATATTACTTTCCCTTCATTTTCAATCTTAGTCACATCAATTACATTAGCACGTGCAATTAAATCATTGATTGCAACTACTCTGCTTTCAATTAAAGCTTGTTGTTCCTTTGCTGCATGATATTCAGCATTTTCTTTTAAATCTCCATGAGATCTAGCTTCAGCGATTGCTTCAACAACTTTTGGTCTTTGAACATTTTTTAAATCTTCTAATTCTGATTTTAAACTTTGAAGACCGTTTACTGTTATAGGTTCCTTTTCCATAATTATTTCCACTTAGCTTCAGGGGGCAATGACATTAAAATAGAGTCAGTGTTCCCCCCAGAATTCAAACCAAATTTTGTACCTCTGTCATATAAAAGATTAAACTCAACATATCTTCCTCGTTTAAGCAATTGTTTTTCTTTATCTTTTTTTGTGTATTTTAATTTTTTCTTTCTATTGATCACCTTATTTGAAATATCAATGAAAACCAATCCAAGCTCTCTTACAAATTTAAAGTTTTTAATCCAATCTTTAGTTTCATAATCAAAAAAAATTCCACCAATACCTCTAGCTTCTTTCCTATGAGGTAGATAAAAATATTCATCACACCATTTTTTATATTTTTTATAATTTTTTTTATTTTGCAAACAAATTTTCTTAAGATCATTATGAACTATTTGACTTTCTTTTTTATCCTCATGGCTAGGAGTTACATCTATTCCTCCACCAAACCATTCTTTAGACGTAACAATAAATCTAGTGTTGAAATGTATCGCAGGAATTTTCGGGTTTTTCATATGGGCAACAACAGAAACACCTGAAGCCCAATACCTACCTTGTTTTCCAGCACCAAGAATATTCGATCTAAATTTTTTTGGGAAAATACCTGATACAGTTGATTTATTTACTCCAACTTTATCAAAAATTTTTCCGTTGGTTAACAAATAAGAAGTTCCTCCACCTTCTTTTATTTTGTTTTTAAACCAATCTCTTTTAGAAAATTTAGATTTATTTTTTTCTAATTGTTCGAATGATTTACAAATCTGAATTTGGAGGTATGAAAACCAACTATCAGCCATTTTTTTTCTATAATCTGAAGAAATCATTATTTTAACAAATTATTTTGTCTTAGAGCTTCAGCAGAAACAATCGCTACACTCATAGCAACATTAAGTGATCTAGTTTTTTTATTCATTGGCACTTTCACTTTATTTTTAATTGTTTTATGAAGATTTTCTGGCACCCCAGCACTTTCTCTTCCAAATAACAGGATATCATTCTTTTTAAAAATAAATCTATGATAGTTTTTTTTAGCCTTAGTTGTCATGAGAACTATTCTTTTACTTTTATTCTTGCTTAAAAATTTATCATAATCTTCGTACCTATATATTTTACTAAATCCCAAATAATCCATCACGACACGTTTAAATCTTGCATCATGTAAGTCAAAACCACAAGGTTCAATAATGTGAATTTTAAGGTTCAAACAGGCGCTTAATCTTATTATGGCGGCTGTATTCTGAGGTATATCCGGTTTATATAGAGCTATGTGCATTATTATTGCTTAATTTATGTGTCATTCTGACCCTAGGTATTTAAAAACATAGTTTATTTAAATATATACACTATAAACACAAACAATAATGAGCAAAGAAGAAAAGAAAGTAAATCGAAGAGATTTTTTATTTACGGCTAGTTACACTATCGGAGCAGTAGGAGTTGGAGCAGTAATTTGGCCAATGATAGACCAAATGAACCCAGATAAAGCCCAACAAGCTTTAGCAACTACAGAAGTTGACATCAGTAGTATAGAACCTGGCAAATCTATTACTGTTTTATGGAGAGGAAAGCCAATATTTATAAAAAAAAGAACAGCGGAGGAAATAGCTGAGGCCAGGGCGGTAAAATTGGACGATTTGCCTGATCCTCAAAAAGATGAGGATAGAGTAAAAGATGGAAAAGATGAATGGTTAGTAATGTTAGGGGTTTGTACTCACTTAGGTTGTGTACCATTAAAAGATAAAGGTGATTACAATGGTTGGTTTTGTCCTTGTCACGGTTCACATTACGATGTATCAGGCAGGATAAGAAAAGGACCAGCTCCGACAAACATGGAAATACCAAAGTTTGAATTTGTTGATAGCAATACAATTAAAATTGGATAATAATTATGAGTGAACACGAATACGTACCAAAATCTAAAGCAGGAAAATGGTTTAATGACCGTTTACCTTTGCTCACGCTTGGAGCACATCTAACAGATTACCCAACTCCTAAAAATTTAAATTATTGGTGGACTTTTGGCGGAATTTTAACTTTTTGTTTGATCACTCAAATAGTTACAGGAATTGTTTTAGCAATGCATTACGTTGCTCATGCAGATTTAGCTTTTGCAAGTGTGGAACACATAATGAGAGATGTAAATTATGGTTGGTTAATAAGATATATTCATAGTAATGGTGCATCAATGTTTTTCCTAGCAGTTTACATACACATTTTTAGGTCTTTATTTTATGGTTCATATAAATCACCAAGAGAAGTAATTTGGATAATTGGTCTTATGATTTATTTATTAATGATGGCAGCAGCTTTCATGGGTTACGTTTTGCCTTGGGGTCAAATGAGCTTCTGGGGCGCTACGGTAATAACTAACTTATTTAGTGCAATACCATTAGTTGGAGAAAGTATAACAACTTGGTTATGGGGAGCATATTCTGTAGATAATCCAACACTAAATAGATTTTTTAGTTTACATTATTTAATCCCATTTTTAATTTTAGGATTAGTAGTTTTACACATTTGGGCTTTACATGTCCCAGGAAATAATAACCCTGTAGGAATTGATATAAAGAAACCGTCTAAAGATACAGTGCCATTCCATCCCTATATAACCATTAAAGATGCTTTCGCGCTTTTAGTATTTATGATCATATTTGCTGGATTTGTATTCTTCACTCCAAATGTTTTGGGTCATTCTGATAATTATATTCCGGCTAATCCTTTAGTTACACCAGCACATATTGTGCCAGAGTGGTATTTATTACCCTTCTATGCAATCTTAAGATCTGTTCCAGATAAATTAGGTGGAGTGATTTTAATGTTTGGAGCAATCTTTATTCTATTTGTTTTGCCGTGGCTGGATACTTCTAAAGTTAGATCAGCAGTATTCAGACCAATATACAGACAATTTTATTGGATATTTGTTTTAGACGTTTTGATGCTTGGTTATGTTGGTGCGATGCCAGCTGAAGGAATTTACTTAGTATTAGCTAGAGTAGGAACTATTTACTATTTTGCTCATTTTATAATTGTAATGCCAGTAGTCGGATTAATAGAGAAAACAGATCCGATACCAATGAGCATCTCCGAGCCAGTATTAACCGGAGGAGCAGAACCATCTTTAGCTAGGAAGGTTAATGACAAAGTTTAATATAAAACTACTCGTTTTATCTTTTTTGTTACTTATTTCACTTAGACCACTACAAAGCGCCGAAATGGTTGATCCAATTAAAGTGGATTGGAGTTTTAAAGGTTTAACAGGAACTTTCGATAGAGCATCTCTACAAAGAGGTTTTCAAGTTTATAAAGAAGTCTGCGCTTCTTGCCACTCAATGCAATACCTTAGCTATAGAAATCTAGGAGAACCTGGCGGACCTGAGTTTTCAGAACAAGAAGTAAAAGCTATTGCTGCTAGTTTCGAAATAGAGGATGGCCCAGATTCTCAGGGAGAAATGTTTACTCGACCAGGAAAACCGTCAGATAAATTTAAAAGCCCATATCCTAATACTCAGGCAGCAACAGCTGCTAATGGAGGGGCATATCCGCCTGATATGTCAGTTTTAGTTAAAGCAAGAAAAGGAGGAGCTAATTACATTTATTCAGTTCTAGTTGGTTACGAAGACCCTCCTCCAGGTGTAACTCTTGATGACGGTGTTTATTACAATAAATATATGGCCGGCAATAAGATTAAAATGCCAAATAATTTAATGGATGGCCTAGTTGAATACGCAGATGGAACTGAGTCTTCTGTTGATCAAATGGCTAAAGATGTAACAACTTTTTTAGCTTGGGCTGCTGAGCCTGAATTAGAAGAAAGACACAGAACAGGTGTTAAAGTAATTATTTATTTAGTGCTATTAACAACTTTAGTTTATTTAAGTATGAAGAAAATTTGGTCACGGATTGACACGGAAGTATAAGACATCTCCATCTTTTACAATATAATCTTTACCTTCAATTCTAAGTTTTCCATTTTCTTTGCATTTTTCTGCACTACCAAACTTTATAAAATCATCACACGATACAGCTTCAGCTCTAATAAAGTTTTTTTCAAAATCTGTATGGATAATACCAGCTGCTTTGGGAGCTAGAGTATTTTTTTCGACCGTCCACGCCCTACTTTCTTCTGGACCGGAAGTAAAAAAAGTATCGAGATTTAGTAGTTCGTATCCCTCTTTGATTAATTGTTTTAGACCCGTTTTATCAAGACCAATTTCTTTCATAAAAGTTTCTCTATCACTTTTATCTAAGCCCATGATTTGATCTTCTATATCTGCACAAATTGTTACAACTTTTTCATTTGAATATTTTTTCTTTACCTCTTCTGTAAAAGCATTTCCATTTGCTAAACTTCCTTCATCTACGTTACAAACAATGATTTTTGGTTTTATACTCAAAAGACCGAGAGAAGATAAGAATTTTTTTTCATCCACATCTTTATCAAATATTTCTTTACCTTCGTTTAACTGAGAAAGTTTTTCCTCTAAAATTTTAATCTGTTTTTCTTCTAGAAGTTTTTTTTTTCCTTTTTCAAGCTTTTTCTGAATAATATCAATGTCTGACAATATTATCTCAGTTTTAATAGTTTCTAAATCTTCAACAGGGTTAATCTGAGAATTTACATGAGTAATTTTTTCAGACTCAAAGCATCTTACTAAATGAATAATTGCGTCGACTTCCCTTATATGAGATAGGAATTTATTACCTAATCCCTCGCCTTTAGATGCACCTTTAACTAATCCTGCAATATCAACAAAAGTAATATTAGTATAAATTTTTTTTTTAGATTTTGATAATTCAGTTAATTTGTCTAATCTTTGATCTACCACATCTACAATTCCAATGTTTGGATCTATAGTGCAAAAAGGAAAGTTAGCTGCTTCAGCGTTCTTAGAAGCTGTTAATGCATTGAATAGAGTAGACTTTCCCACATTCGGAAGTCCTACAATTCCACATTTAAATCCCATTAAGGTCTTGATTAACTTTGCTTGAAAAAAGATCTATTTTTTTTTCAATTAATGTAGGTAGTTGTTTTACAATATTTTCTGTTATCTCGTTTATTTTGTCTTCTTCGTCTTCTTTAAAATCTTCAAGCACATGATTATTTACTTTTTTCTTCTCTTTTGGATGGCCAATGCCTATTCTTACTCTAGAGTAGTCTTTACCAATAAATTTATCTATAGACTCAATTCCATTATGACCTGCACTGCTTCCTCCAAACTTTGCTTTTATCTTTCCAAAATCAATGTCCATATCATCGTGAAAAACAAATACATCCTTGGCATCTATTTTAAAATAATCAATAAGCTCTTTAATAGCTGTTCCAGAATTATTCATAAAAGTTAAAGGCTTAATTGCATAAATTTTTTTCTCGTCAATATTTCCTGTAGTAAGCAAACCTTTAAATTTTGGTTTTTGTTTTGAAAGCTTAAAGTGAGCATTGATAGCGTCAATTATTTTAAAACCAATGTTGTGTCTGGTATTAGTATAGTTGGATCCAGGATTTCCTAATCCGACGAGTAAAAGCATATTAATTATTTTTTCTCAGCAGGTTTCTTTTCAGCAGGTTTTTTATCTTCAGGTTTTTTATCAGCACCTTCTTTTGATTTATCATCTTTCTTAGCTGGGTCTCCATCTTTACCTGCACCAGCAGCGTCTGCACCTTCTGGTGGTGCCTCACCTTCAGCACCCTCAGCTGCAGCATCTCCCTCTGCAGGTTTTTCTGGTTCTTTAATAACTGTTGGAGAAGCAACAGTTGCAATAACGAAATCACGATCTGAGATTGTTGGAACAACATTACCCTCTAATTTTACTGAAGAAATTTTTATACTTGTACCGATGTCAGTACCTGTTAAGTCAACAACTATTTCGTTTGGAATGTTTTCTGCAGGACATTTTAATTCAACTTTTCTTCTCACAATATTTAACACACCACCTCTTTTCAAGCCTGGAGAGTCTGGGTGGTTTATGAACTTTACGGGTATTTCAAGAATTATTTTTTTTCCAGAAACAATTCTCATAAAATCTATATGAATAGGTTCTTCAGACACAACATTGAAAGCGACATCTCTTGGAATTACTTTTTCTTTTTTTCCATTAATCTCTAATTCTAAAACTTTTGATAAGAACGTATCTGAATTAATTAAGTTTTTAATTTCTTTCATCTGTATAGAAATATTAAGATTAGAATCTTTACCGCCATATAAAATAGCCGGTATTAAACCTTCTGATCGTAACTTATTATTTGATCCAGTAGAGGTGCTCTCTCTTTTAATTGCCTTTAAATTACTCATAATTTTATTGAAGTGGGTATATAACCCATGATCTTAATCAAAACAAGTATTAATTAAATAAATCAGATACCGAATTAGAATTTGCAATCCTTTTAATTGCCTCTGACATTAATGAAGATATAGATAAAACCTCAATTTTAGTATTATTATTTATTTTTTTACTATTATCTATGGTATCCGTTACTATAAGTTTCTTAATTTTTGAATTTTTGATTTTTTTTGCCGCATCTCCACTTAAGACACCATGAGTAATAAATACATAAACTTCATTTGCTCCACTTTTAATTAAAGCATTAACAGCATTAATTATTGTTCCTCCACTATCAATTATATCATCAACAATTATACATGTTTTATTTTTAACATCTCCTAAAATATTCATAACTTCAGACTTACCGGGAACAGGTCTTCTTTTGTCTATAATTGCAAGATCAGCTTTTATTCTATTGGCTAGATCTCTAGTTCTTGCAACACCCCCAACATCTGGAGAAACACATATGAGTTTTTTATTACTCAACTTTTTTTTTATATATTTTGCAAATAGGGGTGCTGTATATAAATTATCTACAGGCATATCAAAGAAGCCTTGAATTTGACCAGCATGCAAGTCTACAGTAACAACTCTAGTTGCCCCTGCATTTGTTATTAAGTTTGCCATCACTTTGGCTGAAATGGAAGTTCTTGGTGCTACCTTACGATCTTGTCTCGCATAACCGAAATATGGAACTACAGCTGTTATAGTTTTAGCTGAAGATCTCTTTAATGCATCAATTACTAAAAGCAATTCCATTAAATTATCGTTTGCTGGGTTAGAAGTAGATTGAATCACAAATACACTATTGCCCCTAATATTTTCATTTATTTCTATATAAATTTCTCCATCGGCAAATCTTCTTATATTAGTATTGATAAGTTTTAATTTTAGATTTTTAGCAATACTTTTACTAAGTTTTAAATTGCTAGTTCCAGATAAAATTTTCATGAAATGTAACTATTTATACCTTATTTCTATATCTTTTCAAATTAATTAAGTTAAGGTAAGCAAATCGTAGATATACATCTTCCATAATCTTTATGCTTCAATTTACATGATCTTCTGTAACTAAAAAAATTACTTTTTTCAGCAAAAGTATCTCTATTAACTTGATCAACTTTAACGTTATATTTTAAGAGTTTATCTGTTGCAAATTTTCTTAAATTAAACAATTTTTTTGTTTTACTTTTATGAGTAAAATAAATTTTATTACTCATAGATTTTGACACAAATTTTTTGTAAAATTTAATATCAACTTCATAACTTTTTTTGCCAATACAGGGCCCAATACTCGCGTAAATTTTATTATTTGAGTTTAATTTTTTAATCTTTTTTATAGTATTTTTAATTATACCTGAATAAATACCTTTCCATCCAGCATGTATACAGCCAATAACACCATTCTTTATATCGTAAATGATAATGGGCACGCAATCGGCGGTGACCACCCCAATTGCAAGGCCCCTTAATTTGGTAATCATTGCATCTGCGTTTATTTTTTTTTTGTAATTATATTTTTTAATTTCTATAACTTTATTACTGTGAGTTTGGTGCATTAAGATTAATCTGCTTCTCTTAACATTCATTGTTTTAGCAACAAAATTTAAATTTTTATTAATATTTTTCTTGCTATCTTTAGAACCTCTTCCACAATTTAGACCTTTATAAATACCTTTAGAAAACCCATTTTTTCTGGAAAAAAAACAATGTTTTATCTCTTTTATTCTTCTAAGTTTTTTTGAATAAAACATTATTTAAATCCTAAAAAATTATTTTTATTAAATTTATAGGCTAAAATTACTTTAAATAGTTCACCCATATATTTAGGATTTAATAATCTTTGCATTCTTAAATATAAGTCTGATTGCTCGCTAAATTTCATTTTTTTTGCAACTATCTTGGCTCTATCAAAAATGCCCATAGTTTCTAAAAAATCTTTTTGCGAAATTAAATTTTTAGTTTTTAGATTATTTTTTAAAAAAAATTCACTTAAAAGCGAAAAGTTTACATGAGCGGTAATATCTGCCTTGCCTAGATTATTAAGTATGTTATTTTTTTTGTGTTTCATCACTGATTGTAAGGTGTTTTGATTATTTGGTTTTAAATAACCATAATCAATTAACAAAATACACCCTTTTAATTTAGAAATTTTGTTTACTATTTTTTTAAGCTCTTTAAAACCTAATTTTGGAAATTCAATAAATTTTAACTTTTTTAATGTTTTGTAAGATTTAATTAGTTTTGAGTTAGAGACCGAGGCTTTTACAAAAACTTGTTTTATTTTATAATTTTTATCTAAAATATAATTTTTCTCAAATAAAGAATCTTTAATCATCTTAAATTGTTTGATTGGAATTGCGTCAAAAAATTCATTTCCAAAAAAAACAATTGGACCTTTTTTTATTTTATCGAAGTTGGTGATCCATTTCACGTCTCCGTTAATTTTTTTTCTTTGTATCTTTTTTAAAAAATTACTTTCCTCATACAAGAATAACTTTTTGATAGAATTAAATTCAGGGAATTTTTTAAAAGATTTAAGTAATATATTCGTTAAGCTTCCATCTCCAGGCCCTAGCTCTACAATATTAAAATTTTTTGGTTTTCCGAATGACTCCCAACAGGAGATGATCCAAATAGCGATTATTTCAGAAAACAAATTTGAAACTTTTGGAGATGTAATAAAATCTCCCTTTGCTCCAAAGGGTATTTGTGAAGAGTAGTAACCATTTTTTTTATCATACAAAACATTTTTAAAGAAGCTATCAACTGGAAGAATTGAAGAGTCTTTAAAAAATACTTTATTCGTTTTCATTTTTTTTTTTCAAATTACTTAAAAGAAATAATCCACCTAAAATCATAAAAAAACTTAAAATAGTTCCCATACTTAGTAAATTTAAAAAGTATCCTAATTGAGTGTCCGGTTCTCTAAACAATTCTGATATTATTCTAAATATTCCATAAAGTATTAGAAATAAATATGAGCAAGTACCTATATTGTATCTTTTTTTGAAAACTACTGCATTTAATATTAAAAATAAAATTGCACCTTCTAGCACAGCTTCATATAATTGAGATGGGTGTCTAGACAGCATATCCACTGTTGGAAAAATTACACTCCAATAAATGTCTGTAACTTTTCCAACTAATTCACCATTTATAAAATTAGCGATCCTTCCTAAAAAAATACCAATAGGAGATACACAAGCTATGACATCTAATGAAAATAAGGTTGATATATTTCTTGATTTACAAAAGAAATATGTTCCTAGAATTATACCAATTAGCGCGCCATGAAAAGACATGCCTCCTTCCCAAACTTTTATAATTTCAAATGGATTTGATAAGAAATATTCTAAGTTATAAAAAATTACATAACCTAGACGTCCACCAATAATAATAGCAATAATTAAATAAGTAATTAAATCATCGAAATCACTCAAATTAAATTTAAAATTTGTTGTTTTACATATATGGATGATTATTCTCTTTCCGAGCCACCAACCTATTATGATTCCAAAAATATATGCAAGTGAGTACCAACGAATGACTATAAACCCAAAATCTATTAAAACAGGGTCTAAGTTATGGGTATACATAATTTCTTATATCACATTTGAAATTAAGATGGCCATCAAATAAGATGAGGAATGAGTAATTCAGAAAAAATTTTAAAATCTCTATCAAGATTAATAGAAAATGGCATTTTAACATCTGAAGATATTAAAAAAGAAATATCTACAGATTTGAAATTTAAAAAAGACAAAATAATTAATAGTCTTGATCTTGTATCGAGAGAGGAGTTCGACGTTTTGAAAAAAATTGTTCAAAAGCAGGAACTAATAATTAAAAAACTGATTAAAGATAAAAAAGCTAAAAAGGTAAAGAAATCTTAACTTGCAATCCACCATATTTACTTTTACCAAGCTGAATATTACCGCCGTGCGAATTTATGATATCCTCCACTATCGCCAATCCCAATCCAACCCCTGATTGATTCAAGCTTCTACTTTTATCCAATCTAAAAAAAGGTTTAAAAACATTTTTATATTGATCTTCAGGAATACCAGGCCCATCATCTTCAATTATTACCAAAGCCCTATTTTTGCCTTTCTGAATATCTATATCGACTTTATTTCCATATAATAAACCATTTTGTATAATATTTTCGAATAATCTTTTTAAAGCTGTTGGTCTACAATTTAGATCTATAGATGAAACATTTTTAATGATAGCTATTTTTTGATTACCAAATTTTTCTTTTATGGAGTAAATAAGTTCATTTAAATTTATTTTCACAGTGGTTTCTTGAGTTTGAGTTTTGGCAAAATCTAAATAATCATTTAACATCTTTTCCATTTCATCAATATCTTTTGACATCTTTTTTGACAGATCTTTTTGACTTAACATCGCTAATTGTAATTTTAATCTAGTAAGGGGTGTTCTTAAATCGTGGCTTATTCCTGAGAGCATTTCAGCCCTTTGATTTAGATGACGATTTATTCTTTTTGCCATTCTATCAAACTCGAATGCAGCTTTTCTTATCTCCTGTGATCCAGAGGCTCTAAAATCATTAACATAGTCCCCTTTACCAAATCGCTCAGCAGCTTTGGCTAATTTTACCAAAGGTTTAGTTTGATTTTTTAAAAATATAAGTGCGATTATAATTAAAACTACTGAGGGGAGTGTAGTCCATAAAACAAATAGTCTAACAGATGATGCTGAAACCATTTCTTTTGGTACCAAAAATTCAATTACATCATTCTCAGATCTTATTTTAATTTCTACAGCATTTTTGAACTTTGAGGTATTGAACCAATAATTATTATTTCCAAAAACTGATTTCAGTTCTCTTCTTAAAGATCTGTCCATAGGACTAAACTTTCTTTCACCACTATATTTGGGGAAAGCATCTTGATTAATTCCGATTTCAAAATTAAAATTATTTTTATAACTATCAGTAAAAAAATCTGAATTTTTTTTATCATTTTGATAAACTTCTTCAATTGTTTTCAATTGAGCTACTAGTGATCTAGTTATATTCTTGTTGGATTTTATCCAAACGCTATCATAAAAAACAATAGTAATAATTATCTGCAAAATAATAGTTGGAGCTGCAACAATTATTAAAGCTCTGTAAAAAAGTCTTTTTGGTAATATATATTTTAATAATTTATTCAATCCAAAGAACATAACCTGACCCCCTTATAGTTTGAAGAAACTTTGGATTTTTTGGATCTATCTCTAATTTTTGCCTTAGTCTTGTAATCATAACATCAATAGAACGTTCTTGACTAATTCCAGAAATTTTTCCTATTTCTTCTCTAGAATAAGAAGTCCCGGGGTTTGCCAACATTTCAATTAAAACCTTTTTCTCAGAATTATTAATTTTTCTAGAATTATTATTTAAGGTTACTATCATTTTATTTAAGTCTAGCTCAGCTGATCCAATTTTATGCTTTAATTTTAAGTTAATTTTTTTACTTTTGTTTATTATATTTTTAATCCTTAATAAAAGTTCTTTTGGTTCAAAGGGTTTCCCTAAATAATCGTCAGCACCTAGCTCTAAACCTTTAATTCTATTCTCAACCTCGCCTTTTGCAGTTAATAAAATTATTGGAACTTTAATACGCTTTTTAATATCTTTTGTAAGCTCATACCCATTCTGCCCGGGCATCATCACATCTAAAATAATTATATCAAATTTTATGTAATCTAACTTCTCTTTTGCTTGATCTGCGTTTTCAGCAGTTGATACAATATATTTGTTTTCAGAGAGGTAATCTTTCAATAGATTTCGAATTCTATCATCATCATCAACAATAAGTATGTGATTTTTATTATTTTCCATCTATTATTTTTTTTAAAACATCTTTAAATTTTATTACCGAGTCAGAGCTAGAGCTTTTTAAAGCGTTAAATATTCTTTTTTTTTGAGTATTATAAACTGTTTCAAAAAAGATTTTTCCTTCTTTTTGCAAAAATAAGTTTTTTTTTCTTGTATCAGTTTCGTCTTGTATTTGTTTTATCATTTTAGACTTTATCAAGTCTCGTAATACCCTGTTTAAACTTTGTTTGGTAACTTTTAACCTGAATATAAGTTCACCTAAGTTTATACCTGGGTTTCTCTCAATTAAATTTAACGCTCTGAGATGAGCTGGTCCAAAATATTTTTTCGATAATACATCTTTTGTGTCAGAGAAAGTCTCTCTATAAGCGTAGTAAAGCAATAGAATAAACTCTTTTATTTGTTCATCTTTTAAGTATAGTAAATCTTTCATATTGGTAAGTTATATTGACTTATCATGAATATGAATATACTTTTTTATATAAAAAAAATCTATATATTTACAATTAATGGAAAGCATACCTTACGACAAACGTTCAGGAAAAATTTGGTTTAACGGAAAAACTGTTAATTGGGCAGACGCAAATATTCATGTTCTTAATCATGGATTGCATTATGCAAGCTGTGTTTTTGAAGGAGAAAGAGTTTATGATGGAGAAATATTTAAACTAGAGGAACATACAGACCGACTTTTTTACTCTGCAAAAAGAATGGGAATAGAAGTTCCTTTCACTCAAGCTGAGATTAACAAAGCATGTAAAAATATCGTGAACATTCAAAAGGTCCAAAATGGATATGTAAGACCATTAATTTGGCGGGGAAGCGAGATGATGGCTATCTCAGCTCAAAAAAATAAAATTCATGTTGCAATTGCAACATGGGAGTGGGGTTCGTACTTCGATCCCAAACTAAAATTAAACGGAATAAAATTAAACATATCAAGCTGGAGAAGACCTGCTCCAAACACAATTCCTTGGGATACTAAAGCAGCAGGATTATATATGATATGTACTTTATCAAAACATGAAGCAGAAGCAAAAGGATTTACTGACTCCTTAATGTTAGACCATGAAGGAAATATTGCCGAGGCTACTGGAGCAAATATATTCTTTAAAAATAAGTCTGGAGAGCTTCATACCCCTATCCCAGATTCGTTCTTAGATGGAATTACAAGAAGAGAAGTTATTAAAATTGCAAAATCAAAAGGTGTAAAAGTTATTGAAAGAAAAATTAAGCCTGAGGAAATGCAAAATTTTGTGGGTTGTTTTTTAACAGGAACTGCCGCTGAGGTTACGCCAGTGTCTCAAATATCTAATTATAATTTCAAAGTTTGTGAATTAATTACTGATTTAAATGAGTCATACCAAACAGTCGTAAGAAAAAAATCAGCGGCTTAATCTTTACTATCCTCATTAATTGCATGATCTATACCTTTTCTCAAATAGTCGTATCCAGTGTACAGCGTTAGAAAAGCTGAAAGCCATAAAAGAATAATACCAATTGTTTGGGCATTATAATCTTGAAAATTAATTATCTTATTTCCACTTTCACCAGTAAGCAATATTGCTATAGAAACCATTTGAATAAAAGTTTTTAATTTAGATAAACTTGTAACTTGCATTGCAATTTGACCTTTAGCCAAAAATTCTCTTAAGCCTGAAATTAAAATCTCTCTTGTAAGAATTATGATTGCAGCTATTACTTCATAATTTTTTATAGTTCCATTCATTACTAAAAGTATCAGAGCAGCTGCAACGAGAATTTTATCAGCAATAGGGTCAAGAAGTTCGCCTAACTTTGACTCTTCTTTAAACATTCTTGCCAGTAAACCATCAAGATAATCTGTAAAACTAGCTAGAGCGAATAGAAAGAATGGAATTAAATCTCCAAAAAACCCCGGGATAAAAAAAGTAAGAACAAAAATTGGAACAATAATTATTCGACCAATTGTTAAAATATTTGGTATTTTTAGTTTCATACTTTTTTATTCGTGAAAATAATTATATATTTTATTTGCTATACTGTCCTCTATTCCTTCAATAGCTTTTAGATCTTCTAGACTTGCTGACTCAACGGCTCTAGCCGAACCAAAATGGTTTAACAAAGCTCTCTTTCTTTGTTTTCCAATACCTTGTATTTGATCTAAAAGAGATTTGCTCAAATTTTTCTTTCTTTTTGCTCTATGAGTGCTTATTGCAAATCTATGCGCTTCATCTCTAAGTCTTTGAATAAAAAATAAAAGAGAGTCATTTTTGTTCAAGATAAACTCTTTGTTTTTGTGATAAATTTTCTCTTCACCTGCATTTCTTTTCTTACCTTTTGCTACAGCTAATATTGGCAAGTCATGTAAACCAAGTTCATTCAAAATCTCTCTACTTACTGAATATTGTCCTTTACCTCCATCAATCATAATCAAATCTGGAAGTGATAAAGATCCTGATTTCTCTTTCACTGCTTTAGAGAATCTTCTAAACAAAACCTCTCGCATCATTCCATAATCATCGTTTTTTACTTTTTCATCTTTTATATTAAATTTTCTGTATCTTTTTTTTACAAAACCCTCGTTACTAAAACATATTAAAGCTCCAATTGAGTCGGTTCCTTGAATGTGACTGTTATCGTAAACTTCTATGAGATCTATATTGCTGCTTAGTTCAAATTTAGTAGCAAGTGTCTCGATTAAATTGTTATTGGTATCAGACTGAATGAGTTTTTGTTTTAAAGCTTGTTTAGCATTCTTTTCTGCGAGTTTTGAAATAGATAATTCATTTTTTGCTTTAGCTTTTTTAATTGTTATTTGTTTGTTTTCTTTTGAAGAAAATGTTTTTTCGAGAAGATTTTTTTCATTTGCTTCTATATTTGTAAGGATTAGAGAAGGGATAGCTTTATTTTCATAAAATTGAGGTAAAAAAGATGTTAGAATTTCTTCCACAGTATCATCTGTATCATGTTTTGGGTAAAATGCTTGATTACCCCAATTTTGCTTAGATCTAAAGAAGAAAACTTGAATACAAGTTTTTCCAGTTTCTTTATATATACTTATTACATCTGCTTCAGTTAGGTTAGTTTGATTTATTTTTTGAGAGGTTTGTATTTGTGTCAAAGCTTTTATTCTATCTCTAGCGATAGCTGCTTTTTCATAATCGAGCTCTTTGCTCGCTGCTTCCATTTCTTTAGAAAGGTTCTTTTGGATTCGTCTTGATTTACCAGAAATAAAATCTATCGCATCATTCACGGTAGATAAATAATCTTTTTCTTGAATATGTCCAACACAAGGACCAGAGCATCTTTTGATTTGATAAAGAATGCATGGACGTTCTCTGTTTTTGAAAACTGTATCGTCACAAACTCTTAATTGAAAAATTTTTTGTAGAATTTTGATTGTCCAATTAGCAGAACCTATTGATGCAAATGGACCAAAATAATAACCTGATTTTGATTTTTTTCCTCTTAACTTGGTCAGTTGAGGCCATTTATCTTTATTTCCAATATAAATATATGGAAAAGATTTATCGTCTCTTAATAAAATATTATAGCGAGGTTTATGTTTTTTAATTAAGTTTGCTTCAAGTAATAAGGCCTCACTTTCATTACTTGTAGTAGTTGTTTCCAGATTATGGGTTAGAGACAACATCCTTTCAGTTCTTATTGGAAGATTTGAATCAGTTACGTAACTCTTGAGCCTGTTCGGTATATTTTTTGCTTTACCAATATAAAGAATTTCACCTGTAGAACTTAACATTTTATATACCCCAGGATTTTTTGGAATTAATGGTATTTTATCTTTAATTACTTTTTTTCCTAACTCTAAACTATTTATCATATTTTAGTTTTTGAAACTTCAATACCAACTGATTCAGTTTTTTTAAGGATATCTAGTTTTTCTAATTTTAAAATTACTTTTTTAACAAGTTTATTTTTAAACATAATATTAAAAATATTCTCTGCCAAATTCTCAAGTAATTCATAGTGTTTTAATTCTGTAAGTTTTTCAATTTTTATTACAACTTCTTCATAATTTAGAATTGAATTCAAATCTCTACTATCTGGAAACACATAAGGATCCGTTAAAATTTCAATATTAAATTTTACTCTTTGCTTCTTTTTTTTTTCAAATTTATGTATTCCAACAAAAATACTTAAAGTAAGATCTTTGATAATTACTTTTCTTTTGTATTTAAATTTTTCCTTTTTTTTAAATTTAATTATTTTCATTCTTTAGTATTTATTATATCAGGTGTTTGCCATGCAAGCCTTTGTCCACCATCAATATTAATTATTTCTCCAGTTATACTTTCACTTTCAATAAGAAATTTTACTCCATTACAAATATTTTCTAAATCCACTTTTTTTCTTAATATTATAGATTTCCATTGTTTTTTAAAATGTTTCTCAGATTGTCTTTTGTTTTTTAAAGTAGGGCCAGGTGAGATACCATTGACTCTAATATTGGGGGCCAGTTTCATAGCTGAGGTTTTTGTTAAAACCGCTAAAGAAGATTTACTTAAAGTATATGAGAAAAAAAATGGAGTTAATTTTTCAACTCTTTGGTCAATAATATTTACAATACATCCTTCTTTATTTTTCAATAATTTGTAAAAATTTCGAGTCAACATAGCAGGAGCTTTTAAGTTTACATTAATATGTTTTGAAAACGATTTTTCAGAAAAATTTTCAAGATTATCATTTTCAAAAATAGAAGCATTATTAATCAGACAATCTAAGCCTTTCATCTTCTTATGTGCAGTCTTAATTAAATTGTTAGTCTGATCGAAATTATTTAAATCTGCTTTTAATAGAAAAGTCTCAACGCCAAGCTCCTCTAGTTCTTTTTTTAATTTTAAAGCACTACTTTTAGATTTATTAAAATGAATAACCATTTTAGTATCATAATTTACTAAGCTTTTTGCAATTGCAGCACCGATCCTTGTAGCTCCACCAGTAATAATTATTTTTTTGGCTTCCATTTTTTTATTGCCTTTTTAGGTTTTGTGCCTGGCATTCCCATCGTTGACCTCCCTTTTGGGTAAACCTTACTTTTTAAATTATATTGAGAAATTTTTGGATTTAAAGTTATTTCAAGTTCACTTGCTTCCAATTTTCTCATTTCATCTCTTAATTTTGCAGCTTCCTCAAACTCCAAATTAGATGCAGCTTCTTTCATCTTTCTATTTAATGCTTTTAGATGCTTTTTTAAGTTTCCGCCTACATTTGAGCCTTCACTAATTTTTACGTAATCTTTTTCATAGACTGACTCTAATATATCGCTGATCTCTTTTTTTACAGACTCTGCAGTTATCCCATTTTTTTTATTGTATTCTAACTGCTTATTTCTTCTTCTTTCAGTTTCCTTTATAGCTTTATCAATACTTTTTGTGACTTTATCAGCATACAAAATTACTTTACCATCTATGTTACGAGCAGCTCTTCCAATAGTTTGTATTAAAGAAGTTTCAGATCTTAAAAAACCTTCTTTATCTGCATCTAATATTGCCACCAAAGCGCACTCAGGTATATCTAGTCCCTCTCTCAATAAATTTATACCAACAAGAATATCAAATACCCCCATTCTTAAATCTCTAATAATTTCAATTCTTTCTAAAGTATCTATGTCGGAGTGCATGTATCTTACTTTAAGACCATTTTCGTGAAGGTATTCAGTAAGATCTTCTGCCATCTTTTTAGTAAGTGTTGTGGCAAGAACTCTATAACCTTTTTTCACTATTTCTTTTGCTTCATGCATAAGATCGTCCACCTGAGTTTTAGCTGGCCTTATTTCTACTGGTGGATCTATTAAACCTGTTGGTCTAATGATTTGATCAATATGTTTATTGCTGGTTTGTTTGAGTTCCCATGGCCCTGGGGTAGCAGACACGAATACAGTTTGTGTTCTCATCAAATCCCACTCCTCAAATTTTAAAGGTCTATTGTCCATACAGGAAGGTAGTCTAAATCCGTACTCAGCCAAGGTGCTCTTTCTTGTACGGTCTCCTTTATACATTCCATTTAACTGAGGAACAGTTACATGACTTTCATCTACAAATATAATTGCGTTATCTGGAAAATATTCAAATAGAGTAGGCGGAGGTTCTCCAGCTTTTCGTCCAGATAAAAACCTTGAATAATTTTCGATACCTGCACAAGTTCCAGTCGCTTCAATCATTTCTAAATCAAATTTAGTTCTTTCTCTAAGTCGCTGCTCTTCTAAAAGTTTATTATTCTCTCTGTGTTTTTTTAAAGTTTCAGCTAATTCAGATTTTATTTGTCTAATAGCTTGATCGATAGTTGGTTTTGGAGTTATGTAGTGGCTATTAGCGTAAATTTTTATAATGGAGTAATCATTTGTTTTATCACCAGTAAGTGGATCAAATTCTTCAATCTTTTCTAATTTATTTAAATTAAAACTTATTCTCCAAGCTCTATCTTCCAAATGTGATGGAAAAATTTCTAAATTTTCTCCTCTTACTCTAAAAGTGCCTCTAAAAAAATTTTGATCATTTCTTTTGTACTGCAAGTTTATAAAAGCTCTGATTAAATCATCCCGCTCATACTCATAATTCTTTTTTAAAGTAATTGTCATTTTTGAGTACGCCTCTACAGAACCTAAACCATAAATACATGATACACTCGCAACAATAATTACATCATCTCTTTCCAACAAAGATCTTGTTGCCGAGTGTCTCATACGATCAATTTGCTCATTAATTGAAGCTTCTTTTTCTATATAAGTATCAGATCTAGGAACGTATGCTTCTGGAGTGTAGTAATCGTAATATGACACAAAATATTCTACAGCATTGTCTGGGAAAAAACTTTTAAACTCTCCGTACAATTGAGCAGCTAAAGTTTTATTTGGCGCTAGAATAAGAGCTGGCCTATTAGCCTTTTCGATAACTTTTGCCATTGTAAAAGTTTTACCCGATCCAGTAACCCCCAAAAGCACTTGTTCTTGCTTATTATCTTTTAAGTTTTTTAATATTTGCTTTATAGCCTCCGGCTGGTCACCGCTAGGTTGAAAATCACTTTTGATTTTAAAGTTAATACCTCCCTCTAACTTCTTAATTTTTTTAGAGTTATTAACTTCTAGGTCAGCTAATTTTTCTTGATAGGTATTTTGCATTATATGTTATTAGTATTTATAAATTATTATAAATTTCAATGAGCATAGTTTCCAACACTTTAAAACGTATAAAACCGTCGCCTACAATAGCTGTTACCTCAAAAGCTAGAGAATTACGTGCTGCTGGTAAAGATGTTATAGGCTTAGGGGCCGGGGAACCTGATTTTGACACTCCTGATAATATTAAAGAGGCTGCGATTGAAGCTATAAACAAAGGTGATACTAAATATACTGCTGTTGATGGAACGCCAGCTTTAAAAAAAGCTATTCAAGCAAAATTCAAAAGAGAAAATAATCTTTCTTACGATCTTAATCAAATTACCGTTGGAACAGGAGGAAAGCAAGTTCTTTACAATGCGTTTATGGCAACAGTGAACGAAGGTGATGAAGTAATTATTCCTGCACCATACTGGGTGTCATATCCTGACATAATATTATTAGCAGGAGGAAAACCAAAAATAGTTAAATGTGAAGAAAAAGATAATTTTAAACTTACTCCTTCTAAACTAAAAAAAGCTATATCTAAAAAAACCAAATGGATTATTTTAAATTCTCCATCAAATCCGACAGGATCTAGTTATACAAAAAAAGAAATTAAAAGTTTAGCCGAAGTTTTAAAAAAAAACAAAAAAATATATATTTTAAGTGATGATATTTATGAACATATCACATACGATAATTTTGAATTTTCAACGATTGCTGAAATAAATGAATTAAAAGAAAGAACTCTTACCATGAATGGGGTTAGTAAGTCTTATTCGATGACAGGTTGGAGAATAGGGTATGCTGCTGGTCCAGTTGAGATTATTAAAGCAATCTCGAAAATTCAATCTCAATCCACTAGCAACCCTTCATCAATTAGTCAAGCTGCAGCAGTTGAGGCTTTAAATGGAAAACAAGATTTTATTTTAGAAAGAGCAAATTCATTCAAAGAAAGAAGAGACTTTGTTGTTGAAAGCTTAAATAACATTAAAGGAATAAATTGTTTGAAACCAGAGGGTGCTTTTTATGTATTTCCAAGTTGCAAGAAACTTTTGAATAAAAAATCAAAAATTAAAACAGATACTGACTTTGTTCAAAAATTATTAGAACAATCTAATGTAGCAGTAGTGCAAGGTTCAGCATTTGGTTTACCAGGATATTTTAGGATTTCTTATGCTACTTCAATGGAAAATTTAAAAAAAGCAATGGAAAGAATAAAAATTTTTTGTGATAAAATTTAGAGTAAGAAAAATTAGAAAATTTAATAAATGGACTCTGTTAATATAGCCGTAATAGGTTTTGGTTTAATTGGACAAAAACATGCATCAATTATACAGAATCATAAAAAATTAAAACTTTGTGGAATAGTAGAAAATAATAAAAAACCTTTAAAAGAAAAAAACTTAAAATATAAGTTTTTTTATTCCATAGAAGAATTACTTAAAAATGAGAAAGTAGATGGCGCAATAATTTCCACACCAACACTTTTACACGTTGAACAATCAAGAAAGTTTATAGAAAAAAAAATTCCAATTTTAATAGAAAAACCTATTTCAAATTCATCAAAAGAAGTTGAAGTTTTGTTAGATTTAGCTAATAAAAATTCAACTAAAATTTTAGTTGGTCACCACAGGCGTCATAATAATTTAATTAAAACTGTAAAAAAATTAATTATGAAAGGCTCTATCGGAAAATTGAGATCTGTCTCATCAATTTGTTGGTTTTACAAACCCAATGAATATTTTGAAAAAAAAACTTGGAGAAAAAAATATGGAGCAGGACCGGTTTCTACAAACTTAATTCATGATGTTGATTTATTGAGGTATTTCTGCGGGGAAGTAAAAGAAGTTCAGGCACTCACATCTCCATCAATAAGAGGATATGAAAATGAAGATTTAGCATCTGTAGTTTTAAAATTTGACACAGATATAATAGCGACTATGTCAGTTTCGGACAGTATTGTTTCTCCATGGAGTTGGGAGATGAACTCAAGAGAGAATCCTGATTTTCCTTATACTGAGCAAAACTGTTATTTATTCGGAGGGTCTAAAGGATCTTTATCTATTCCAGAATTAAAAATTTGGCATCATGAAAGCAGAGAAGATTGGACAAATTCATTTAAAATAAAAAAAATAAGTTATGAATCGAATGAACCGTTTGTAGATCAGATTAGTCACTTTCATGAGATTATAGTAAGTGATAAAGAGCCAATTGTTTCGGGTGAAGAGGGTTTAAAATCTTTAAAAGTTATAGAAGCCATTAAACAATCAAGCCAAATAAAAAAAATTGTAAATATTTAAAGGTTAGTTCTTGTTAGCTAAAAACTTTTCAGCTTCAAGTGCAGCCATACATCCCATTCCTGCAGCTGTTACGGCTTGCCTAAAAGTTTTATCTTTCACGTCTCCCGCAGCAAATACCCCCGGTATATTAGTAACAGTGGAATCTGGCTTGGTAATCAAATATCCTTCGTTGTCCATCTTCAATTGACTCTTAAACAAAGAGGTAGCAGGATCATGACCTATAGCTATAAACAATCCATGGACTTTAAGTTCTGTAATTTTGTTATTTTTAACATTTTTTATTTTAATTCCGTTAACTCCTTTAGGCTCATTATCCCCTAAGACCTCATAAACAACACTATCCCAAATAATTTCAATTTTTTTATTAGCTTTAAGTTTTTCTTGAAGCATTTTTTCGGCCCTTAATTCATCTCTTCTATGTATTAGTTTAACTTTAGATGCGAATTTTGTTAAAAACATTGCTTCCTCAACTGCAGCGTTTCCTCCTCCTACAACAGCTACCTCTTTATCTTTAAAGAAAAAACCGTCGCAAGTAGCACATGCTGAAACTCCATAACCTCTAAATTTTTGCTCTGACTTAATATTCAACCAACGAGCTTGAGCTCCTGTAGAAATAATAAAACTATCTGCTGTATAAATTTGACCACTATCTCCCACTGCTTCAAAAGGTTTTTTAGACAGATCTACTTTGTTTATATGATCTTGTATCATCTCAGTTCCAACAGCTTCAGCTTGGCCTTTCATTTCATCCATAAGCCATGGACCCTGAATCACTTTTGAGTATCCAGGATAATTCTCAACATCAGTTGTAGTAGTTAATTGTCCACCAGGTTGAGAACCATGAACAAGTATTGGTTTAAGCATAGCTCTAGCCGCATAAATGGCCGCTGTATAACCAGCAGGACCAGATCCAAGAATTAACACTTTTGTATGTTTTGTTGATTTATTATTCATTATGTAAAGGTATATAATAACTAATGTTAGAATTAAAAGCACTTCTTTTAACGCAAGGTATGCACGGCATGGTTAGCCAAGTTGAAGGATTAGCCAAATCGTTAGGTCTAAGTTATAAACATCAAAAAATTGAATTAAAATCATTTTGGAATCTGATACCTCCCAAAATCAGCCCAATTTCAGAAAATTTGGTTAAGAACAAATTTGTATGTGATTGCAAGGTTATAATTTCATGTGGAAGAAAAAGCGTGATACCATCGATCGCTTTAAAAAAAAGATTAGGAAATCAAATTTTCAATATACATGTACAAGATCCAAAAGTTTCATTTAAACATTTTGATTTAATAGTAAGCCCAGAGCATGATAATTTAAAAGGTGAAAATATAATTAACACTAAAGGAGCTATACATTATCTAAATAAAAAAGAAATAAATGATAACTCTGAGTATTTAGGAATAGAAAAAGATAAGAGAAAAGAATTAGTCGCTTTTATTATTGGCGGACCAAATAAATATTATAAGTATTCTGAAAAACAAATTCATGAGCTTTTTAACAAAGTAAAAACTTTATTTACTCCGGATAAATTTAAAATTATAGTTATACCATCCTATCGGACACCTGAAAATATTTTAAAAATGGCCTTTAATACCTTTAATGTTGATCATAATGTAATTAAAACTATCGATAAAAAAGCTTATCTTTCTGCTTTAGCGATTTCTAATTACATAGTCGTTACATGCGACTCTACGTCAATGATTTCAGAGGCAGCGATAACTGGAAAACCTGTTTATATAGCCATGATGAAGTCTCTAAAACCAACTGGAAGATTTAAAAAATTTTATTCACAACTTAAAGATTTAGGTATAACAAGAGAATTGGAAAATAGAATTGAAAGTTGGAGTTACAGAAGTTTAAATGAGGTAAACAGAATTGCTCCAATTGTAAAAGCAAAGATGAAAAAAAATGGAATTATTTAAATCTTTAGAAAGCAGGACGAAATTATTTACTGATCCTTTTAAACACTTTGAGATTAATGAACCTTTGACACAAAGTGCCATTGATGAAATTAGCAATGCAGAGATAGCAGATCCTAGAAAGCAAAATTTAAATTATGATGGTACAAGAGCTCTTGATGGAGGCGAGGGATCTTTTAGAGCAGGAATTAAAGATGGAGGCAAAGCAAAAAAACTTAGATGCTATGTTACTAAAGAAAACTCTACTCAATTTCCTAACTTAACAAAATTTATTGAAGAATTGAGGTCTCCTGAAATTTATAAAAAGATAGGTTCACTAATTGATAAAGACCTAAGTAATTCTTATGTAAGGCTAGAGGTGATTAGCGATCGAGAGGGTTTTTGGTTAAAACCTCACTGTGATATTAAAGAAAAATTAATGTCCTCAATTGTTTTTATAAATTTACACGGTGAGTCAGAAAATCTAGGAACTGATTTCTATGACGAAAATTTAAAAAAAGTTAAAACTGTTCCTTATAAACATAATTATGGATACTTTTTCACGAGTGGGCCGAACACTTGGCATGGTATGGAAAAAAAAGAGATAAAAAAAGAGAGAAAATGTATCCAAATAAACTATGTTACTTTTGAAACTGATTGGAAAGTAAAAAGTTAAATATCTTGCAAAGAAGTTACACTTATATCTCTCGATTTCAGAGATTTTATTCCTTCCAGACAAACTTTGGCTGTTGACATATTAGTACAATATGGAACTTTATTAGCAAGAGTAGCTCTTCTCAAGGCTAACGCATCACTTAATTGCGTTTCACTACTTCCACCTCCAGTATTTATTACTAAAGCTATTTTTTTGGCGTTAAGAACATCAACAATATGAGGAGAACCCTGATTAACTTTATTTATTTTTTTACAATGAATTCCATGTTGATTTATATATTCAGCAGTTCCACCGGTCCCACAAAGTTTAAAATTTAATTTAATCAATTGTTTAGCTAATTGTACACCTTCTTCTTTATGACTATTTTTCAAAGAGATAAAAGCTAAGCCCTTTTTAGGAAGAGAATTGGAGGCTGCAATTTGACTCTTTGCAAAAGCCATCCCAAAATTTTTATCAAAACCCATTACCTCACCTGTAGACTTCATCTCTGGACCAAGTAAAAGATCACTATTAGGGAATTTATTGAATGGAAATACCGCCTCTTTAACTGCAAACATATCTTCTGTTTTACTTTTTAAGTTGAATTTAGTTAATTTTTCGCCAGCCATAACTCTTGAGGCTATCTTAGCAAATGGCAAATTTTTTGCTTTTGAAACAAACGGAACAGTTCTACTTGCTCTTGGATTTACTTCTATCACATAAATTTTATCATTCTTAATAGCATATTGAACATTCATGAAACCTTTGACTTTGAGTGCTAAAGCTAATTTTTTTGTTTGATTTTCAATTTCTTTTATTAAAAAAGATTTAATTGATACAGGAGGTAAACTACACGCAGAGTCACCCGAGTGAATTCCAGCTTCCTCTATATGCTGCATAATACCAGCGACGAAAACATTTTTTCCATCTGAAATTGCGTCCACATCAACTTCCATTGCATTATCAATGAACTTATCAATTAAGATTGGATTTTTTTCAGCAACTTTAAATGCCTCTTTTACAAATTTTTTAAGCTGACTCTTTTCATGAACTATTTCCATAGCTCTTCCACCTAGCACATATGAAGGTCTTACCATTAAAGGCAAACCTATTTTATCAGCTATTTTTATTGCTTGAGGGAAAGTTTTTGCAATACCGCTTTCAGCTTGATTTAATTTCAATTTATTTAAAAGGTTTCTAAATCTATCCCTATCTTCAGCGAGATCAATCGAAGTGTATTGTGTTCCTAAAATTGGAAGTTTATTTTCGTGCAAAAATTTTGCAAGTTTAATAGGAGTTTGACCACCGAATTGAGTGATTACACCTTTTACGTTACCTTTTGATTTTTCTTTTTTAATAATATTGAAAACGTATTCTTCAATTAAAGGTTCAAAATATAATCTATCACTTGTATCGTAATCAGTTGATACAGTTTCCGGATTACAATTAACCATAATTGTTTCGTATTTAGCTTCTTTAAGAGCAAAACTAGCTTGGCAACAACAGTAATCAAACTCGATACCTTGACCTATTCTGTTTGGACCTCCGCCAAGTATTATAATTTTATTTCTACTAGAAGGATCAGACTCGCATTCTGTATAAGAAGAGAAATTTCTTTGATAAGAAGAGTACATGTATGGAGTAAAAGATTTAAATTCTGCAGCACAAGTATCTACTTTTTTATAAACTGGTAAAATTTTTAATGCAGTTCTTTTCTTTCTAATTAATGATTCCGAAGTATTTGTGAGTTCAGATAATTTTTTATCAGAAAATCCTATTGATTTTATATAATTTAATTCATTGAAAGTTTTTGGAAGACCTTTCCTCTTTATTTTGATTTCATTATCTATGATTTCTTTAATTTGGCTTATAAACCAAGGGTCTATTTTTGATAATTTATGTATTTTATTTAAATTGATTTTTTTTCTTATAGCCTCTGCAACGAGTAAAATTTTATTGGGAATATTTTCTTTAAGTTTCTTTTCTATTTTTTCTTTATTAAGATTAAATATTTGATCTAAACCCGAGAAACCTGTCTCCAAGGAAACTAAAGCTTTTTGCAAGGACTCTTTAAAGTTTCTGCCTATTGCCATAGCTTCACCTACAGACTTCATTGACGTACCTAAAACTGCAGCAGAAGTTGAAAATTTTTCAAAGGTAAATCTTGGAATTTTTGTCACTACATAATCTATTGTAGGTTCAAAAGAGGCAGGGGTTACTTTTGTAATTTCATTTTTTAATTCATCTAAAGTGTACCCAACTGCTAGCTTTGCAGCTACTTTTGCTATTGGAAACCCAGTCGCTTTGGAGGCTAAAGCAGATGACCTCGAAACTCTTGGGTTCATCTCAATAATTACCATTCTTCCATTTTTTGGATTGATTGCAAATTGAACATTAGATCCTCCAGTTTCAACTCCAATTTTTCTGAGGCAAGCTATAGAAGCATTTCTCATAACTTGATACTCTTTGTCAGTTAAAGTAAGCGCAGGTGCAATAGTAACCGAGTCCCCAGTATGTATACCCATAGGGTCTACATTTTCTATTGAACAGATAATAATACAGTTATCATTTTTATCTCTTACTACTTCCATCTCAAATTCTTTCCAACCCTCCAGACACTCCTCTACTAAAACTTGATTAACAGGTGACTCATGCAGTCCATTCTTAATTATCTTAAAAAACTCTTTTTTATTTTTAGCAATACCACCGCCTAACCCACCTAAAGTGAATGCTGGTCTAATTATTGCAGGTAATCCAATTTGCTTTAATGCTTGGGTGGACTGATTAAAATTATTTACTATTTTTGATTTAGGAAGATCTAAACCAATCTCGATCATGTTCTTTCTAAACTTTTTTCTATCTTCAGCATTAGATATTGCTTTTGAATTAGCACCAATAAGTTCAATTTTATATTTTTTAAGAATTCCTTTTTTTTCAGCCTCCATTGCTAAATTTAATGCAGTTTGACCTCCCATGGTGGGTAAAATTGCGTCAGGTTTTTCTTTTATAAGAATTTTTTCAAGCACTTCTATTGTAATGGGCTCGATATAAGTTTTATCTGCAACATTTGGATCAGTCATTATTGTTGCTGGGTTAGAATTAACTAAAACTACTTTGAACCCCTCATCTTTTAGCGCTTTACATGCTTGTGTTCCCGAGTAATCAAATTCACAAGCTTGACCAATAATAATAGGACCTGCGCCTACAACTAAAATTTTCTTAATATCTTTTCTTTTAGGCATTTTTTTTCATACTTTCTATAAATTCTTTAAATAAATAAACGCTATCTTGTGGACCAGGATTAGACTCCGGGTGATACTGCACAGAATAAACAGGTTTTTTTTTCAATTTTATTCCCTCAACACTGTTATCAAAAAGAGATTGATGAGTAATTTGTATATTTTTTTTTAAACTACTTTTTACAACTTCAAACCCATGATTTTGACTTGTAATTTCTACTTTCCCATTAATTAAATTTTTTACTGGATGATTTGCACCTCTATGTCCCAAGTTCATTTTTTTTGTTTTTGCACCTAAAGCTAAAGCAAGAATTTGATGACCAAGACAGATACCAAATATGGGTAAATTTTTTTTAATTAATTCTTTTACTATAGGTATCGCATATTTGCCTGTGGCAGCTGGATCACCTGGTCCGTTGGATAAAAAAACCCCGTTCGGTTTTAATTTAATTATATCTGCTGCAATTGTTTTGCAAGAAACCACTGTAACTCTACAATTAAAGTCTGAAAAATATCTTAAAATATTTTTTTTAACTCCATAATCTATTGTGACAACATGAAATTTTTTTTTATTATTTTTTACGAAACCTGTTTCCTTGTTCCATGTTTTTAAACCTCTCCAAGTATAGTTTTTTTTTGTAGAGACTTTTTGAGCTAAATCTGAATTTTTCAGGCCGCTCCATTTTTGTGTTTGTCTAAGAAGTTTTTTTATATTTATTTTACTTTTCTTCGAGTAGGATATGGTTCCTTTGGGAGCTCCTTTATCTCTTATAAAATTTGTGAGATTTCTTGTGTCGATTCCAGTAATACCTACAATTTTATTTTTTTTTAACCACTCATCTAAGTGCTTGAGCGCTCTGTAGTTTGAGGGACTTGTAATTTCAGAGTTTATAATAACTCCCTTAGTCCAAATTTTATCGGACTCATGATCCTCTTGATTAGTGCCTACATTACCAACGTGAGGAAATGTAAAATTTATAATTTGATCAGCATAAGATGGATCGGAAATTATTTCTTGATAACCAGTTATTGATGTATTAAAACACACTTCACCAGTAGCTTCACCAGGATAACCTAAACCAATACCTTTAAAAAATTTTCCGTTTTGTAGAACTAAAATAGCGTTGGAATCGATCTTATTAAGATTTTTAATTGAGTTTATATTTTGAATAAAAGGTTTCAAATACAACTCATGAGTTAAAGTAAAAAACTTATAAACATGATTTTGCGCAACATATGAAATAGTAATAAAATCGTCAAGAAAGTTCTTTTTATTTTGGATAAGAATTGTGATTAAAATAATTTTAAACATGTCTTTAAAAAAGCAAATTGAACAAAAACTTAACGAAGCACTCAAGGCAAAGGACAAAAACATTTATCCAACTCTTAGGCTAGTAGTATCAGCCATAAAAGACGCTGAAATAGCAATCCGAACCAAAGATCAAAAGGAGATGTCCAACAGCGATATAACAGCTATTTTAAAAAAAATGATTAAACAGAGGAATGAGTCCTGCGAAGTTTATAAAAAAGCTGGAAGAAACGAACTTTTAGAAAATGAGAAAAAGGAGATCGAGGTTATTAGCGCTTTTTTACCTAAACAATTAAGCGAAGAAGAAACTAAAAAAATTTGCCAAGATGCAATTAAATCAGCTGGCGCATCTTCAATGAAAGATATGGGTAAAGTTATGGGTGTTCTAAAATCAAAATATGCAGACACGCTTGATTTTTCAAAAGTAAGTAAAATTATTAAAGAACTTTTAAATTAGTAATGAAATATCCAAAAGAATATCTTGATGAAATAAAATTAAGATTAAAAGTATCCCAGGTAGTAGGAAAAACGGTTCAATTAAAAAAAAGGGGAAAAGAATTTATTGGACTTTCTCCATTTAAAAATGAGAAGAGCCCATCATTTACGGTTAATGATGAAAAGGAATTTTACCACTGTTTCAGTAGCGGTGAACATGGAAATATATTTGATTTTCTAATGAAAACAAAATCTATTGGATTTGGCGAAGCTGTTAAAACTCTTGCGGCAGAAGCAGGAATGCAACCGTTTAGATTTTCAAATTTTGATAAAAAAAAGGACGCAAGATACCAAACGTATAAAAACATATTTGTGGACTATCAAAATTATTATAATCAAAAATTATTTGACTCAGACAATAAAGAGTCATTGGATTATTTGTTAAAAAGAGGATTAAAAAAAAATATTATAGAGGAGTTTCAATTAGGCTTTGTTCCTTGGAAAAATAATTTCTATGAAGATTTATTGAAAAAATATTCGGAAGAAGAAATAAGTTTTACAGGGCTTTATTTTAAAAATGACAAGACTGGTAAATTTATTGATCGTTTTAATTCTAGAATACTTTTTCCGGTAAAAAATTTATCAGGAGACACTATTGCTTTTGGGGGTAGAATTATACGTGAAAGTAAATTTGCTAAATATATTAACTCTCCAGAAACTGAATTTTACAAAAAGGGAAATATGATTTTCAATTTAGACAAAGCAAAAGACTCCAGATCGACCACAGAAGAAGTATTAATTGTAGAGGGGTACATGGATGTTGTGAGTGTTTATTCATCTGGTATCAAAAATGTAATTGCAAACTCAGGTACTGCGCTTACCGAAAGACAAATAAATTTAATTTGGAAATTTTTTTCAAATCCGATTATTTGTTTAGATGGTGATGAAAGCGGGCAAAAGGCTGCCTTAAGGATTGCTGAAAAGCTGTTTCCACTAATTAATGAAACTAATAAGATTTTTTTTTCTATTATGCCTGAAGGAAGCGATCCTGATGATTTTATTAAACAGTATGGTAAAGATGGATTATTAAATTTACTCAAAAATAAAGAGATTATTCAAACATTTATTTGGAATTATCATCTAAGCAAAATAAATCAAAATAATCCTTATGAGATTTCAAAATTTGAAAAAGAAATAAAAAAATTATCCTATTCCATACAAGACGAAACATTAAAAAAATATGTTTTGGAAGACTTTTTAGAAAAAATAAAAAAACTTACACCAATTCAATCTTCTAGACAAAACTATAAATACAACCCTTTTAAAAAGAAAAAAGAATATCAAATTCTTAAAGAAACAAAAATTTTGCATCAAAAAAAAAAAGATCTCTCCAAAATTCAAATTATAGAATTTTCAATATTGTTTATTATTTTAAATGATTTAGAAATTGCTTCTAAAAAATTAGAGGAATTATCGCAAATAGAATTTCTATCTGAAAAAAATGAAGATTTAAAAAATACAGTGGTAAATTCACTTTCAGAGGGGAAAGATAAAGAGATCATAAGTTCAGATATAAATGAAAACTACAAAAAAATTATTGAACAAATAAAAGAAAATTCAAATATTCAAATTATCACTAAAAATAAAAGTACGGATGAAATTTTAGCTCTTCTGAACGAATTAATTCAAGAATATAGAAATGAAAATAATTTGAGAAAAATAGAATCCCTTGAACAAAAATTAATTAATAATTTGGATGAAAGTTCATATTCAGAACTTATTAAGCTTAAAAGTCAGTTAAATAGGGATTAAAAAAAGTATAGATTTTTTGGACTTAGTCATTATATATATTCCTCTACTCAATTATGGCTGAAAAACTCATTACAAAATCATTTGAAAGATTGCTTGATAAGGGAAAACATAGGGGCTTTATCACCTACGAGGAACTTGCAAAATCTTTAGGCAAAAGAAACGGAACCCAAGAAAATATTGAGAAAACTTTCATTATTCTTGTTGATGAAAAAATAACTCTTGTCGAAAAAAAATCCCAATATCAATCTAATAAGAAGAAAGAAACCACAACTCAGACTGAGGAAAAAACATCCGATAAAAGTGATGACCCAATCAGAATGTATCTTAGAGAAATGGGTGGTGTAGAACTACTTTCTAGAGAGGGTGAAATCGCTATAGCTAAAAGAATAGAGGCAGGAAAAGATGTAATGATCAATGCATTAACTCAAAGTCCTATAATTGGAAAAAAAATATTCGAGTGGAAAGAACAAATCGAAAGTCAACAAATGTTAGTTAGAGATATAATTGATATTGACTCAACTTATGAGGATTTTGACTCTTTAGACGAAGATGATGATTTGAAAATAAATAAAAAAAATAATCAAAAGAAAGAGAAAGAAAAAACTGATAATTCAGAAAAAACAGATGTTAACACAAATGCCGAAGACGATGAGTTTAATGTTTCCCTTGCTAAAATGGAAGAGGAAATAAAACCTAAAATAATTAATATTTTGGATTCTTTAAATAAAAATTATTCAAAACTTAAAAAATATCAAGTTGAAAAACTAGAATGCTTATTAGCTTCAAAAGAATTATCGGTATCTAAAAACAAAAATTTTAAGAAGATACAAGAAATATTAGTTGATAATTTTAAAAATTTACAATTAGCTCCACACGTAGTTGAAGAATTAGTTCAATCACACTACAAGGAAAATAAAAAAATTGTCTCATTAGAGGGAGTGCTTTTAAGATTGGCGATGGATAATAAGATTTCCCGTGAGGAATTTTTAAAATATTATTTAGGAAATGAAATAAATCCAAAATTTGAATCTTTTTTAAAAGAAAATCCAGCGTGGAAAGCTTTTTTTAAAAAGTATAAAAAAGATTTTACTGAAATAAGAGATAGATTAGTTGAATTTAGTAAAAAAATTGGTTTATCGGTTGGGGAGTTTAAAAAATTAGTAAGCAGGATTCAAAAAGGTGAAAGAGAGTCAAGAATTGCTAAAAAAGAAATGGTTGAAGCAAATTTGAGACTAGTAATATCAATAGCAAAAAAATATACCAATAGAGGGCTTCAATTTTTAGATTTAATTCAAGAGGGAAATATTGGTTTAATGAAGGCCGTGGACAAGTTTGAATATCGAAGAGGTTATAAATTTTCAACATATGCAACTTGGTGGATTAGACAGGCCATTACCAGATCAATTGCAGATCAAGCAAGAACTATAAGAATACCTGTGCACATGATTGAGACAATAAATAAAATTGTTAGAACTCAAAGACAAATAATGAGTGAGTTCGGAAGAGAACCAACACCAGAGGAATTAGCAAAAAAATTAGCAATGCCACTTGAGAAAGTAAGAAAAGTTCTTAAAATTGCAAAAGAGCCAGTATCACTTGAAACTCCAGTCGGAGATGAAGAAGATAGTAGTTTAGGTGATTTTATAGAAGACAAAAATGCACTTCAACCACTTGATACAGCTATTCAATCAAATTTAAGTGAGTCAACTACAAAAATTTTAGCATCACTTACTCCGAGAGAAGAAAGAGTTTTGAGAATGCGTTTCGGTATAGGAATGAACACTGATCACACTTTAGAAGAAGTAGGTTTACAATTTTCCGTTACAAGAGAAAGAATTAGACAAATAGAAGCAAAAGCCCTTCGAAAACTCAAACATCCTAGTAGATCGAAACAACTAAAAAGTTTCTTAGAAAAATAATTTATTGTGATATAACAGTATTAATTTTGGGCCTGTAGCTCAGTTGGTTAGAGCAGTACACTCATAATGTATTGGTCCCAGGTTCGAGTCCTGGCGGGCCCACCAATAAACTAGTTATTGACGAACTCCTCTAATTTATCAATTAAAATTTCAATATCATTATTGTTTGAGCTTAATATTGAGGCAAACTCTTCTTTTTGAGTTCTAGCTAAACTCAATCCTTCAACTATCAAATCTCTGATCAAAGGTTTTTCAGGGTTTTTCGTATAGATTCTCCAATCAATTTTTATTTCTGGACCACCATCGTTTGGGATAACTTTCGATTTTATAATAGTATAATTAGAACTTTTCTTATCTTCTCCTATTATTTCAAATTTGCTTGAAGAGTAATCTGTTAATCTTGAAGTGAGACTCTTCAAAAAATATTTTTCAAAAGACTTTTGAAAGTTCGAAACATTTTCTTTAGCAGCTGATTTTCTTAGTTCCCCCAGTGTATAGAGTCCTAATCCCTTAATATCAACATTCTCTCGAGCTATTTTTTCAATGAAAATTGATTTTTGATTTTGGTTTAAATTTTTATCAGCTAATTTACTGATAGCATCGTTAACCATTTCGTAAACAAAATCTTTTGGATTTGAGCTATAAGCTAACAGATTGCTTTGAAATAATATAAATAACGAAACATAATAAATAACTATTTTTTTCATCTTAAAACTAGTTATCTAAATTGCCCCATTCATCTTCATCTTCGATAGAGTTTTTGATTTTATTTTCTCTATCTTGTAAATATATACTTTTCAATGACGAGTAAAGGTCTATAGAGTTTTTCTCTAGACTTTCAAAATTCTTTTCATTATCTGCTCTAAAATCAACTGCGCCTGTCGCTTTAATAGAATAGTAGTCCAAAGAATTACCTGAGGCACCCAACAATTCTTTTTCTCGAATAGTCACGTGAGCAAAGGGGTCAACAAAAGTATCAGCTATCAATCCTATAGAGTCTCGAGCGGTAGTAGGCCCTAATATTGGAAGGACAAAGTAACATCCAGGCCCTATTCCATAAGAACCTAAAGTTTGACCAACATCTTCTTTATGAGGCTTTAAACCAATTCTTTCTGCCGGGTTTAAAAAACCGAGAATGCCTACAGTAGTATTTACCGCAAAGCTTCCAACAGAATGCCCTAGTTGTTTAAAATTACCTTGCAAAATATTATTTGGAATTGACAACAGTGTTCCAATATTTGATGTGAAGTTACTCGTTCCAGTTCTTATAGGAGAAGGTAATTTATTATATCCTTTTGCTAAAGGCTCCAAAATAATGTCATCTAAAGCCATATTAAACTTAAAAATTGCTCTACTAGTCTTTTCAAAGCATTCTTCAGCTGAGTTAGCATTAGATTTTAATACTAATGTTAATGCTAAAACTGATAAAATAAGTTTTACTTTTTTCATAATTAAATAGTATCTCGGCTATATATATAATTTTATCCTATATTCTATATAAAATTTAGCTTAAAATTGACTAAAATAAGATATTTAAGCTTAAATATAATATGAAAATATTAGCTAATTATTCCCCAAATCACTCAAAAAAAACAAGATTAAAAGCAAATATTAAATTTGTAATAATACACTATACAGGAATGCAATCAGAAATTGAATCTATCAATAGACTTAAAAACCCACGTTATAAAGTAAGCTGTCATTATTTCATCAATCGTAGAGGAATAGTAACAAGGATGGTCGAGGATAGAAATATAGCCTGGCACGCTGGAAAATCTAAATGGAAACAATATGTAAATTTAAATAAATATTCCCTTGGAATTGAATTAACTAACAAAGGTCATAAATTTGGTTATCAAAAATTTAGCCCAAGGCAAATTAATAGTTTAATTCGATTATGTAAAATTTTAAAAAAAAAGTATTCAATTAAAAAAGAAAATTTTTTAGGCCACTCTGATATTGCTCCTTTGAGAAAAATTGATCCTGGTGAAAAATTTCCTTGGAAAAAGTTAAGTTCACATCAACTTGGAAAGTGGTACATAAAAAAAAACAAAAGAATAAAAGCGGAAAATCCCAAAAAAATAAGAGCTTTATTTTTTAAAAATTTAAAAAAGATCGGTTATAAATATTTTAGTATTAATAAAAAAAATAAAAGAGAAAATAGGGTAATAAAATCTTTTCAGCAGCACTATTTACCAGAAAAAGTAACTGGCAAAATTAGTCAAAAAACCCTTAAAATTAGCCATTTTTTAGCCAATTGATTTTCTACATCTTGATTATTTCGTTATAATTATTTAATAATCAATCGCCAGATAATTGGATGATTGCTATTATTTAATTAATAGAGGAAAGTCCGGGCTCCATAAAGACACAGTGCCAGTTAATAGCTGGCGAAGGTGACTTCAGGGATAGTGCCACAGAAAATAAACCGCCTTATCAAGGCAAGGGTGAAACGGCGAGGTAAGAGCTCACCGGTTTTTTGGTAACAAAAAACGCATGGCAAACCCCACTGGGAGCAAGGTTAAATAGAGAAGACAATGTGTGAAAACACTAAAAACAGTCTTTAGTTAGTCTTCTGGGTTAACCGCTTGAACTTGGGCGCGAGTCTAAGTCTAGATAAATAATATCTTAAATGACAGAACCCGGCTTATAGATTATCTGGCCTATCATATATAGTAATATTTGTTCTGCCTTTGTACTCATCTATAAGCATAATAGATATTGACTAATCCATAAAAACCCATACTATCCCATTAAATCCCATAATGGAGGATATATTGGAAAATTTTAAAATTAGTAAGGTTTTATACAAATATGTTTTTATCAAGTTTCGAGAACAAAATAGACAAAAAAGGACGTGTATCAGTGCCAGCTACATTTAGATCTCATCTTAATTCAATGGGCTATAACGGATTCATAAGCTATCCTTCTTTTAATCACCCAGCACTAGAAGGTTGCTCTCAAGATCGAATTGAAAAACTTTCTAATACCATTGATACATTGAACCCTTTTGAGGAAAAAAGAGATTTTTTTGCAACCTCAATATTATCAGATAGCGAAAACTTACAATTTGATACCGAGGGACGAGTATCTTTATCTGATAAACTGTTGAATCATGCAAATATAAAAAATAATATTTTATTTGTTGGCCTTGGAAAAACCTTTCAGATTTGGGAACCAAAAAATTTTGAAAAATTCAAAGTTGTAGCAAGAAAGAAAGCTTTTCTAAATAGATCTAACTTAAAATGGGAAACTAAACAGAAGGGAGAACTGTAATGAGTATAAATATAGGTGGAGGAGAACTGAAAGAATGTAAACCTAGAATACTAGTTTTAGGTGTAGGGGGAGCAGGGGGAAATGCTATAAATGCGATGATTAATTCTGGGATGGAAGGTGTAGAGTTTGTAGCAGTTAATACTGATGCGCAAGATTTAAAAATGAGCAAAGCCGATGCAAAAATTCAAATTGGAATGAATTTAACAAAAGGTTTAGGAGCAGGAGCAAAACACGATATAGGACAAGCAGCAGCTGACGAGTCTCTTAATGAGATTATAAATTATATCCAAGGCGCAAATATGGTTTTTATTACTTCAGGAATGGGAGGTGGGACTGGTACAGGGGCCTCTCATGTAATTGCAAAAGCTGCTAGAGAATTAAATATTTTAACTGTCGGTGTAACCACTCTCCCATTTTCGTATGAAGGCCCTAAAAGAATGAGAAGAGCGGTTGAAGGGTTAGAAGAATTTAAAAAACATCTAGATACAGTTATTGTTGTGCCTAATCAAAATTTATTTAAAATTGCTAGCGAGACAACTACATTTGAAGAGTCATTTAATCTATCAAATAATGTTTTAAAACATGGAGTTCAGAGTGTAACTGATTTGATGGTTAGACCAGGTATGATAAATCTTGATTTTGCTGATGTAGAAACTGTAATGAGTTCTATGGGTAAAGCTATGATGGGAACAGGTGAAGCCGAAGGAGAAAATAGAGCGATGGAAGCTACCGAGATGGCTCTTAACAATCCACTCATTGATGAATATTCCCTTCAAGGAGCAAAAGGTTTACTGATTAATATAACCGGCGGAAACGATCTTACATTGTTTGAAGTAGACCAGTCAGTAAACAAAATTAGAGCAGAAGTAGACCCAGAAGCTGAATTGATATTTGGTGCAATCAAAGATGAAAATATGACAGGTAGAATAAGAGTATCAATAGTCGCTACAGCGTTGGACGGCTACCAAACTGAAAATAAAACTGTTTTAAATATGGTTTCACGTATTCAGAATAGAAGCACAGGTCACTCTGAAAATTTATTTACTCATAATTCAAGATTGGACAATAAAGCTTTAAGTTCTATAGATGGTAATACTGCATTGAAACTTGATGAAAGTTTTCAATATAAAGAGGAAGAAGAGTTTGATGACAATTTAAATAATGCAGATAATGAACTAGAAAATGAAAATTTACTTAGAGGAAATGCAGATTCAGGACAAATTTCGAATAGCATTCCCGCAGGTGTTTCCATCGAAAGTGCGTCTTATATTGAGAATAATAATTTAGATGATAACGAAAATACATTATCAAACTTGGAAAATATTGAAGAGGAGTATACCCCAAAATTATTTTCCGAAGACCAAAGCTATCAAACAGATGAAACTAATGTTGAGACTAACAATCAAGACAATAGAAACTCCAATCAGTTATTTGATCAAGATTTAGATGAGGAGGAAGATTTTGAAATACCTGCATTTCTAAGAAAACAAAAGTTTTAATGTTATCAATTTGTATCAATGAACAATCAAACTTCATCACTGGAATTCTCCCATTTTCCAGTGATGTTGGAAGAGGTTTTAAAAATAGCTTCAGTTTCTAAGGGAGGAAAATTTATTGATTGTACATTTGGTGGAGGAAATTTCTCTAAGGAAATATTAAAATTTTCTAGCACTTTTGTTGAAGCTTATGATAGAGACAAACAAATCTTACCTAAAGCTAGAGAGCTTGAAAAAAAATTTCCTAAAAGATTTAAATTTTATCAAATTAAGTTTAGTCAAATAGACACTATTTCAAATGAATATGTTGATGCAGTAATTTTTGATTTAGGATTGTCTTCTATTCAACTTGATGATCTTAATAGAGGATTTTCTTTTAAATCTTTAAAATCACTTGATATGTCTATGGGGTTAAATGAAATCTCAGCTTTTGATGCGGTAAATAATTTAAGTGAAGCAGATCTTAAATTAGTAATTAAAATTTTAGGCGAGGAAAAAGAAGCAACTAAAATTGCAAAAAATATTGTTAAGTATCGAAAAACAACAAAAATTAATAATACATCTGAGTTAGTTAAGATAATTGAAAAAAGTAAAAGAAAAAATTATTTAAGCAGGATAAATCCTTGCACTAAAACTTTTCAAGCTTTGAGAATTTTTGTCAATAAAGAAATTACGGAATTGATAAATGGAATTATTAATGCCACAAAAAGATTAAAGCCAGGAGGTAAAATTTTAGTAATTAGTTTTCACTCTTTAGAAGATAGAATTGTTAAATATTTTTTCAATCATTTCTCAAAGAATAAATCTAGACCATCTCGATATTTTCCTGAAAATAAAGCTTCTAACTTGGTATTATTTGATGATTACAAAAATAAAACGTTAAGGCCTTCAAAAAAAGAATTAGATAATAATATTCGAGCCAGATCAGCAAAATTGAGATTTGCTACTCGCAGTAAGAATAAATTTTTACAGCCGATTGAATTAATAAGAAAATTTAAAAGATACCTAGATTTGGAAGCTATCAATGTTTAAAACTAAATTTATAGTATCAATAGTAATTTTTGTTACTTTTCTAATAATAACATCGATTATAAAAAATCAAGCAAGGTTTATAGAAAAAAAAATCTCTAATATAAATGACAAAATTCTTTTAAAAGAAAAAAATCTAAATAGAGCTCAGTTAGAATTTTTTTATTTAACCACACCATCTGAAATTGAAAAAAGATTAAATATAATTGCAATTAATAACTATCAACCAATTATTCATTCTAAAATATTTTTTGACGTTTCGGATTTTATTAATATTAAAAACAAGACATCAAATTTGAAAGATATTAATGAGAAAAAAATCGAAAAAAAACAATAACGTTAATCAAATAAGTTTTTATTTTGAAGATTATTTGGAAACAAATAAAAAAAATAAAATATTAAAAAAATCCAATAACTTTCAAGATAGAATTTATATATTATTTTTTTTCTTTTTTTCTTTGATTTTGATTTTCTCAATCAAGATTACACATATTTCTTTGGACAAAAAAGGCCTTTTTGATTTAGGAAATCATAAACCTCAATTTTCTTTATTACGAAGAGATATTATTGATAGAAACGGAATAATAATTTCAAGGAACATTAACACTTTTCATGCTGCAGTAAATCCCAAGCAAATAAAGGATAAAAAAAATTTTCTTTTAAAATTAAGATTAAACTTTCCTGGTTTACCCATAAAAGAAATAGAAGAAAAATTGGACCAAAAAAAATATTTTCGATTAAAAAAAAGAATTACTCAAAATGAAAAAGACAAGTTTTGGGCCATGGGAGAAAAGGCAATTAAATTTGAGCCTTTTCAAGCGAGGATGTACACTCACAGCAATTTATTCAGTCATATTATTGGTCAAGTTGATTATGATAATTACGGAGTATCTGGTATAGAAAAATATTTCGATAAAGAGTTAAAAGATAAACAACTTATCAATAAGCCTTTTAAATTAACTATAGATAGTAATATCCAGTATATCATCAATAAAGATTTAAACGAAGCAATTGAAACTTTTAATGCAACTGGTGGCGGAGCGTTACTTATGGATGTCAACACTGGTGATATTATATCGTTAGTTTCTCTACCAAATTTTAATATTAATAAAAGAGCAGATATAAAGAATAAAAAATATATAAATAAAATTACTAAAGGTATCTATGAACTTGGTTCAATTTTTAAAACTTTTACTGTGGCTTTGGCGTTGGAACATAATTTAGTTAGTGCTGATACAATTATAGAAGAAATACCAAAAAAAATTAAATGTTCTATTCATGAAATTACAGACATGAAAGAACACCCGAAAAATTTATCAGTGGAGGATATTTTAGTGAGATCATCAAATGTAGGTTCAGTACTACTAGCACAAAAAGTGGGAGAGCAAAATTTTAAAGATTTTATTGAGAAAACTAAACTTATAAAGAATCCCGAGATTGAACTAGAGGAAGTTGGAGTGCCTAATCAATTTAAATGGAATAGATGCAAATTAGAAACTATTTCTTTTGGCCATGGAATTACTACAACACCTCTGCAAGTCACTGCTTTATATGCAGCAATGAGTAATGGCGGTAAATTAATTAAACCTAGTTTGATTAAAGAGAGAAAAATAGAAAAACCAAAAAAAATAATTTCAATCGATACAAGTGCTAAATTGAATAATATTTTAAGAAAAGTTGTTAACAGTAAAGAAGGCACAGCTAGCTTAGCTAATAAGGACGGTTACTACGTTGGAGGGAAAACAGGCACAGCAGAAAGTTATGGAAATAATAATGATAGAATAAACACTTTTATTTCTATTTTTCCAACTAATAGACCTAAATATACTCTTTTCGTGATGCTTGAAAATCCAAAGATTAATAGAGAGTTAATTTATAATTATCGAGGTGTTAAAACAAAAGCGCCATACAATACTTCTGGCTGGAACTCTGTTTATGTTGCAGGCAAAATAATAGAAAAAATTGGGCCAATTTTAGCCATAAATAATGAAGAGTTTAATGATTTGTATGTTGCTGAAAAATTTAATTAAAAATATCTCAAAGGATAAAAAAAAAATAATTATCAAAGGGATCGCGACTAATAGTAAAGATGTAAAAAAAAATTTTATTTTTTTTGCAATTAAAGGTAACAAAGTAAATGGCGAACTATACATCAAAGATGCTATTAATAGAGGTGCATCTGTAATTGTTTGCTCTAAAAGTTGCAAAATTAAATATAAGAATGTTCACATAATCAGGTCAAATAAAGTAAGGTATTTTTTAAGTGAATTAGCTTCAAAGTTTTACAATTTAAAGCCAAAAAATATTATTGCAGTCACAGGTACGAATGGAAAAACTTCTGTGGCTGATTTATTTTATCAGATATTAAGAGTAAACAAGATGTCAGTTGCAACTATTGGGACTTTAGGAATAAAATACAATGATAAAGTTATTAAAACTAATCTTACTTCCCCAGACACAATTTCATTACACAAAAGTTTATATTTTTTAAAAAAGAAAAAAATCGATAATTTAATAATAGAGTCTTCAAGCCATGGATTAGATCAAAAAAGATTACACCATATAAATTTCAAATGTGGAATTTTTACTAATTTTAGCCAAGACCATCTTGATTATCATAAAACAATGAAGTCTTATTTGAATGCTAAATTAATATTATTTAAAGAAATTTTAAAAAAAAAAACTACAATTATTTCAGATAAAGAAATAACAGAATTCTCGCTGTTAAAAAGAATAGCAAAAAAAAGAAAATTAAAACTTTTGGATATAAGCAAAGAGTTTGAAAAATTAGGAAACACTTTCTCTAACAATTTTTATGATTTTAAGATTAAAAATTTAGCTATGGCAATTAAAGCTACAATACTATGTGGCCTTAAAGAAAAATCAATTTACAAAAATATAAATAAATTAAAAGATGTAAATGGAAGACTTGAATTAGTTAAAAAGTTTCCAAATAATATTAAAGTTTTTGTAGATTTTGCTCATACACCTGACGCTTTAAATAAAACTCTTAAATTTTTAAAAAATAATTATGGAAATAATATTTCATTAGTTTTTGGGTGCGGAGGAGATAGGGATAAAAAAAAAAGACCATTAATGGCTAAAATAGCTAACCTTAGTTGTAAAAAAATTTACATAACAGATGATAATCCAAGAAATGAAAGTCCAACAAAAATAAGAAATGAACTTAAAAAGCATATTTTAAAAAGTAAGGCTTTTAATATTGGGGAAAGATCTTTAGCTATAAAAAAAGCAATTAAAAATGCTCACCCGAATGAAATAATATTAGTTGCTGGTAAAGGTCATGAAGAACAACAAATTTATAAAAACAAAATCTTAAATATTTCAGATAAAAAGATAATAAAAAATATTTATACAAAAATTAAAATTTTAACTAGAAAAGAGCGTAACTATCATCAAAATCAATTGGTGTTAAATAATATTTTGGATAAACCAAAGAACTTAAATTTCGATGGTCTTTCAATTGACACAAGATCAATTAAAAAAGAGAATTTATTCTTAACATTAAAAGGTAAAAAAAATGATGGGAATAAATTTATTTCTACTGCATTAAAAAAAGATGCGGGATGCGTAGTTACATCTTCAAAAATTAAAGTAAAAAATAAAAGAATAATTAAAGTAAAAGATGAGATTACTTTTTTAAATAATTTTGCAAAATTAAAGCGTGAATATTCTTTAGCTAAAATAATAGCTATAACAGGCAGTGCTGGTAAAACATCTTTAAAATACTTATTAAAAGATTTGTTACAAAATTTTGGAAAGGCCTTTTCCTCACCAAAATCATTCAATAATTATTTAGGTGTACCGATAAGTTTATCTAATTTAAGTCAGGACGATAAATTTGGAGTTTTTGAAGTAGGAATGAGCAAGGCAGGTGAAATTAGAAATTTAACTAAATTAATTAGACCCCACATAGGTCTAATAACTAATATTGGCGAAGCCCATCTTGAAAATTTCAAAAATATAAATGGGATAGCAAAAGCTAAGTCGGAAATTATAGAAAATATAAAAACTGGAGGAACTGTTATTTTAAATAGAGACGATAAATTTTTTAAATATTTATTTAAAAAAGCTAAAAAATATAAACTAAAAGTTTTTACATTCGGAACTCACAAGAAAGCAAATGTAAATATTAAAAAAATTGTAAAAAGGGATAATCTAATGAAAATTTTTATAAACATTGATAAAAAAAAAATGGATTTAACAATAAAAGATCTCAATATTTACAATGTACTGTCAGCAATAGCAGTTTTAAAGGTTCTTAATTTGGATTATTCCAGCATAAAATCAAAATTGAAAAATTTTGAGTCACCAGCAGGAAGGGGAAAAAAATATTATATTTCGAGATATAAAAAAAAATTTAAATTGATTGACGAGAGTTATAACGCTAATCCATTGTCTGTGAAAAATGCTATAAGAAAGCTGAATTTGATTAAAAAAGAAAGATTTAAGAAATACTTAATACTTGGTGATATGTTAGAATTAGGTCGAAGATCTAAAAAATATCATGAGGAATTGTCAAAAGTTATTAACAATTCTGATATTGATAAAGTATTCGTTAAAGGAAAAAAAACAATTTTCACTTATAAACATCTTAATAAAGAAAAAAGAGGAAATATTTTACAAAATAATGAAGACATTGATTTAAGTTTAAGCAATATGATTTCAAATAATGATTATTTAATGATTAAAGGGTCTAACGCTACAGGTCTAAACGATTTTAGTAAAAAAATGATAAAAGGAATATAAATGTTATTTAACTTATTAACTTCTTTAATTGATCAATATTCTTTTTTAAATGTTTTTAAATACTTGACTTTTAGGACAGGTTTATCAGTTATAACCTCTTTAATTGTTGTATTCATAATTGGAGGTCCATTAATTAAATTATTTTCTGAGAAAATGATTACTGGGCCTATAAGACAAGATGGACCGATTGATCACATTATAAAAAAATCTGGCACGCCTACCATGGGTGGTGTGATTATTATAATTGGTATTTTATCGAGTACGCTTTTATGGTCAGATTTAACCAATATTTATGTTTGGACTTTAATTTTTGTATCACTTTCTTTAGGTTCATTAGGTTTATTAGATGACATTCTAAAAATCAAATATAAAAATTCTAGAGGACTTAAATCTAGATATAAATTTCTTGGTCAAATAATAATTGGAGTATTAACACTAATTATTTTGATAAAATATTCTAACCATGAATTTTTATATAATCTTTATTTTCCATTTTTTAAAAATTTGATATGGCATATGGGGTTGTTATTTATTCCTTTTGGTTTATTCGTAATTATAGGAGCATCAAACGCAGTTAATTTAACTGATGGTTTAGATGGGTTGGCAACGGTGCCAGTGATGTTAGTAGCCCTATCATTCACACTTATTTCTTATGTAGTCGGCAATACAATTTTTTCTGAGTATCTTCAGATACAATACATTCAAGATGTAGGAGAATTATCTATTTTCTGTGGATCAGTCGTAGGAGCTTGTTTAGGGTTTCTTTGGTATAATGCTCCTCCAGCAAAAATTTTTATGGGTGATACAGGCTCTCTCTCCCTGGGTGGTTCATTAGCAGCCATAGCTATAATCGTAAAACATGAGATCGTATTAGCGATTATTGGAGGACTGTTTGTTCTGGAGACTGTATCTGTAATTATACAAGTTGCCTCGTTCAAATTAACTGGGAGAAGAATTTTTAAGATGGCTCCCATACATCATCATTTTGAAAAAAAAGGTTGGGCGGAGTCCACAATTGTTATTCGTTTTTGGATAATTGCAATCATATTGGCATTAGTTGGTTTAGCAACGTTGAAATTAAGGTAAAACATGCTCCAAAATCCTAAACTTAGAGAACTGTCGTTCCTTGTTTATGGACTTGGTTTATCTGGGCGATCAACTATTAAATTTCTTAAAAAGAATAGAGTAAAAAAAATTAATGTTTGGGATGATACTTCAAAAAAAATATTTAAAAATTATAGACCCAAAAGCCTTATCAAAACTCTAAATGAAGTTGATTATATTGTTTTAACACCGGGAATTAGTTTACTTAAAAACAAAAAACTTACTAGATTTAAAAAGAAAATAATAACTGACATTGATTTATTTTATTTAACAAACAACAAGGCAAAAACAATTGTAGTTACTGGCACTAATGGTAAATCAACAACATGTAAACTACTAGCTCATCTTCTAGAAAAAAATAAATTTAAGATTTCATTGGGAGGAAATATTGGAACTCCAATTTTAGATATAAAAAGTTCAAAAATGAATTATATAATAATTGAAGCTTCATCATTTCAGCTTTCACACTCAAAATTCATTAGCCCCACTTATGCATTTTTCTTAAATTTTACTAATGACCACATTGATTGGCATGGCAATATGAAAAATTATTTAAATTCAAAACTAAAAATTTTTAATCTTCAAACTAAGAGAAACTTCGCAATAATTAATAAAAAATTAAAAAATGTTTTTATTAGAAAAAAATTTGAGAGTAGATTAATAGTACCCAGTTATAAAAATTATCACAAAATAAAATTTAGAATTAAAAATAATTATTTAACATCACAGATAAATAATGAGAATATGTGTTTCATTTATGCTTTTGCCAAGTTATTAAAAATAAATGACCAATCTTTCATTAATTCTCTTAAATCATTTAAAGGATTACCGCATAGGTTTGAAATTTTTTTAAAAAGAAAAGATGTAACTTTTATCAACGATTCAAAAGCAACCTCGTTTGAAGCAACCCAATTTGCTCTATCAAGTCTTGAAAATATTTACTGGATTGTTGGTGGACTTCCAAAAAAAAACGATCAATTTAAAATATCAAAATATAAAAAAAATATCTATAAATGCTATTTAATTGGCAATAATATCAATTTTTTTAAAAATCAAATTAATAAAAAATTGGATTTTTCTATTACAAAAAATTTAAAAAAAACGATAATTAAGATTTTAAACGACACAAAATCTCAAAAAAACTTAAGTAAATTCATTTTGTTAAGTCCCGCTGCAGCTTCATTTGATCAATTTAATAATTTTGAAGAAAGAGGGGAAGAATTTAAAAGATTAAGTAAAATATATGCTAGAAAATTCATTTAAATTTTTATTTATAAATTATTGGAGAAGTGTAGATAAAAAAATTCTTTTCTGTTTTCTAATTTTATTTTTTTTGGGATTATTTTTTTCATTTTCTTCAACATCATCCCTTGCAGGAGAAAGAGTAAATAAGAATCTTTATTTTTTTTTCACAAAACATCTAATTTTTACTTTTTTAGCTTTATTGATCATGATTATTATTTCTCTAATAAAGACTGAATTATTAATGAAACTTATACTTCCTTTATTTATTTTATCATTTATTTTTTTAGCTTTGGTACCAATTATAGGAGTAGAAGTTAAAGGCGCCAAGCGTTGGTTAGATCTTTATTTTTTTAGATTACAACCAATTGAAATATTAAAACCACTCTTTATTTTAATGACAGTAAAAATTTTGACTTTTGAAAAATTTCAAGACAATCAAATCAAATATATCTTAAGTTTTTTACTATTGAGTTCAGTTATAATTTTATTAATTGACCAACCTGATCTCGGACAATCAATTTTACTAATAGGAAGTTGGATTGCTACAGTTTTTATTTCTGGTGTAAGCTTATTTTATATATTTATTTTTCTCTCTCTTTTTTTAATATCTTTATGCTCTTTATTATTTTTTCTTCCTGAAAAATTCGGCTATATAATTAATCGATTAATTTCTTTTTTTGATCCTGATCAAGGTGATAAATTTCAGTCATCATCTGCTCTTGATGCGATAAAACTTGGTGGTTTAACCGGACAAGGAATGGGAGAAGGTATATTAAAAGAGAGCGTTCCTGAAGCCCATACAGATTATGTTATAGCGGTTATTTCTGAAGAATATGGTTCACTAGTATCTATAATGATATTAATCATTTTTTTATATATTTCATTTAGAATTATTAAAAGCTGTTTTAATCAAGACAATCAATTTTTGAAAATTTCATTAAGCGGTTTAGCAACATTATTAATATTTCAAACTTTCATACACGCCGGAGTGAACACAAATTTATTACCCACAACTGGTATGACTTTACCTTTTTTAAGCTATGGAGGATCATCTTTGATTGGAAGTGCAGTTTTAGCTGGGCTAGTTTTAAACTATACAAAGAATAAAACTTATTTATATGATTAAAAAAAAAATATTAATTGCCACAGGTGGTACTGGAGGCCATGTTTTTCCCGCCTATAGTTTGGCAAATTATTTGATAAATAAAAATTATATTGTAGATTTAACTACAGATGCTAGAGGTTTTAAATACCTAAAGGATTATGAAAATATAAATTTAATAAAGATATATTCTTCTCCATTAAAAAAAAAAAATATTTTCAATTTTTTGTTATCTATTTTCAAAATTTTTTTTTCTATATTAAATTCATTAATAATTCTCACTTTTAATCGACCCTCATTAATTTTTGGCATGGGAGGATATTCTTCTTTTCCAGTATGTATTGCAGCATCAATTTTAAGAATTAAATTTATAATCTACGAAAATAATTTGATAATAGGAAAAGCCAATAGATATTTATTACCTTTTGCAAATAAAATATTTGTTTCTTACAAAGAATTGGAGGGGATAGCTGATAAATATAAGAATAAAGTTTTCGAAATAGGAAATATAATAAGAGAAGAAATAATTAACTCCAATATTAATTCAGACCAATCCAGAAGATTTGACAATTTAAATATTTTGGTTCTTGGAGGAAGTCAGGGTGCCAAAGTTTTTGCTGATGATATGCCTCAAATATTTAAAAAAATTAAAAATTCGAATCACTCAATTAAAATTTACCAACAATGTCGAGAGGAACAAATAAATGTATTATCCAATTTTTATAAAGAAGCTGGAATAAGTCATGAGTTGTTTAATTTTACTGACAAAATTATTGAATATTATCAAAAAGCAAATTTAGTTATTACACGCTCCGGGGCATCAGTTTTAGGAGAACTAATAAATGTAAAAATTCCATTTATCTCAATTCCATTACCGTCGTCAGCAGATAATCACCAATATAAAAACGCTGAGTTTTATATGAAAAAAGGATATGGATACTTATTGCAGGAAAAAGATATTAAATATAAATTGCAAGATCTTATCGTTTCAATTTTTAAAGACGGAAAACGTATTAAAAATGCTATATCGAATCAAAGTCAATATTCTGACAAAGATATTTTTAAAATTTTAAATAATCAAATTGAAGAAATTTTTAATGAAAAAAATTAATTTAGGCCAAAAAGATATAATTCATTTTGTTGGTATTGGAGGTATTGGAATGAGTGGGTTAGCTCATATAATGAAAAATATGGGTTTTAAAATTCAAGGTAGTGATCAAAACAAAAATAAAAATACCATCAGTTGTTCAAATTGTGGGATAAAAACTTTTATAGGCCACTCATCTAGTAATTTAAAAAAAGCTACTATTTTAGTTAAATCTACCGCGATAAAGAAAAGTAATATTGAGATTAAATTCGCTAAAAAAAATGGAATACCAATTTATTCAAGAGCTGAAGTTTTAGCAGATGTTGTATCTTTAAAAAAAAATATAATAATCACAGGTTCTCATGGTAAAACTACAACAACATCTTTAGTTGCGAAAATTTTATCTGATCAAAAGTTAGATCCAACAATTGTAAATGGTGGGGTTATTAACTCTTTAAAAAGCAATGCAAAGCTTGGAAAAGGTGAGTGGGCAATATTAGAGGCCGACGAGTCTGATGGAAGTTTTTTAAAATTACCAATCAATTATTCAATTGTTACAAATATTGATTATGAACATTTAGATTATTACAAAAACTTTAAAAATTTAGAAAATTCTTTTATTGAATTTATCAATAAAACTCCTCCCACTGGAAAATCTATAATTTGTGTAGATAACATTAATATAAGAAAAATTTTAAAAAAAATTAAAAATAAAAATATTGTTACATACGGAGAAAATAAAAGAGCAGAATATCAAATTAAAAAAATAAGATATAACATAGATAGTACCACCTTCGACTTAACTTTCAAAGATCAAAATAAGAAAGCAAAAAATATAAAAAATATAATTGTTAAGTTAATAGGCAAACATAATGTACTTAATTCAGCAGCAGCTTTAATAATTTGCTTAAATCTTGGAGCAAATCTCAAAATAGCAAAGAATTCTCTCAAAAATTTTTCAGGTGTTCAGCGAAGAATGACAAAAGTTTTTTCAAAAAATAAAAACGATTTTTATGATGATTATGCTCACCATCCAACAGAAATAAAATCAATTTTAGAAGGCGTTCACAATGTAAATTCTGAAAGAAAAATAATAAGTGTTTTTGAACCTCATAGATATTCCAGGGTAATGTCTTTAATAGATGAATTTTCAAAATGTTTTGCAAAATCTAATCTTGTTATTTTGTGCCCTTTGTATGCAGCGGGAGAAAAAAAGAATTTAAAATATAATGTAATTAAATTTGCCAATTTGATTTCTAAAAAGTCAAACACTCAAGTTATAATTGTTAGAAATGAAAAAGAATTAAACAATTATTTTAAAAAAAATCTGATTAGTGACGAATTAATTATTGGTATGGGTGCCGGATTAATTTCTAAATGGATTACTTCACTGAAATTTTCATTATGACTTTAGATAATAATTTTATTAAAAAATTTGGAGATGATTTAAGTACGAATGTGAAGCTCTCGAATTATAGCTGGTTCAATTTAGGAGGTGAAGCGGAATATTTTTATAAAGTAAAAGACAAAAATCAACTAATAGAATTTTTAAGAGATATAAATAAACAGAATTTAAAAACTACAATTTTGGGTGCTGGATCTAATACTTTAATTAGAGATAATGGTGTTAAAGGAGTAGTGATAAAGCTTGGAAAAAGTTTTTCATTCACTAAACTAGTTGAAAAAAATGTAATAGAAGTTGGTGCTGCAACACTTGATCGAAAAGTAGCAAACTTTGCAAAAGAAAATAATCTTACCAATTTTGAGTTTTTATCATGTATACCGGGATCGATTGGAGGCGCAATTATCATGAATGCTGGCTGTTATAATAATGATATATCAAAAATTTTAATATCTATTAAAGCAATAGATAAAAATAAATTTTCAGAAATTGAGATTAAAAAAGATGACATTAAATTCTTTTATAGGGGGTCAAATTTATCAAAAGATTTAATTTTTATTTCTGCCAAATTAGAGGGGTCTGTTGCAAAAAAAGAAGAAATTGAAAAAAAGGAAATCAATTTTATAAACAGAAAAAAATTATCTCAACCAAGTCAAATTAAAACATGTGGTAGCACCTTTAAAAATATTAGTAATGATAAAAAAGCATGGATGTTAATAAAAGATGCAGGATGTATAAATTTAAAAGAAGGAGATGCAATGATTTCTGAAAAACATTGCAACTTCTTTGTTAACAATGGTAACGCTAAATCCTCGGATATTGAAAACCTGATATATAAAGTGAAAAAGAAGGTTTTTGAAAAAACTGGAGTTGATCTAGAATTAGAGATTAAAATTATTGGTGATTAAAAAAAAATTTAAAAAAGTCCTTGTAGTTTTGGGAGGCACTTCAGGAGAAAGAGCAGTCAGCTTAGAAAGCGGAAAAGCTTGTGCAAAAGCTCTAAAAAAAAAAGGCTATAAGGTCAAAATTTTTGACCCTAAAATAAAAAATTTTAACTCAATAAATAAAAAAAATGTAGATGCAATCTTCAATGCCTTACATGGCAAAGATGGAGAAGATGGTGTTGCACAAAGTTACTTTGAATATCTAAATATTCCATACACTCACTCGGGAGTCATTAGTTCTTTCAATGCCATGAATAAAACAATTTCAAAAAAAATATTCATTAAGAGTAAAATTAGAACACCAAAATTTTTTTCAATAAACAAGATTGAACTTAAAAATATGTCATTGAATAAAATAATTAACAAAAAAAAATTGAATTTTCCAATCGTTTCAAAACCTTCTAACGAAGGTTCAAGTTTAGGAGTTGAAATTTGTAAAAATAAAGAAAAACTATTTAAATCAGTTAAACGACAATTAACCAAATATGATGAGTTGATAATAGAGGAATATATTGGTGGTCAAGAAATTCAAGTAGCAGTTATAAATGGAAGTCCCCTCGGTGCAATAGAGCTAATACCAAAAAGATTATTTTACGACTACAAAGCTAAATATACTAAAAAAGCTAATACTGCACATGTGATGCCTGCGAGATTATCTAAACAAAAGTATAAAGAAATTTTAAAAATTGCTGAAAAAACGCATAGAGCTTTAAACTGCAGAGGTGTTACTAGATCTGATTTTAAATTTTATAAAAATAACTTTTATTTATTAGAAATTAATACTCAGCCCGGTATGACAAGTTTATCTCTAGTGCCTGAAATTGCTAGTTATAAAAAAATAAATTTTGAAAACTTAGTCGAAAAAATTTTATTAGATGCAAGTACCAATAAATGAAAAAAAAATTATTACTTTCTTTAGTATTGCTGGTCTTACTTTCAACCATTACTTTTCCGCAAAAAATTTTTTTTTCAAAATTTAACTTAAATGAAATAATCATTGAAAATAATCTTTTAATTAAAGACGAAGAAATAAAGAAATTATTAGTTTCTATTTACAACAGAAATCTTATATTTTTAGATTATGAAGAAATTGAAAATTTGTTAATGCAAAATACTTTCATTGAAAGTTATAGAATAAAAAAAAAATATCCTTCCACTTTACAAATAAAAATATTTGAAAAGGAACCTATCGCAATTCTTTTCAATAAAAAAAAAAAATTTTATTTAAGTAAGAAAATTGAACTTATAAAATTCACTAACAATAAAGACTATCAGGACCTACCATATGTTTTCGGAAACAGGAAAGAATTTAAAATATTTTATGAGGAACTTATTAAAATAAACTTTCCAATAGAAATAATTAAAAGATTCACTCTTTTTAAAACTAAAAGATGGGATCTGTTAACTATTGATGATAAATTGATTAAACTTCCATCAAAAAATTATGTAAAAAGTTTAGAAAATTACATTAACTTAATTAAAAATAATGAATTTCAAAAATATAAAACTTTCGATTTTAGAATAAATAACCAGCTTATCTTAAAATAGAAGATGAAAAATATTTCTCCAACACTCTTTTTAGAAATTAATGATACTTATTTTAACTTTTTTGTATGTAAGCATGATGATCAGGATGATTTGAGTATTATTCATAATTCAGAAGTTCCTATTATTGGCATTGAAGACAATAGAATTTCTGACTATGAAAAAATTTTGAGTGTAATCAAAGAAAATATTTATTTAATAGAAAATAAATTAAATTATACTTTTAAAAATATAGTTTTAATTTTAGAAAATTTTAATTTGTCTTTTATAAATCTATCTGGCTATAAAAAATTAAATGGATCTCAAATTTTAAGAGAGAATATTACATACATTTTAAATACATTAAGATCATACGTTGATAAAATTGAGTCACAAAAAACTGCAATTCATATTTTTAACTCTAAATTTTGTTTAGATAACAAAAAAGTTGAAAATTTACCTATAGGATTATTTGGGGATTTCTATTCTCACGAACTATCATTATCATTAATTAATACAAATGACTTTAAAAATTTAAAAAATATTTTTGAAAATTGTAATTTGAAAATTAAAAAAACTCTCCTTAAAAGTTTTGTAAAAGGAGCTCATATCAGTGAGAGTTACAAAAATATTGATACTTTTTTTCAAATAAAAATTGATGATGATAAAAGTAAAATTTTTTACTTTGAGAATAATTCTCTTAAATTTGAACAAAATTTTAAATTTGGTTTAGACATTATATTGAGAGATATATCAAAAATCACATCACTAAATAAGGAAACTATAAAGCTTATTATAAGTAATATAGAATTAAACGACAGTATTCCTGATAATGAACTCATAGAGGAAGAGTTTTTTGCTAATGAAAATTTTAGAAAAATTAAAAAAAAATTGATTTATGATATTGCACTATCCAGAATTATAGAAATATCAGAGTTAATAATTTTTAATAATAGCAATTTGTGTTATTATCAAAAAAAAAGTAAATCAATTTTTCTTGAAATAAACAGTAATTCAAAAATTGAAAATATTAAAAACATTTTCAAAAATGTTTTATCTATGAGAGATAAGTTTGAAATAAAAACAGTTAATGATTTATCTTCAGAAAAAATTCTAAAAACTCTAGAAAAATTAGTTCATTTTGGTTGGAAGACTGAGGCGATACCTGTATCACTTTCTAAAAAAACACTAATTTCTAGATTTTTTGAGGCTTTATTTGGTTAATTTTTGTTATTTTCAGAAATATTAGTTGTTTTAAATTTAAATAGCATCTTCTCTATAACATTCTCCATGGTTGAAATTTATCAAAAAACTTTAACAAAACCTGTATTTTTCGAAGGGATTGGCCTTCATTCGGGCTTCAAGTCTAAAATAAAAGTAATGCCTGCTGGAGCTAATCAAGGAATTATTTTCAAAAGAATTGACTTACCAAATAATAATCTAATTAAAGCAAGTTACTTAAATGTTACATCAGCAAAACTATGTACAACTTTAGAAAATAATCATGGAGCCAAAGTTTCTACAGTTGAGCATTTGCTAGCAGCTCTTTACCTAGCAGGAATTGATAACGCTTTAATTGAAATCGACAGTACTGAAGTTCCAATCATGGACGGTTCAGCAAAAGATTTTTTAGACATCTTAAAGATATCCGAAACTAAATTACTATCAGAAAAAAGAAAGTTTTTAAAAATCGAAAAAAAATTCGAACTAGTTGAGGGAGAGAGAAAAATTTCAATAGAACCTAATGATGGCTCACTAGAAGTCGAGTTTCAACTAAACTATGATAACCAAATAATTGGTAAGCAAAAAAATGCCATAAATTTCGATAAAGACAATTATAACGATGTTTCCATTTCAAGAACATTTTGTTTATTCAAAGATATTGAAAAAATTAAACAAGCAGGCTTAGCTAAAGGTGGATCACTTGACAACGCAGTTGTTGTTGATGGAGAGAAAGTTTTAAATGAGGGTGGACTAAGAAATAAAAAAGAATTCGTGAATCATAAGATTCTAGATTTGGTTGGTGATTTTCTTCTTTCTGGATTTAGAATTTTAGGAAAAGTAAAATGTTATCAAGGTGGCCACGAATTGACAAATATGTTTTTGAGAAAGATGTTTAGCTCAAAACTATTTTTAATGGATAATAAAATAGACAAATCAAGTTTATCTAAAAAACTTAATAACTCTCTTTCATCAAAATTAGCTGTAAACGCTTAATTTTAATTTTTAACATATTAATTTTTTATTAATCTGATAATAATTTTGATTATGTTTTTAAGATCTTTTTTTTTAATAAGTATTTCTTTAGTTTTGATTTCTTGCTCAAATAAAGAACCAATTTATAAACCATCAGAAAAAATAAACCCTTTTATAGTATATGAAGAGGGTTATGCAGCTTTCAAAAAGAATAATTTTTTCTTCGCAAATATAAAATTTTTAGAAGCCGAGACAAATTTTGAAAATTTAGAACAAGCCGCTAAAGCCGCTATAATGTCATGCTTCTCTTTATATGCGATTAATTTCTACGATGAGGCATTGAGTAATTTAGATAGATTTTTAAAAACCTATCCTGCAGATAAAAATACTATTTACGCGGAATATTTGAAAGCAGTAATTTATTTTGAACAAATAAGTGATGAGAAAAAGGATGTAACTCCTTTATTAGAAGCCACACAACAAATAGATTTCTTTATTGATAAATATCCAAACTCCGATTATGCAGTTGATTTAAAATTCAAAAAAGGTTTAGTAGAAAATCAACTGGCCGCTAAAGAGTTATTTGTTGCGAAGTATTATATCTCTGTACAAAAATGGATACCTGCAATTAATAGACTAAAAGTAATTGTTAAAGACTATGACGAAACAATTTTTATTGAGGAAGCACTTCACCGCCTTGTAGAAATTCATTACTATCTTGGTCTAGAAAAAGAAGCAAAACAATATGCTAAAATTTTAGGGTATAATTATAACTCAGGTGAATGGTTTGAGCAGTCATACAAAATTTTAAACAAAGATTACGTAATTACAAAAAAAACAAAAAAGAAAGAAACTGAGGATAAAGATAACATAATTAAAAAAATAATTAAGAAGATTAAATAATTTAATGTCAGAAAAAAAAGATATAATTTCGAAACATAAAAAAAATTTAAAATTAATTAAAAGACACAACCAAAATTATTATAATTATGATAATCCAGAAATTAGTGATGCTGAATACGACTTGATCAAAAAAAATGCACTTGATTTAGAAAAAAATTTTCCTTATTTAAAGCAATACAATAGTATCAATAAAATTATAGGCTCAAAACCTCTTAACAAGTTTAAAAAAATTAAACACCTGTCTCCAATGTTATCATTATCTAACGCTTTCAATCTAGGTGATATGGAAGATTTTTTAAAAAAAATAAGTAACTTTTTAAGTTTAAAAAAAAGAATGTTACAACTTTTTTGTGAACCAAAAATTGACGGAATATCAGCAACTTTAATTTATGAGAATGGAATTTTAACAAGAGGTTTATCAAGGGGCGATGGAAAAACAGGTGAAGATATATTAGAAAATTTAAAAACAATAAAGAGTTTACCTAAAAAAATTGATATTAAGGATGTTCCTAAATTATTAGAGATACGTTGCGAAATATTTATAAGTAAAAAAGATTTTTTAAAAATTTCTAATAAATTTGCTAATCCAAGAAATGCTGCAGGTGGAACTTTAAGACAGAAAGATCCTAAAGAAACTTCTAAAATCCCATTAAAATATTTTGCATATGGTTTTGGTAAAGTTTCTCCAATGAAATTTAAAACTCAGCATGAATTTTTAAAAAAAATTAAACAATGGAATTTTACAACTAACCCACTGTCGAGTTCGGTTGATAGTTTAGAAGAAATTGAGAAAAAACATAATTATATTGAGCAAATAAGATCATCTTTAGATTATGATATTGACGGTCTTGTTTATAAAGTGAATGATTTATTACTTCAGAAAAGATTAGGTAATACATCAAATTCTCCACGTTGGGCAATAGCTTACAAATTTTCTGCTGAAAAAGCAGTGACCAAAATTAAAGATATTGTAATTCAAGTTGGAAGAACTGGAGCTATTACACCTGTTGCAAAAGTTGAACCTGTTACGGTAGGTGGGGTTGTTGTTTCTAATGCTACATTACACAATGAGGATGAAATCGAAAGAAAAGACATTAGGGTGGGAGATACAGTTAAGATACAGAGAGCTGGGGATGTTATTCCACAAGTAATTGAAGTGGATATTTCAAAAAGAATTGAGAATAGCAAGAGGTATTCTTTCCCAACTAAATGTTTATGCGGTGCAGAAACAAAAAAAGAAATTAGCAAAAGCACAAAAAAATTAGATGCAGTTAGAAGATGTGTTCGAGGTTATGATTGCAATTATATAGCTAAAGAAAAACTTAAACATTTTGTTTCAAAAGAAGCTCTTAATATTGATGGCTTAGGAAAAAAAGTAATCGATCAATTTTGGGATTTAAAAATTATAAAAGAACCATCTGATATTTTTAAATTAGACTATAAAAAAATTGAAAACTTAGAGGGTTGGGGAAAAATTTCTATTAATAACTTGAAAAATGCAATTGCGAAATCTCGAAAGATTACTCTAGATAAATTAATCTACTCGATAGGAATAAGACATATTGGCCAAGAAAATGCTAAAATAATTGCAAGTTTTTTTGGGACTGTAGAAAAATTTGCAAAAATTTATGATACTAGTAAAAAAAATAATATTTACGAAGGTTTAATTGAGTTGGATGGAATTGGTGAAACTCAAGTTAAATCAATAGAAAGTTTTTTTTCAAACAATATGAATTTAAAGATCACTAAAGATATAATTCATGAGCTTGAAATTAATAATTATGTCGGTCAATCAGGGAAGGGTATTTTTTCCAATAAAAAGATTATGTTCACAGGTGGATTCAAAAATATGAGTAGATCTGAAGCAAAAATGATAGCTGAGAATAATGGCGGAAAAGTATTGGGATCAATTTCTAAAAAACTTGATTTGCTAATCGTAGGCGACTCTAAACCTACAAAAAAAAAAATTGATCAAGCAAAACAGCTAAATATCAAAATTATTTTAGAAAAAGATTGGCATAAGATGCTAAATAGCTGAACAAGCTTTTTTTAACTCTCGAATTTCGATTTTATTCATCGATTTTTTTAAATTATTAAAAACTTTTTCATGATACTTATTAATCCACTTTTTCTCATTTTTATTAAGAATATCTTTATCAATCAAATCTTTATCAATCGGAGCCATTGTTAAATTATCAAAATATTTTTTATTTTTTTCTTTTTTCACGTAAATTAGATTTTCAATCCTTATTCCAAAATTATTTTTTTCATAATAGCCTGGCTCATTAGACACAATCATACCTTCCTCAAATTTTACTTTGTTACTTTTGGATATTGCGTGTGGTCCTTCATGAACATTAAGGAAATATCCCACTCCATGACCCGTGCCGTGAGCATAATCAAGCCCAATCTCTCTCAAATATTTTCTGGCTCGATTATCAATTGTGCTTCCAGATGAATTAGGTTTTAATTTGAAATCAGCGACAGCGATATGTCCTTTTAGCACCCTTGTAAAAATATTTTTAATTCTTTCATTTGAATTTTTTAGAGAGATCGTTCGAGTGACATCTGTTGTACCAAATTCATACTGACCCCCTGAGTCAACTAGATAGATATCTCCTTTTTTTAATTGTCTATTGGTTTTTTTTGAGGCTTTATAATGAATAATTGCACCATTTGGACCAGAGCCTGAAATCGTAGGAAAGCTTAAAAATTTAAAATTTTTATTTCTCTTTCTAAATTCAAATAATTTTTTTGAAGCACTAATCTCGGTAGTTTTCTTTTTATCAAAATTTTTTTTTAGCCATAATAAATATTTCGTTAAAGCTACACCATCTTGTATATGAGCTATTTTTATATTTTTAATTTCCTTTTTGCTTTTAATAGCCTTAAAATAATAAATTGGATCCTGAAAATTTAGTAAACTATTTTTTTTGGATATAATTTTTTCAAAATATATGGAACATGTTTTTTCATCTGTCAAAATTTTTTTTTTACTTATCTGAGATAAGATCTTTTTTACATGATCAATTTTAATAAATTCAACATCCCTAAATTTTTTTTTAAGAGAAGGAGTTATTTTTTTTAAGTCACAAAAAAATTTAATTTTTTTATTTTTATTTAACAATATGTAACTATTAGGGAGTGGGGTGTAATTTGAGTCTCTTCCTCTAATATTCAAAAGCCATGCATTATTTTCACTAGCCGAGATAAATTGATAATCAGCACCTTTTTTTTTCATGAAGGAAACAACCTTATTTATTTTGTATTTATAATTGTAGCCAACTGAATGCTTGGGTAGAACATAAAAATTATTATTATTTGACCGTCTTTTTCTTTTCCAGATTTCATCGATTAGATTGTTTTCTAAAGGTATAAATTCGCAATTTTTTGTTCTAAAAAAAATATTTAATATTTGTTTTGTAAATAATTTTGGATCAAATCCAATTTTTGTTTTTTTATTTTTCAATACATCTTTTGGCAAATGGCGAGGGAACGTGGAGATTTTAAAAAAATTTCCACTTTGTTTCATTGCTTGCAATGTATAACGTCCGTCAATAAACAAATAATTGTTGTTTTTAAGTATTAAAGAAAAACCATATGACCCTGTAAAATTAGAAATATAATTTAATCTATCATTATAACTAGGAATATATTCACCAAAAAATTCATCATTTTTTGGAATTATATAACCATCAATTTTTTCTCTTTTAAAAATTTTTTTTAATTTATTTATTTTTTCCATTTGAGAATTTTATTTTTTTTATATCTATCCCAACCAGGACTTCGGTATTCTTCATTAAATTCTATAGCGTTATCTTGATTAAATTCAAAATCATCTGAGTCGTGTAAACCTATTTCATTTTTTTCTACACTTTCATCTGGTATCTCATTAATAAATCTTGAAGGTAAAGCATCCATCCAATCACCGTGGTATGCTCTTTTCATAGCAAAGGATAAAAAAGCTTCTTTTTTTGCTCTAGTTATACCTACGTACGCCAATCTTCTTTCCTCTTCTAAAGCAAAATCTCCCTTCTCTTCTAGAGATTTCTGATGTGGAAACAAACCCTCTTCCCAACCTGGCAGAAATACAACGTCGAATTCTAATCCTTTTGCTGCATGCATTGTCATTAAATTGATCTTTGCACCCTCCCACTCTTGATCTATAGAAGTAGCTAAAGCAACATGTTCTAAAAAATTTTGTAAATTATCATAATCTTGCATAGCTCTAAGCAACTCCTTTAAATTCTCTAATCTGTTTTCATTTTCTAAATCTTTTTTATTCTTTAACACTGATGAATATCCGGACTCATCTAAAACTAATTTTAACAAATCATAATGTTTCATATTTATCGAGTCTTTACGCCATTTATGTATCATTTTTATTAATTGATTAAGCACAGTTTTTACTTTTGGTTTAAATTCTCCTTTTTCTGTCATTTTAATAATAGAATCCTCCAAACATAATTTATTAGCTTTTCCGAAATTATAAATTTGATTTAGTGTATTCTCGCCGACGCCCCTTTTAGGAGTACCAATAACCCTTTCTAAAGCTAAATCATCAAACTTTTGATTGATAATGCGAAGGTAAGATACTGCATCTTTAATTTCAGCTCGCTCGTAGAACTTTATACCCCCTAAAACTCTGTAACCAATACCAACTTGAAGAAATCTTTCTTCAAATTCTCTAGTTTGATAAATCGCTCTTACTAATATTGAAACATTATTAAGAGAATATTTTTTTTTAATTTTATTTTCAATAATATCGCTTATACCTTGAGCTTCTTCTTTACCAGTTCTATAACAATTTAGTTTAACCAATTCTCCTTGGGTAGCTGAGGACCACAATTTTTTACCTACCCTATTAGAATTATTTGAAATTAAACTTGATGCCGTTTCTAAAATATTTTTTGTAGATCTATAATTTTGTTCTAGCTTAAATACTTTACAGTTTTTATAAATTTGATCAAATGTAAGAAAATTTTTAATTTCTGCACCTCTCCAGCTATAAATTGATTGGTCATCATCACCTACACAACAAATATTTTGATTTTTATTAACTAATAAATTTAACCATTTATTTTGAATAAAGTTTGTATCCTGGAATTCATCAACTAAGATATATTTAAAATTTTTTTGATATATTTCTTTTATATCTTTATGTTCTTCGAAAAGCTTAACACAAAACAAAATCAAATCACCAAAATCAAATGCATTTAAATCCTTTGTCTTATTTTGATAAATTTCATAAACTTTTAATATTGATTTTATAATTGATCCAGATTTTTCTAATTTTATATCTTTAGGTAAAAGCCCTTTATTTTTCCATTGATCTATATGATAGATAATTAGCTGCGGTGAAAATTTTTTAGCATCTAAATCTTCCCCTTTTACAATATTTCGAATTAATTTTTTTTGATCATCGGTATCTAAAATTGTAAAATTACTATTATACCCTAAAGCCTCAGCATGCCTTCTTAAAAATTTTACGCTAATTGAGTGAAATGTACCTAACCAAGGTACAGCATTTGAACTTCCCTTAATATATTGCATTACTCTATTTTGCATTTCTTTAGCTGCTTTATTTGTAAAGGTTACGCACAATATTTGATTTGGCCACGCTTTTTTTTGATTAATGATATGTATTAGTCTTGTTGTTAAAACTTTAGTTTTACCAGAGCCTGCTCCAGCAACAACTAGGTTTGGCCCCTCAGTGCTAAGAACTGCTTCTTTTTGTTCTTTGTTAAGGTTTTCAATTAAGTTATCTATGTTATTCATAAGAGAGAATTTTCATTTATATACTAGTTATAAAAATAAAAAAAATGTTAAATAAATTTTATAAAACAATTAACAATAAATATTCAAAGTTTTTTAGATTTATTTTTTTTCTTAGATATTTAATTACAATATTCATTATTTCTACCGCCTTATTTGTGCTTATTCCCAATTTTTTTGATTACGAGAAGAAAGCCAACATTTTAAAGAAACATATTTTAGAAAATTACAATTTTGAAATTAGTAGTTATGAAAAAATTAATTTTAAATCTCTGCCGTTTCCTAGATTGGAGCTCGAGAATGTTTCGATAATTTCAAAATCACAAACTATTGAATTAAAAGTTAAAAATTTGAATATATATCCTCATATTTTAAGTATATATAATTATGATAATTTTAAAATTAAAAAAATATTTATTGAAGATAACCACGCGACAGTTGATGTCAAAAATTTAAAATTTCTTTTCAAACAACTTTTTACACAAAAAAATAAATTTTCGTTTGACAACTTGAACCTTAAATTAATTGATCAAAATAAATTAATACTTAATATAGAAAATATAAAATTCGATAATTTTGGGTACAATAAAAATTTAATTAAAGGCAAAATTTTTAATAAAAAATTTAAAATTAAATTAGATAATAATTTTAAAACTATAAATTTTATTATACCAAATTCTGGTATCAGGACTGATATACTTTTTGATAAAGTCAATAAAAATGAAATTATTAAAGGAAATTTAAAATCAAAAATACTTGCAACAAACTTAAAATTTCTTTTCGAACTAAATGACAGTGAACTAAAAATTAATAATTTATTTTTAAGAAATAGAAACCTTTCTTTAAGTGGTGAGAGCTCAATTCGTTTAAAACCGTTTTTCGATATTAAATCAAATGTTATTATTGAAGATTTAAATCTTTCGTTATTGGAAAAATTGGATTTTAATAAACTATCAGAGCTTAGAGAGATAATAAAAAAAATTAATATTAAAAGTAATATAAATTTTGAGTCGAAAAAAATTTCTCGTAGTTTATTTAATGAACTAAAATTAAATATTGATCTAGCATATGGTAGAATTAATTATATAAAAAATTTTTCATTATCTAATAGTAATTTTAAATGTTCAGGGAATATTAACTTATTAGAAGATTTTCCATTACTTTCATTTAATTGTTTAATTAATTCCAAGGATAAACAAAAATTTTTAAAAATATTTTCAATTAAAACAAAAGAAAAAAATGAAATATTTCAACTTAATGCTAGAGGTAATTTAAATATCCTAAATAAAAAGATTAATCTGAAGAAAATTTCTCTGAATGAGAAATATGAGGCATCCGAAGAAGATTTAAAATATTTTAAAGAAAAGTTTGAAGATATTATTCTAAATGAAAGTCTTTTAAAAATGTTCAAATTAAAAAAAATAAAAAATTTTATTTTGGAAATCTTGTAAGTTACTTTGGTTTAGTCATTTTGATTGGGCTCATAATTTTATCGTACTCTCTTTCTTTTATTAAGCCCGCTTTAATAACCTCTTCTTTTAAAGTTGTACCATTTTTGTGAGCTGTTTTAGCAATGTGGGCAGCTTTATCATAACCAATTTTTGGTGCTAACGCGGTAACTAACATTAAAGAACTATCTAACAGATGTTTTATTCTTTTTTTGTCAGCTTTTATTCCTTTTACACAGTATAAAGCAAAGGTTTTTGAAGAGTCGCTCATTATTTCTATTGATTGCAAAATATTGTGAATGATTAATGGTTTGAAAACATTTAGTTCAAAGTGTCCGTGTGATCCAGCCATTGTAATACCATTATGATTCCCAATTACCTTTACACAAACCATTGTGACTGCTTCAGATTGAGTTGGATTAACTTTACCAGGCATAATAGATGATCCCGGTTCGTTTGAAGGAAGAATAAGTTCTCCATATCCCGCTCTAGGACCTGAACCTAAAAATCTAATATCGTTTGCAATCTTCATCAAACATACTGCTGTAGTATTTAAAGTGCCAGAAAAATTTACAATTTCATCATGTGCCGCCAAAGCCGCAAATTTATTTGTTGCTGGTTTAAAAGGAATTTTTGTAATTTTACTTATTTCTTTAATTATCTTCTTATCGAAGTTTTTTTTAGTATTTAACCCTGTGCCTACAGCCGTCCCTCCTTGGGCCAAATGATTAATTTCTTTTAAAGCATTTTCGATTCTAATTATGCATTTTTTTAATTGAGCATGATAACCTGAAAATTCTTGACCAAGAGTTAAAGGAGTAGCATCTTGTAAATGAGTTCTTCCTACTTTTACAATATTTTTAAATTGTTTAGATTTTTTTTCTAATTCTTTGTTTAGTAATTTTAGTGACGGTAAAAGTTTTTCTTTTGATTTTAATGCAATAGCGATATGCATTGCAGTGGGAAAAACATCATTGGTAGACTGAGATTTATTGACGTGATCATTTGGATGAACAGGTTTTTTAGAACCTAATTTTCCACCCATCATTTGAATTGCTCTATTAGCAATAACTTCATTCACATTCATATTTGTTTGAGTGCCCGATCCAGTTTGCCAAACTTTTAAAGGAAAGTGGTCATCATGTTTTCCCTTGATAACTTCCTCAGCAGCTTTGACAATATATTTACTTAGCTTTGGATCTAAATCTTTATTTCTTGCATTTACGATCGCAGCTGCTTTTTTTATTATTGCTATTGAATGTATAACTAAAGGCCTTACCAAAAAATCTCCAATGTTAAAATATTTATTAGATCTTTCAGTAGAGGCCCCCCAGTACTTATCACCAGGGACGTTTATTTTTCCGATACTATCGAATTCTGTTCTGTATTTCATATTTGAATCATGTCTATAATACACTTTTATAAATAATTATAAATTATAAAGGAAAAGAAATGACAAATTTTGAAAGTGTGAAAAAATTTATGGAAACGTTTGGCCAAGAAATCAAAGAAAAAGCAGGTTTTCCAAATGATAAAATTACCTCTTTAAGGCATGATCTTATAAAAGAGGAGTTAGAGGAATTAAAAGAGGCAATTGATAAGAAAGATATTAAAGAAGTTGCCGATGCATTAACCGATATACTTTATGTGACTTATGGTGCCGGTCATGCATTTGGAATAGATTTAGATAAATGTTTTAAAGAAGTACAAGACTCAAATATGAGTAAATTAGGTTCAGACGGCAAACCTATTTTCAACAGTAGAGGCAAAGTAATGAAAGGTCCTAATTATTTTAAACCAGATTTAACCAAGTTTGTAGCATGATAAGAGATAATTATTACTGGATACTATTAGGTGTAGCAGTTGGCATTTTGTTTTACCTAGCGGATAAATATATTTTTTAAAGAAGTCCGAGCACAAATTTTTTTATAGAAATATTTATGTGCTCAGACTCTTTTCATTGAATACCGCTCCAGTTTATTGTTGAGCTAAAATAACAAGCGCGGCGAGTAATAAAGCCATTCCCATATTGTCCTCCTAAAATAATTTTTTAAGAATCGTTAAAATTATTTATATCATTAGGGGCGTTCTGTTTCCAGGTGCCGTGAACTTTAAGCAAAAATACAATAAATTTGAATAAATTAAACTTTAAATTTACTTGAAAGGGCGGCAGGAGGGCGGCAAAAATTTATAATTCTAAATTTTTAATTATATTTCCTAATATTTTAGAAGATTTGCAAGGGGCGTTCTGTTGCCAGGTGCCCCGGACCCCGTTACTTAATTAACAAAGTTAATTAAGCTGCAAGTGCGTAACTTTCGTTAGCATTTGTAAATTGGCCCGTTACGTCGGAACCATCTCGTACGAAAGAATAGCCTTTAGACATCCGTCGATCCTAATTCACCCCCATAAGTTGTAAATGGTGGAGGTGGTGGGTACTGCCCCCACGTCCGTAATGTTTATTATGAAATTCGTTTATCGTCATAGTTGGAAAACCAACACTATTAATATAAAACTCTTATGCAGAGATTCAATAAATTATTTCAAAATGAAACTTACACCAGAACAAAAGCAAGAAATTGCAGATCAACAAGCCCAAAAAAACTCAACTAAGAGAGTAACATCACCAGAATTAGAAAATATACTTTATGAAGCTTTACCAGTTTTAGACCATGGTTTTGTTCGCGTAGTAGATTATATGGGAGATGATAGTTCTATAGTTCAGTCTGCTAGAGTTTCTTATGGCAAAGGTACAAAAAAAGTTTCAACAGATGAAGGTTTAATAAAGTATTTGATGAGACATTGGCATTCTACTCCGTTTGAAATGTGTGAAATTAAATATCATGTTAAACTTCCTATTTTCATTGCTCGTCAATGGATTAGACATAGAACGGCAAATGTTAATGAATATTCAGCGAGATATTCAATATTGGATAAAGAGTTTTATATTCCAACTAAAGATCAACTTTCAGCTCAATCAACTTCTAATAGACAAGGTAGAGGAGACTTAATTACTGGTGAACAAGCTGATGAAGTTTTAAAAATTTTAAAAGATGATGCTACTAGAACTTATGATAATTATGAAAAAATGCTTAATGAGAGATTCGATGGAAGCACTATCGATGAAGGAAAAGCTGGTCTAGCCAGAGAATTAGCAAGAATGAATTTAACTTTAAATTCTTATACGCAGTGGTACTGGAAAACAGATTTACTGAATTTATTAAACTTTTTATTTTTAAGAGCAGATAGTCATGCTCAATATGAAATAAGAGTTTATGCAGAAGTGATGCTGGATACAGTCAAGAAGTGGGTTCCAATTACACATGCAGCCTTTTTAGATTATAGAGTTGGTGCTGTACACGTTTCAGCTAAAGGTAAAAAAGTTATTCAACAAATGGCAAAAGGTGAGACGATAAGTCATGAAAGTTCTGGTCTTTCAAAAAGAGAATGGAACGAATTAATGACGTCTTTTGATTTTAAAGAAAAGATTGTTTAATTTTTTCAGCTATATTTTTAAATAATTTTGAAACCTCATGTTTAGGGTGAGAGTGTGTTAACGGATCACCCTTATCAGCTGAACTTCTTAAATCCTGATGAATAGGAAGATGACCTAAAAATTCCTTATTAAATTCCTTAGCAGTTTTTTCTACACCACTGTCTCCAAAAATTTTATATTCTTTCCCATCATCTCCCTTAAAGTAACTCATATTATCAATAAGACCTAAAATTTTCACTCCAGTTTTATCAAACATTTGAATTCCTCTTTTTACATCAAGTAAAGCAAGATCTTGAGGGGTTGACACAATAATTGCTCCATCAACTTTTACTTCTTGCGCAAATGTTAATTGAGTATCCCCTGTACCAGGTGGCATATCAATTATAATAATATCACGATCTTTCCATAAAACTTTTTGTGTCATTGTTTTAATAGCACTAATCACCATAGGACCTCTCCAAATCATTGGAGTTTGCTCGTCTACTAAAAATCCCATTGACATACATTGTGCGCCATATTTTTCTAATGGGACTAAGGCTTTACCATCTTCACTTTTGGGTTTTTCATTCAGATTAATTAATTTTGGTAGAGAAGGTCCATAAACATCAGCATCAAGTATACCTATTTTTAATCCAAGATTTTGAAGTGCATAAGCAAGATTAACTGCAACGGTAGATTTACCAACCCCACCTTTAGCACTAGAAACTAGTAAGACAAACTTAGTTCCTTTAATTGGAGTTTTAACAAATTGTTTTGGTGGTGGTTTTTGGCTCATCTTTTTACTTTATTAAACAATTTAGACATAATATCGCTCTTACATAACTTGTTTTTGGAGCAAAAGTCACTATATAAAGTGTCATGAGTTTCAAAGACAAGATTTTTAAAAACCAATCTCCTTGGGGTTCACCCCCTCCAGGCGGCGGCGGACGTATGCCAGGCGGAAATGGATCAGGTTCAAGACAGGACCCACCTAATCTCGATGATATTATTAAAAATTTCCAAAAAACGATTAATAAATTTTCTGGTGGAAAATCTGGTGGTTCTCGTCCAATAATTATAGGATTATTAATTTTAGCTTTGCTTTATGTTGCGAGCGGCCTTTATAGAGTTCTGCCTGACGAACAAGGTGTCGTTTTAAGATTCGGTAAATTTATAAACACAACTCAACCTGGATTACATTATCACTTTCCAACACCTTTTGAGAGAGTATTAACTCCAAAGGTTACAAAAGTTAACAGAGTTGATGTAGGTTTTAGACCTGCAAGTGATAGCGGAAGATCATCTGGGGTTGGAAACGTTCCTGAAGAAAGTTTAATGTTAACAGGAGATGAAAACATCGTAGATATAAATTACTCAGTATTTTGGGTGATAAAGGATGCAGGTAAATTTCTATTTAACATCCAAAGTCCAGTTGAAACAGTAAAAGCAACCTCAGAAACGGCAATGAGAGAAGTAATAGCAAAAAACAATATACAAACTATTTTAACTGAAGGAAGAGCAAATATCGAAATAGAGGTACAAGAAATTACCCAAATGATTTTAGATGAATATGAGTCTGGTATTCAGATTACACAAGTACAAACCCAACAAGCTGATCCACCTGAACAAGTGATCGATGCTTTTAGAGACGTTCAGGCCGCAAGAGCTGATAGAGAGAGATCAAAAAACGAAGCTGAAGCTTATGCAAATGATGTTATTCCAAGAGCTCGAGGGGAAGCAGAACAAGTTTTACAACAAGCAGAAGCATATAAAAAAGAAGTTGTAGCAAAAGCAGAAGGTGAAGCTAGCAGATTTTTAGCAATTTATAATGAATACAAAAATGCAAAACAAGTAACCCAAGAAAGAATGTATCTAGAAACAATGGAAAAAGTTTTGGCTGACATTGATAAAGTAATTATAGACAAAGAATCAGGATCTGGTGTTGTTCCTTATTTACCTTTACCTGAATTAAAAAAATCAGGAGGAAATAATTAATGAAAGGCGTTAAACTTATAATTCCAGCAATTGTATTAATTGCAGTTGTGGTGTTTCAATCTTTATTTATTGTTCAAGAAATTAGTCAAGCTATCGTACTCCAATTTGGTGATCCTAAAAAAATTATTACTAAAGCCGGATTGAATTTCAAATTACCATTCATACAAAACGTAGTTTTCTTAGATAAAAGAATTTTAAATTTGGACAACGACCCAGAAGAGGTAATTGCTGCTGATCAGAAGCGTTTAATTGTAGATGCAATCGCTAGGTTTAAGATTGTAGATCCTTTAAAATTTTATATCTCAGTTGGAAATGAAAGAGTTGCAAGATCAAGACTTTCGACAATTATAAATTCAAGAATTAGAGGTGTATTAGGAAAACAAGAATTAGCAACACTTTTATCAACTGATAGAACTAAGCAGATGCAAATAATTCAAAATGATGTGAACACTGAAGCGCAAAACTTTGGAATCGAAATAGTTGATGTAAGAATCAAAAGAGCAGATTTGCCACCGGCAAATAGTGAAGCAATTTATAAAAGGATGCAGACAGAAAGAGAGAGAGAAGCGAAAGAATTTAGAGCACAAGGTGCAGAGATTGCTCAGAAAATTAGATCAACAGCAGATAAAGATGTTACTGTTATTTTAGCTCAGGCTAATAAAAAATCTGAAATCATGAAAGGTGAGGGAGATGGAGAAAGAAATAAAATTTTTGCTAATGCATTTGGAAGAGATCCTCAGTTTTTTGCATTTTATAGAGCAATGCAAGCTTATGAAAAAGCTTTGATTGGTGGAGAAACTTCACTTGTATTATCTCCCGACAGCGAATTCTTTAAATTTTTTGGTAAATCTATAAAGCCAAATATTAAAAGATAAGAAAAATTCAAACTGTGAAAGAGCTTATTACTGCAATCGGATTGCTTTTTTTTATTGAAGGTCTATTCCTTGCCATTTTCCCGTCAAGAATCAAAAATATGCTTGAGATAATAAAAAATACACCAGAAAATAAACTAAGATCGTACGGACTGTTTTTTTTGATTATCGGCTTTTTAATAATTTGGTATATAAAAAATTAGATGAGTTATTTTAAAAAATTATTTTTCTTATTAGTAGTTTTAAATTTTTCATTAGTTCAAGCTAAAGCTGTTCCAAGTTCTTTTGCTGATTTAGCAGAAAAATTAATGCCCTCAGTTGTAAATATTTCAACTACCCAAACTGTAAAAACTTCAACCAATCAATTTCCTTTTCAGTTTCCCCCAGGATCTCCTTTTGGTGAAATGTTTAAAGATTTTGAAAGACCGACGGAGAGAAAAGCTTCTTCATTGGGTTCTGGTTTTATAATTAAAGAAAATGGTATTGTAATTACGAATAATCATGTGATTGCTAATGCTGAAGATATCTTAATACGAGTTGGTGACAAAGAATATAACGCAGAAGTTTTAGGAGCAGATCCTTATATGGATCTTGCAGTTTTAAAAATGAAAACAAATGATAAATTTAAACCTGTAAATTTCGGGGATTCAAGTAAAGCAAGAGTCGGGGACTGGGTCGTTGCTATCGGAAATCCTTTTGGCTTAGGGGGAACAGTAACATCTGGAATTATCTCAGCAAGAAATAGACAAATTGGTTTAACAAGATACGAAGATTTTATTCAAACCGATGCATCAATTAACCAAGGTAATTCAGGTGGACCATTATTTAACCTTAAGGGAGAAGTAATTGGAGTTAACACCGCAATCATAGCTCCAGGCCAATCAGGATCAATCGGAATAGGTTTTGCAATTCCAGCTAACGCTGCATCTAATGTAATTGATCAATTAATAAAATTTGGTGAAACAAAAAGAGGATGGTTAGGTGTAAGAATTCAAGAAGTAACAAAAGAAATAGCAGACGTTGAAAAACTTAAAAAACCTGAAGGAGCTCTTGTAGCAAGTGTTGGACAAAATAGTCCTGCAGAAAAAGCAGGAATTAAAGCAGGTGATATTATTTTAGAATTCGACGGAAAAAAAATAAACACAATGAAAAAACTTCCAAATGTTGTTGCAAGCACAGATGTAGGAAAAAGTGTGGAACTTAAAATTTGGAGAAATAAAAAATTAATCTCAAAAAGATTAACCTTAGGGAGGCTTGAAACATCAGAGGAATTTAAAGAGACAAAACCAAAAATTGTTAAAAAAGATGTTGATATTGAAAGTTTAAAAATTGCAGTTAGAGATTTAAATGATCAAGATGTCTCTAATAGAAATTTAAATAAAAAAACTAAAGGGGTTGTGATAACAGAAATTTCAAATCGAAGCCCTTTAGTAAATCTTTTAAATGTGAATGATATAATTATAGAAGTTCAAAAAACTTCCGTAAAAAATTCTTCAGATTTAAATAAAGTTGTTAATGGCATTTTCAAAAAAGGTGAAAAAACTTTACTGTTAACTGTTATTAATAATAATAATCGAAGAAGATACCTTGGTGTAAAGATAAATTAATTTGTCAAAAAAAATAATTCTTTTAGCGGGACCCACAGCTTCAGGAAAATCAAAACTAGCTATCTATTTAGCAAAAAAAATAAATGGAGAAATTATTAATGCAGATAGCATGCAAATTTATAAAGAATTTTCAATTTTATCCTCTAGGCCAAGAAGATCTGAAATAAAAAAAATTAAACATCATTTGTACGGCATAGTTTCAGTTAAACGATATTTCTCAGCTGGTGATTGGCTTAAAGAAGCAAAAAAAAAAATAAATTTATGTTTTAAGAGAAAAAAAATTCCAATTGTTGTTGGGGGTACAGGTTTATATTTTAACACTATCACAAGAGGAATTAGTAAAATTCCAGATATAGACATTAAAACAAGAAAAAATGTGAGAGATTTATTTAAGAAACTTGGTTCAAAAAAGTTTTATGAAAAACTTTTAGAGCTAGATCCTAAAGTAAAAAATAGAATTAATCCAAAAGACTCCCAAAGGATACAAAGAGCCTATGAAGTAAAACTTAAAACGAAAAAATCTTTATTTGACTGGTTTGCTAAAACGAAATCAGATTTTTTAGATTTTGATCTAAGAAAAATTTTTATTGATATTCCAAGGATGGATTTACTTCCAAATATTTCAAAAAGAACAGAAGTTATGTTTAGAGAAAATTGCTTAAAAGAAGTTAAAAAATTTAACTCAATGAGGCTGAATAAAAGTCTATCAGCCAATAAATTGATAGGAGTTCAAGAAATTAATCAATTTATTAAGGAGAGCATCTCATTAGATGAATGTAAAGATCTTATCAATATTAAGACAAGGCAGTACGCTAAAAGACAAAATACATGGGCTCGGGGACATATGAAGAATTGGAACAAGCTATATTCTAAAAATTTCTCTATTCTTTTAAAAAAAACATTAAAAGTTATCAGCTAAAACTTGACGGTTGATATTTCTAGGCTAGATTGTATGAATGCCAAAATTATTCAGTGGAGCGGAAATAGTATTTAAAGCATTGGAAGACCAAAAAGTTGAATATATTTTTGGTTATCCTGGAGGAGCCGTGCTTCCAATTTACGATGAATTAAAAAATCATAAATCAATAAAACATATTTTAGCGAGACATGAACAAGGTGCAGGTCATGCTGCAGAAGGTTACGCAAGATCAAGCGGTAAGCCAGGAGTTTTATTAGTTACATCAGGTCCAGGTGCAACGAATGCAGTTACAGCTTTGACGGATGCTTACATGGACTCAATTCCTGTAGTTTGTATTTCAGGACAGGTTCCAACTCATTTAATTGGAACAGATGCGTTTCAAGAATGTGACACAACAGGTATCACAAGACCATGTACAAAACATAATTGGTTAGTGAAAGATGTAAATGATTTAGCAGAAATTATGAATCAAGCTTTTAAAATCGCAACAACAGGTCGACCGGGGCCAGTGTTAGTTGACATTCCTAAAGATATTCAATTCAACAAAGGTATTTATAAAGTAAGAAAAAACAAATTAGAAAAAAAATTGAATGGAACTCTTTCTAATAAGATAAATTTAAAAGACGTAGATAATTTTATTGAGATGATAAAAAAATCATCTAAACCTATTTTTTATACAGGTGGCGGAGTTATTAATTCAGGTCCAAAAGCGAGTGAACTTTTAAGAGATCTAGTTTCATTAACTGGTTTTCCTATTACTTCTACTCTTCAAGGTTTAGGGGCATACCCTGGCGATGATCCTCAATTTTTAGGAATGCTTGGAATGCACGGAACTTATGAAGCTAATAATGCTATGCACGATTGTGATCTGATGATTAATATTGGAGCAAGGTTTGATGATAGAATAACCGGAAAAATAGATGAGTTCTCTCCAAAATCAAAAAAAATTCATATTGATATAGATCCATCATCTATTGGAAAGAACGTTAAAGTTGATTTAGCTATTACAAGCGATGTAACAGAACTGTTACAAGCAGTTATAAAAAGATTTAAGGAAAAAAATAAAAATTTTATCGACTCAAATAAACAAAAAACTGCAAAATGGTGGAGCCAAATTGACAAATGGAGAGAAAAAAAATCTTTAAACTTTATCAACAGCAAAGAAAAGATTAAGCCACAACACGCTGTTCAAAGACTATATGAACTAACAAAAAATCAAGATACTTTTATTACAACTGAAGTGGGACAACACCAAATGTGGGCTGCTCAACATTATAAATTCAATAAGCCAAACAGATGGATGACATCTGGAGGTCTTGGTACTATGGGATATGGTTTGCCAGCAGCTATCGGTGTTCAAATAGCTCATCCAAAAAAACTAGTTGTAGATATTGCCGGTGAAGCTTCAATTTTAATGAACATTCAAGAGATGTCGACTGCAATACAATATAGGTTACCTATTAAGATTTTTATTTTGAATAATGAGTACATGGGGATGGTACGACAATGGCAAGAATTATTACACGATAAAAATTACTCTGAAAGTTATACAGAAGCTTTACCAGATTTTGTAAAGTTAGCTGAAGCTTATGGTGCAGTTGGGATAAGAGCAAAAACTCCAGATGAATTAGATGAAAAAATTGAAGAAATGATTAATACTGATAAACCTGTAATTTTTGATTGCGTAGTTGATAAAGTAGAAAACTGTTATCCGATGATACCATCTGGAAAACCTCATAATCAAATGCTTCTTGGACCAGAAGATGAAAAAGAAGAAGTTTCAGATGAAGGAAAAACTTTAGTCTAATGTCAAAACCAAAATCAGCTTACAGCCAACCAACAAAATTTGGAAAAGAGGATCATCATATAATTGTAGTATGGGTGGATAATGAAGCAGGAGTTTTAGCAAGAGTTATTGGATTATTTTCTGGAAGAGGTTATAACATCGAGTCCCTTGCAGTAGCTGAAATAGATAAAAAAAAACACCTCTCAAGAATTACAATTGTTACTAAAGGAACTCCTGAAGTAATTCAGCAGATAAAATTACAGCTTGGAAAATTAATCCCAGTACATAAAGTGGCAGATTTTTCTAGGAATGATCCAAAAATTCTATTTAAGGAACTTGCTTTACTTAAAGTTGTTGGAGCTACAAAAAAACTGGATAAAGCAAAGAAATTATGTAAAAAGCATGACGGTTTAATCTTGGATAAAACAAAAAAGTCTTTCGTTATTCAAGTAACTGCTTTAAGAAGAGAAATTGATAAATTAGTTGCAACCTTAAAGCCTTTAGGACTTATAAGCGTCTCAAGAACCGGGGCAGTTGCAATGACAAAAGGCGATGAAGTTTTTACACAATAGGAGATAAAGATGAAAACATTTTATGAAAAAGACGCAGATGTAAATTTAATTAAAAATAAAAAAGTTGCAATTTTTGGTTATGGAAGTCAAGGACATGCACATGCACTTAATTTAAAAGATAGCGGTGTTAAAGAAGTTGTTGTAGCTTTAAGAGAGGGATCTTCGAGCGTAAAAAAAGCTGAGAGTGAAGGTTTGAAAGTTATGTCGTTATCAGATGCAGCAGCATGGGCAGATGTTGTCATGATGTTAACTCCAGATGAACTTCAGTCAGAAATTTATAAAAATCATATTGAGCAAAGAATGAAAGAAGGTACAAGTTTAGCATTTGCTCATGGTTTAAACATTCATTTTGATTTAATTAATGCAAGAAAAGATTTAGATGTTTTTATGGTTGCACCAAAAGGACCAGGTCACACAGTTAGAAGCGAATATCAAAAAGGTGGTGGCGTCCCATGTTTAATGGCAGTCCATAAAGATAGTTCAGGTAAAGCAAGAGACCTAGCTTTATCATATGCATCTGCAATTGGCGGAGGTAAATCTGGGATCATAGAAACAACTTTTAAAGATGAATGTGAAACAGATTTATTTGGAGAACAAACAGTTCTTTGTGGTGGTTTAGTTGAATTAATAAAAAACGGATTTGAAACTTTAACTGAAGCTGGTTATCCACCTGAGATGGCTTATTTTGAAACTCTTCATGAAGTGAAATTAATAGTTGATTTAATTTATGAGGGTGGAATTGCAAATATGAACTATTCTATCTCTAACACAGCAGAGTATGGTGAGTACGTTTCAGGAAAAAGAATTGTTGATAGCAAGACTAAAGAGAAGATGAAAGAGGTGCTCAAAGATATTCAATCTGGAAAATTTACTAAGCAGTGGATGGATGAGCATAAATCAGGTCAAAAAAACTTCCTTAAAATGAGAGAGGATTTGGCTAAACATCCAATTGAAAAAGTAGGCAAAGAGCTTCGTGCAATGATGCCTTGGATTGGTAAAAATAAACTGGTCGATAAAGACAAGAATTAGCCCAATCTGACTCTTTAAAAGCACTTATTAAGTATATAATAATTTGCAAATTCTATCTTTGATTGTATTATGAGAAACTTTTGAATTAAGAAAAGTTGTAAGTATGAGTGATAAAAATAGAATTATAATTTTTGATACTACAATGCGAGATGGTGAACAATCACCAGGCGCCTCAATGAGCTTAGAGGAAAAATTACAAATCTCTAGAGTATTTGATGAACTTGGCGTTGATATTATCGAAGCTGGTTTTCCAATAGCTTCACCAGGCGATTACGAAGCGGTAACAGAAATAAGTAAAACTTTGAAAAAATCTATTCCTGCTGGTTTAGCTCGTGCAACTAAGAAAGATATTGATGCATGTCATGAAGCTTTAAAGCATGCAAAAAATTTTAGAATACATACTTTCATTTCTACAAGCCCACTTCATATGAAACATAAATTAAATAAATCTCCAGAGGAAGTTTTAGGAGCAATCAAAGAAAGTGTAACTTATGCAAGAAAATTTACTGATGATGTAGAGTGGTCTTGTGAAGATGGAACACGTACGGATATGGATTACATGTGTAAGACTGTTGAACTTGCTATAAAATGTGGAGCTAAAACTATAAATATACCTGACACAGTTGGATATACCGTTCCATCAGAATTTAAAAAAATTATCGAAACATTATTAAATAGAGTACCAAATATTGATAAAGCTATTCTCTCTACACACTGTCACAATGATTTAGGTTTAGCAGTTGCAAATTCTTTAGCAGGAGTTATGGCTGGCGCAAGACAAATTGAGTGTACAATAAATGGAATAGGTGAAAGAGCAGGTAATGCAGCTCTTGAAGAAGTCGTAATGGCAATGAGAACTAGACACGATTTAATGCCTTACACAACCAACATAAATACAAAACTTTTAAGTAAAGCATCTAAAGTTGTTTCAAATGCTACAGGTTTTCCTGTTCAATTTAATAAAGCGATTGTTGGAAAAAATGCATTTGCACATGAGTCAGGTATTCACCAAGACGGAATGTTAAAAAATAGAAACACTTATGAAATTATGACTCCTGAGAGTGTGGGAGTTAAAAAAACTTCATTAGTAATGGGAAAACATTCTGGCAGACATGCATTTAGAGATAAATTGTCTGACATGGGCTATGTAGATATTACAGATGATATTATTGATACAGCTTTTGGAAAATTTAAAATTTTAGCAGATAAAAAGAAACATGTTTATGATGAAGATATTGCAGCTATAATTGATGATAGCTTAGTCACAGAAGATAATGTAATTAAATTAAAATCTTTAAAAGTATTTGCCGGAACTGGAGAACCTCAAAAAGCAGAGATGACACTAGAAGTTTATGGTGAAGTAAAAAGTGCTACTGAAACAGGAGACGGACCAGTAGACGCAATATTTAAATGCATAAAAAAACTTTATCCTCACGATGTAAATTTACTTCTATATAACGTTCATGCAGTCACGGAAGGAACTGATGCGCAAGCAACAGTTAGTGTAAGAATTGAAGAGCAAGGCAAAACAACAGTAGGTCAGGCAGCTGATACTGATACGTTAGTCGCATCTGCAAATGCATACTTGAATGCACTAAACAAATTAATTATTAAAAGAACAAAAACCGCACCAGATCAAACGATCAGTGCTCAAAACTAAAAGGGGAATATATGTTTAAAGGTTTAACAGGATTATCTTCATTATGGTCACAAGATATGGCTATCGACTTAGGAACAGCCAACACTTTAGTAGTATTAAAAGAGCAAGGTGTTGTTTTAAATGAACCTTCAGTTGTTGCTGTAATTGAGGATGGTGGAAGAAAATCTGTTTTAGCTGTGGGCGATGAAGCAAAAACAATGTTAGGTAGAACACCTGGTAATATCTCAGCTATAAGACCTTTGAAGGATGGTGTAATTGCAGACTTTGTAGTTACAGAGGAAATGATAAAACATTTTATAAAAAAAGTTCACAAAAAAAATGCTTTTGCAAATCCTAGAATATTAATATGTGTACCAACTGGATCAACTCCAGTAGAAAGAAAAGCTATTCAAGACTCTGCATTAGCCGCGGGAGCAAGAAAAGTACAATTAATTGAAGAGCCAATTGCTGCAGCAATTGGAGCTGGTTTACCAATATCAGAAGCAACAGGATCAATGGTTGTGGATATAGGAGGTGGTACTACTGAGATAGCCGTAATGTCTTTAGGCGGTGTAGTTTATTCAAAATCATTAAGAGTTGCTGGAGATGCATTAGATGGATCAATCATTGCTTACATGAGAAAAAAAATGAATTTAATGATCGGAGACTCCACTGCCGAAAAGATAAAAAAAGAAATAGGAACAGCAATTCCTTCCTCAAACAATACATTTTTGATGAAAGGAAGAGATATAAGATCAGGAACACCAAAAGAAATTGAACTTACAGAAAAAGATGCATGTGAAGCAATAATGCCAATTTTAAATCAAATTCTAGGAGGTATAAAAGAAGCTTTAGAGAATACACCCCCAGAATTATCGGCAGATTTAATTGACATGGGATTAGTTTTAACCGGTGGTGGTGCGTTACTAAAAAATATTGATAAATTAATTTCTCAAGATACAGGCCTACCTGTAACAATAGCAGACGATCCTTTATCATGCGTAGCTATTGGAACTGGAAGAGCTTTGGAAAATGAGGAACTGTTTTCTACAATGTTATCTGAATATTAATTTGTCTTTACCAAAAAAATGTCAGTTAGTAGAGATGATTTTAGTATAGCTTTTCGTTCAGCCCTCTTGCAAAGAGGAGCCACTCAAAAATTTTCAATTTTTTCTCTTATAATTGTTGCGCTAGTAGTTTTCTTTTTAGATGTCTATGGATTTACTGTAGTAAAAACAGCAAGAAGTTTCATAAATGATGTTGTTTATAGAGTAACTTATTTAGCATCTTTTCCAACAAGACTATTTCCGGGAATTAACCAGGGAATAGCAAGTCATTTTAACTTAAAAAAAGAAAATGAAGAATTAAGAGAAGTCATTGAACGATATAAGTCTCTTGATCTTAACCTTGAATATATTTCAAATGAAAATAAAAATTTGAAAAAAGTTTTAGATACAGAAAATGTACAAAGTGTTTCGAATGTAGTTCTAGCTAAAGTTTTAGTCGATCGTAATAGTCCATTTTTAAAATCAATAATTATTAATAAAGGCAGTAAAGAAGGTATAATCAAAGGAATGCCTGTTACTCAAAACAAATATTTAGTTGGACGTATAGTTGAGACAAATTATCTTTCGTCAAGAGTATTATTATTAAATGATTTAAACAGTAGAATTCCAGTTACATTTGATGAAAAAAGCACTCAAGCTATATTAACCGGGGGCGGAACACGTAAACCTACACTGTTATATTTACCTGAAGACTATCAATTTACAGAAGATATAACTGTATTTGCATCTGGTAAAGACGGAATTTTTAATGCTGGAACACCTATTGGGAAGACAAAAGAGAATGGCGAAGTGGAGTTATTTGTAGATCCAAATCAACTATCTTTTGTCACAGTAAATTTAATTAAACCAAGTAAGGAAGTTTTTTAATGGCTAAGGGAAATATCTTAAATAAAATTTTTGCCTCTGGACCTTTAATCTTATTATACTACCTGTCTATAAGTGAAATTGATGCGAATCTTGAAAAATTATTTGAAGTTTTCTCTTTAAATTTACAAATTATAATAATTTATTTTTGGATCATTAAACGCCCAAATCTTATGGGAGCAGGACATGTTTTTGTAGCTGGATTTATAAATGATGTTGTAATGGGATTTCCTTTAGGGATAAGTTCACTATCTTACCTTATAGTTTGTTTCGTGGGTAATTATGTTAGAAACAAAAGCGTTAATACTACAATAGCATCTGATTGGTTAACATTTTTGATAGCTTTACTATTTGCTAATTTACTTTTCTTTTCATTATTAAATAATTTTTCTGATGTTGCAATTTCTTACGAAAAAATTGGTTACAACACTTTTTTTACTTTATTTTTATTCCCAGTTTTTTGGTTTTTATTCAATCTTTATCAGATGAGTTTCATAGGATCTCAAGATGCTTAGTCCAGGTTCAGGAAATACTGTTATTAAATCAAAGCTTATTGGCAGAAGAATGTTTTTAATCACTGCTGCAAAAGCTGTAGTAATGGTGGGACTTGTGGGAAGACTTATATCTCTTCAAATTAATCAAGCCACTAAATACAAGTCTTTATCTGACAAAAACAGATTTAGAGAATGGAAATTAGCACCAGAAAGAGGAGCTATAAAAGATTTTTTTGATACAAAAATTGCATCAACCGAACCTCTTTATCAACTACATTTAGTTCCAGAAAACGCTAAAGACCTAGATAATTTATTTGTAAGATTAAAAGCAATTTTAAATATTACAGATCGAAAAGTTTCCTATCTAAAAAGAGTTATAAAGAAACAAAAACCTTGGGAGCCAGTGATAGTCTCAGAAAACTTAGATTGGTCTGATTTTTCTAGAATAAATTTATTTTTACATGAGCTTGAAGGCGTGGAACCCATCGTCTCCGTTGCAAGGACTTATCCTGATAATTCATCAGCTCATATTTTAGGTTATGTTTCTCAAATAAGTACAAAAGATTTGCAAACAAAAGAGTATCTTCAAGATTTAGCTGTGCCAGGTATGGCTATTGGAAAAACTGGTCTAGAGAGAAAACTAGATGAACAGATTATTGGTAAAGTCGGTTATCAACGTTATGAAGTTAATGCATATGGTAAAAGAATAAGAGAAATTAAAATTGATCAAGGTCAGGCAGGCAAAAGTTTTAAAACAACATTAGATTATGAAGTACAAAAATTTACTAATGATCTATTAAAAGACAAGGCAGCAGCAGTTTGTGTGATGGATGTGTATAATGGTGATATTGTATCATTAGTTTCATCTCCAACTTTCGAACCTAATGAATTTGTTCATGGATTGGATAAGGCATATTGGAATAGTCTGATTAAAGATGATAAAAAACCATTAGCTAACAAAGCGATATCTGGACTATACCCTCCAGGTTCTACGATAAAGACCATAGTAGCTTTAAGTGCTTTAGAAAATAAAATTATTAGACCTTTAGACACTTTTAGATGTAAAGGTAAAATAGAGCTTTACGGTGAAAAATTTCACTGCTGGGAGAAAGAGGGACACGGTATTGTTAATTTAAGAAAAGGAATTCAAAGATCTTGCGATGTTTATTTTTATGAAGTTGCTAGAAAACTTGGTGTTGATCGATTATCAGAAACCGCTAAACGATTTGGTTTAGGGAAAAAAGTCTTAAGTGATTTTATTGAGGAAAGGTCTGGAGTAGTACCGAATACAAAATGGAAGAAAAAATTTATCGGACAAAATTGGTATTTAGGAGAAACTCTGCACTCGGGTATTGGTCAAGGTTATTTTCAAAGCACTCCGTTACAGTTATGTTTAATGACAGCCCAAATTGCAAATGGAGGCTTTAAAATAAAGCCACGAATAATATTTGATGAAAAAAATGATCACCTAAGAAATTATTTAAAATATAAAAATGAAAATCCAAATGAACCACTACCTACAGACTTGTTGGTATCAAATTTCAATCTAAAACCTTTATTTAAAAATCAAGAACATATAAATTTGATTAAAGACGCAATGTTTTCGTCGTCAAATGAGCCAGGCGGGACTTCTTACAGACACAGATTTGAAAATCCAAAATATACATTTGCAGGAAAAACCGGATCTTCGCAGATTAAAAGATTTACCGAGGCACAACGAGAAGCTGAAGTAAAACAAGAAAGTTTACCTTATAAAGATAGAGATCATGCATTGTTTGTAGCATTTGCTCCTTACAAGAATCCGCAATATGCAATTAGTGTTTTAGTTGAGCATGGTGGCTCAGGTGGAAAAGCTGCAGCACCAATTGCAAAGAAAGTAATTAAAAAAGTTCTTGAACGACATGAATTGAGAAGAAGTGTTAATAATCAAATTGGGGAGTCAGTTTAATGTTACAACCAAGATCTATTCAATCTTCATTAGGAATAAGAGATAAAATTTTATCTATAGATTATATTTTAGTCTTTTCTATTTTAATTTTAGGCATAACTAGTATGTTTGCAATGTACTCTACAGATGGTGGAGAATTTAAATATCACACTAACAGTCATATCTTAAGATTTTTTGTTTTCTTTGGTATGTTTTTTGTTGTCTCTTTTATTTCTATAAGATTTTGGCACGAGACAAGTTATTTAATTTACATTGGTGTATTTATTTTATTATTAGGAGTAAAATATTTTGGATTAACTTCATCAGGATCTAAAAGATGGTTAGATCTTTACTTTATGAATTTACAACCCTCAGAATTAATGAAAATAGGTTTAATTTTATTTTTAGCTAAATATTATCATCGTATCTCAATAGAAGGAGTTAATAGTTTTAGATATTTACTTCTACCGATAACAGTTCTTGTTGCCCCTGTAATCTTAGTCGCAACTCAACCTGACCTTGGAACATCTATTTTAATAGCTGCAGGGGGAGTGATTGTAGCGTGGTTAGCAGGAGTGCGAGCAAAGTTTTTTACAATATCTGGAATTGCAATGCTAGCTTTGCTGCCTATAGCTATCTCATTTTTAAAACCTTATCAAAAGTCAAGAATTTTAACTTTCTTAAACCCTGAAAGGGACCCACTTGGAGCCGGGTATCAGATTATCCAATCTAAAATTGCAATAGGCTCAGGAGGGTTATTTGGCAAGGGCTTCTTAAATGGATCCCAAAGTTACCTAGATTATTTACCAGAAAAACATACTGACTTTATTTTTACACTTTTTTCAGAAGAATTTGGGTTTTTTGGATCATTGTTTATTTTGTTACTTTATGCGTTAATCCTCTCAAGAATTATTCGAATAGGTCACATGACACGAAGCAACTTCGGTAAATTATATTGCTATAGTTTTGCTACAGCTTTCTTTATTTATGTAGCAGTAAATATGATGATGGTTTTAGGCTTACTACCTATTGTAGGGTCTCCTTTACCTATAATGTCATATGGTGGATCTTCAATGATGGCAATCATGTTTGGGCTTGGAATAGTCATGTCTTGTAAGATATATAAAGACGTTCCTGTCAATTAATTCAAAGCCTAAAATGATCGATTTTTATTTAAATTAAAACTTGTATATTTTTCAAATTGATGATTAGTTAATTAAATATATATGTTTGGTGATAAGAAAATAAAAATTAAAGATTCAGAAAGATCACTTATAAGTGAAACTGTAAGCATAGAAGGAACTATAAACAGTTCAGGAGCTATAGATGTCGCTGGATTAATTAAAGGTCCAGTTTATTCAAAAGAATTGATAGTTAGAGATACAGGTTCAATAACAGGAACAATTGAAGCTGATGATGTAGAAATACATGGTCATTTAGATGGAAAAGTTACAGCACAAAATATAGTTATTGGAGCCACTGGTACAGTTAAAGGTGACATAGAATTTGGTAATAACTTAAGAACTGAAAACGGCGCTGACATTGATGGTTATATTAAAAAAACTAATAGTTCAAAATCTAAGTTAACAGGTGACTTCTTATTTAAGAAAAAAGATAAGAAAGAGAATTCTGAGACAGAAGAAAGACCAGAAGTGGTCAATAAAGAAGCTATAGCCTAATCTACCGCACTACTAATTTTTCGTACATTGCAATATAATTTCTAAATGGAAAATTATAAATGCAAATCAGTAGGCATTGTAGGATCTGGAATTCAAGGTGTTTGCACCGGGTTACAACTTATTAAAAAAGGTATCCCTGTAACTATTTTTGACAGACACGACCCTTTATCAAATGAATTTAAAGCCGCATCTTATGGAAATGCTGGACATTTTTCACCTTATGCAGTTTTACAGTTTAATCGTCCAGATGTTTTATACGATGTACCTAAAATGTTAATTAGCTCTTATGGCCCGCTCGCTCTTAAATGGAACTACATTCCAAAAATGTTTAATTGGTTTTTACACTACTTTAAAAACTGTAATCATAATTCGATGATGCATACTGCAAAAAATATGCATCAAATTCTAAGCTTATCGAATGATGCTTATGAAGAAATTTTTCAAGAGATTGACACTACAGGATTAGTTGAAAAAAAGGGAATCATTTACATCTGGACAAATAAGAATTTAAAAAGCAGAAATTTAGAAATTAAAGTTCGTAAAGATCTTGGAATTGAGCAAAAACTTCTTTCTCAAAAAGAAGTATTAGATTTAGAGCCAAATTTAAAGCCTGTATTTGATGCGGGTGTAATCTACGAAACCGCTATGCACGCTAGAGATCCTCATGGAATTTTAAAAAAAATATTTAAATTGTATTTAAAGATGGGAGGAAAATTTGTACAAACAAATATTAAAAATTTAGAACAAATAAATAGTAATGAAACGACAATTAGATCAGAAAATGAGGTATATAAATTCGAAAAAACTGTTGTAGCGTCCGGGGCTTTTTCAAAATCATTAACTGATCAATTAGGAGAAAATATTCCTTTAGATACTGAAAGAGGTTATCATGTTCATTTTAAGGGTAAAGATCATTTAATTAATAGACCTGTTATATTTCTAGATAGAGGTTTTGGTATGACACCGATGAACCAAGGGTTAAGAGCTGTTGGTACCGTTGAATTAGGTGGGTTAAAAAATCCTCCATCTAAAAAAAGAATTGATTATATTATTAAATGCGCAAAAGAACTTTTACCTGATCTTGGTAATCATGAAGATGAATGGCTTGGTTTTAGACCTACACTTCCAGATTTTCTGCCAATTCTTGGACCATCTTTAAAGAATAAAAATATAATTTACGCATTCGGTCATCAGCATTTGGGCTGGACATTAGGAGCTATTACAGGCAAAATTATTTCTAAAATAGTTGCAGGAGAAAAAACAAATTTAGATTTAACTCCATACAGCTCAAAAAGATTTAATTAGGAATTATTTGTCAAAAAATTATATAGCTTATACTTTTCTCACTTTAGCAGCTTTATTCTGGTCGGGAAATTTTATTATTGGGAAATTTGCAACTTTATTTGAAGTTCCACCACTAACTCTAAATTTTTTACGATGGGTCATGGTATGGTTTATATTGATACCTTTCACAATTAGAGAAATTTTAGCGAAAAGAAACTATATTAAAGAAAATTTTTTAGTAATAAGTGTTATGGGTATATTAACAATTAGCACTTTTAATTCAGTTGTTTATTTTGCTTTAAACTATACTCAAGTAATAAATGCAGTTTTAATGTTAGCTGCTATTCCTCCAGTGATAATAATTTTTTCATCTATCATGAAAATAGAAAAAACAAACATATTTCAAATATCTGGATTAATTCTATCTATATTTGGTGTAGGAACAATTATTTCCAATGCAGACATTCAAAAAATAATTTCTTTAAGTTTTAATAAAGGCGATATATGGATGCTAGTTTGTGTTTTAAGCTGGTCTTTGTATTCAACTTTACTTAAAAAAAGCAAGCTTGAATTATCTCAATTTTCTTTAATTCAAATAATGGTCACTGTAGGTTTAATATTTTTGTTTCCACAATTTTTATATGAAAAATCAATTGGACTAGATGTAGAAGTAAATAAAGCTTTTATCTTTATTTTAACTTATGTAGTTATCTTTCCTGCGATCGCAGCATATTATTGTTGGCAGAAAGCGATCGAACTTATAGGACCCAACAGATCATCTATGTTTATTCAGCTAATGCCACTTTTCAGTGCATTAATGGCGATAATAATTTTTAATGAAAAATTTGCATTATACCATTTTGCTGGAGCATCTTTTATTGTATCAGGTATTTATCTATCGAATAAAAAAACTAATGATTAAGGTAGCAGTCTTAGATGATTATCAAAATGCTTTTCAACAAATTGTTGAAGTGGAAAAGTATAAAGATAAATTTGATTTTAAAGTTTTTAATGAACCTTTTGCAGATGAAAAAGAAGCTATTGTTGCACTGGAAGACTTTGAAGTTCTTTTTATAATGAGAGAAAGGACGCCAATGAACAAGACTTTTATAGAAAGCTTACCAAAATTAAAATACATCATGACCTCAGGAATGAGAAACAATGCGATTGATTTAGAAACAACTAAGAAAAAAAACATAGTTGTTTGTGGTACAGAAATAAACCCTAATCCTGCAGCTGAAATTACTTGGGCATTAATTCTTGGGCTTTATCGAAATATGAAACAAGAAATTGATAATATGTTCCAAGGTTATTGGCAAACTACTATCGGTTTAGAGTTAAAAGGCAAAATGTTGGGTTTAATTGGACTTGGGAAAATTGGAACACAAGTCGCTAAAGTCGCAAAAGCATTTGGCATGGAAGTTTGCGCATGGAGTGAAAATTTAAACTTATCTCATGCAAATAAAATAGGTGTTTTACCGATGAGTAAAGAAGATTTACTTAGAAATTCAGACATAATTTCAATTCATTTAGTTTTAGGAGAAAGATATAAAAATTTGATAACAAAAAAAGAGCTAAGCATGATGAAAAAAACTGCTTTCGTAATTAACACCTCTAGGGGGCCAATAATTAACGAAAATGATTTAATTGAAGCTCTTAAAGACGAGAAAATAGCAGGAGCAGGTTTAGATGTTTATGATAATGAACCTCTATCTCAAGATCATAAATTGAGATTTTTTCCAAACGCACTTTTATTACCACACATAGGATATGTCACTGCAGAAAATTACACTAAATTTTATTTACAAATGATCGAAAACCTCGAAGGGTGCTTAAAAAATAAGCCACTAAGAGAAATTTCATAAATATATTCTTCAATTACAGGTTGTATTTGATAAACTCATTATGAGTGATTCGATTCGTATAATGTTACACGAATCTGTGCTTTAACATAGTGGGGATAAAAAGGGAGTATGAAAAAAATATTTGGTCTGTTGGCCACTTTATTATTATTAACTGGTTGTGCAGAGTCAATCGCATTACTAGGAACCAGCGCTTCAAATGGAAAAATTGTTCAATCCTCTTTAAATTCAGCGATAAGTTATGGCGTTAAAAAACAAACAGGTAAATCTCCTTTGCAGCATGCTATTGCTTATGCAGAAGAAAAAAACCCTGAAAAAAAGACCGAACCATGCTCATCTTTCGTTGAAAAAACTAACTTAAAAATTTGTGCGATTGTTAAAAAACAATTGAACATTACGAAATCTAAAATTTTAAAGAAAACCAGAGACCCTTTATTTGAAGACCACACCTCATCAATACAACCAAATATAGATAAAAAGTTCAAA
>CACMQA010000001.1 GCA_902615715.1 uncultured Pelagibacteraceae bacterium | reverse complement strand
AACACCTATATACTACCCATCCGGTAAACCACATATGGGACACGCATATTCTAGTATTGTAGCGGATATATTTGCCCGTTTTAAAAGATTAGAGGGTTACGATGTTCTTTTTTTAACAGGAACAGATGAACATGGACAAAAAATTCAAAAAGAAGCCAAAAAAAACAATAAAGATCCCTTAACTTTTTGTAATGAAATTTCAGAAACCTTTAGAGCATTAGCAAAAACTTTAAATTTAAGTAATGATGATTTTATTAGAACCACTGAGAAACGTCACCATAAATCAGTTGTAGAATTATGGAATAGATTAGTTAAATCAGGTGATATTTATTTGGATAAATATAGTGGCTGGTACTCAATTTCAGATGAAGCTTTTTATGATGAAGATGAAATAGAAGATGATAATGGAAAAAAAATATCGAAATCTTCTGGATCTTCAGTTGAGTGGGTAGAGGAGGAGTCTTATTTTTTCAAATTATCCGCTTGGTCAAAAAAACTCTTAGAGTTTTATAAAAAGAATCCTAATTTTATACTTCCTAATTCTAGAAAAAATGAAGTTATAAGATTTGTAGAAAAAGGATTGAAGGATTTATCTATAAGCAGAACTTCTTTCACATGGGGTATAACCGTACCTAAAGACGATAAACATGTAATTTACGTTTGGTTGGATGCTTTAACAAACTATATCAGTGCTTTAAATTTTCCAAATACCGGTGAAAAAAAGTTTAAAAATTTTTGGCCTGCAGATATTCATATTATTGGTAAGGACATTTTAAGGTTTCATGCTGTATTTTGGCCAGCATTTTTGATGGCTGCAAAATTACCTTTACCTAAAAGAGTTTTTGGACATGGCTGGATACTCTCAGATGATAAAAAAATGTCAAAATCTTTAGGAAACATTCTAGATCCTTTAGAGATCATCGATAAATATGGGATAGATCAATTACGATATTATCTAGTGAAAGAAGTTTCACTTGGAAACGATGGGTCAATTTCATTAGAAAATCTTAAAAATTGTATTAATAATGACTTGGCAAATAATTATGGAAATCTTTGTCAAAGAGTTTTTTCTTTTATAAAAAAAAATTGTGATAATAAAATACCGTTGAGCTCTAAATTGAATGACACTGATAGAAAATTATTAGAAAATTTAAAAAACAATTTACCAAAGTTGAAATCATTAATGAATAATCAAGAATTAAATGAATACATTAAGATAGTTGTAAGTTTTTCTTTTGAAGCCAATAAGTACTTTAATGACTCAGAACCATGGGCAGTAAAAAAAAAGGACCCTGAAAGAATGAATTCTATATTATTCACTATTGTAGAACAAATTAAAAACATTAGTATATTACTTAATCCAATAATTCCTAATGCTACAAATAAAGTATTATCTATGATTAATATTACTGATCAAAATATAAGTATTGATAAAATTAAAGATGACAATATTCTTAATAACAAAAAAGAATTAGGTAATTTAGAAATATTATTTAGTAAAATTGAAGATGATAATTGATTCACACTGTCATTTAAATTACGAACCTATGTCTCTATCCTTAAAAGAGACTATTGATAGAGCAAATAAGGACGGAGTTAAGTATTTACTTACTATTTCAACTGAAGATAAAAGTTATGACAAAATTCTCAATATTATATCAAAGAATGAATGTGTTTATGGTTCTTATGGAATTCATCCTCATGAAGCGAAAAATCATCAATCAATCAAGTCTGTAGATATAATTAAAAAGACTAAACTTAGTAAAAAAATAATTGGAATAGGTGAAAGTGGCCTTGATTTTTACTATAATCATTCTGATAAAAAAGATCAGATTAAATGTTTTGAAGAACATATATCTTCGGCGCAAAAAACACAGCTTCCATTAATTGTGCACACCAGAAATGCTGAAGAAGAAACTTTAAAAATAATTAAGGATAGATTAAATGAAAAAAATTTTAAAGTTTTGATACATTGTTTTACAGGATCTAAAGAATTTGCATTTAAATTATTAGATTTAGGTGCTTATATATCGGCAAGCGGAGTTGTTACTTTTAAAAAATCAGTAGATTTAGCTAATACATTTAAAGAAATTCCAAATAATAGAATTTTAGTTGAAACAGACTCACCTTACTTAGCACCAGTTCCATTTAGAGGAAAACCAAACGAACCAAGTTATATAATTCACACAGTAAAATTCTTATCTAAATTAAAAAATCTTTCTTTTAATGATTTTTCAAATATTACTACTAAAAATTTTTTTAATTTATTTGGCGAGTTAAATTGAAAAATAAATTTACTATTTTAGGATGTGGAAGTTCACTAGGTTCGCCCTGGATTACTAATTATTCAGCAAAATTAAAGAAAAACTCAAAAAATATTAGAACAAGATGTTGTGCTCACATTCAAAAAGGTGATTTATCTATACTTATTGACACATCACCTGACATTAAAAATCAATTTTTAAAAAACAATATTAAAACTCTAGACGCTATAATTTACACACATGAACATGCCGATCAAACAACCGGTATTTTTGAAATGAGGCCTTTTTTTTGGAAAAATAAAAAAAAAATTCCTATTTATGGATCTCCAAGAACAGTCAAAGAACTCAAAAAAAAGTATACTTTTTGTTTTAATCAAAGACATGGATATAAACCCATAATGAAACCTCACATTGTTAAAAAAAAATTTAAAATTTTTAAGAGTAATTTTAAGATTGAAATTGAACCGTTTGAAGTTACGCATGGAATGATTAAAGCAACTGGCTATTTATTTGATAATATTGCTTATATTAGTGATTGTAATAAGATTAGCAATAAAGCTGCAAAAAAACTTATGAATTTAAATTTTTTAATTATTGATTGTTTAAGAAAAAACAAACATCCGTCACATTTTAATTATGATGACGCTATTGATTTTGTAAAATTTGTTAAGCCGAAAAAAACAATATTAACGAATTTACATGTGGATTTGGATTATTTTACTCTTAAAAAGAAATTACCAAAAAATATAATTCCTGCCTTTGATGGTTTAAGTTTTAATTTTTAATTTCTTTTTCAATAAAATTAATAAATTTTTCTGACGATGGCTTAGTAATTGATGAAAAAGTATCTGAAACTTTTCCGTCTTTACCAATAATTATTTTGTGGAAATTCCATTTTGGTATTGCACTTTTTCCATGGTTCTCTTTTGCCCAAATAAAAAAAGGATGAGCATTATTACCAATGACATCAATTTTTTCAGTCATTGGAAAATTTATATTAAAATTAGTTTCACAAAAATCCTTAATTTCTTTATTAGATCCTGGTTCCTGTTTGAAATTATTACTAGGAACTCCTAAAACTACTAAATCTTTTTCTCTATAATTAGTCCATAGTGTCTGCAAATCTTCGTATTGATTTGTAAACCCACATCTTGAAGCAACATTTACAACAACGATAACTTTATTCTCATAATCTTTAAGATTTATTAAATTTCCTTCAATTCCATTAAATTTGAATTCATAAGCCAATATGTCGTAAGCTGAATTCCCTTTACTAAAAAAACCAAACATTATCAAAAATATAATAAGTATTTTTTTCATCATTTTAAAGCTTTTAACACAGCATCAATAGGTAAATAAATACAATTTATCCTATTTAAATTATCTTTATTTATTAAAAACTTAAATTCTTTAAATTTTTTTGGAAAAATAAATTTCAAGTCTTTTAAGGATATATTTTTCAATTTATTTAATTCTTCTTTAATCGTTTTTATTGGAAGATTTTTAATTTTTTTCGACAGTAGGCTAGCAGATGCTTCACATAATATACATGATTCTGTTTCATACTTCATTGAATTAATTTTAGAATTTTTTAGAATTAATTCAACTTTGATTAAATCTCCACACATTGAATTTTTTTTTGTAGATTTAAAAGTATATTTATTTGTTAATCCTACATTAGAAGTATTTGAAGCAAATTTAATTATTTCATTAGAAATCATTTTTTTGAGAATAATAATAATAAAACGTAACCAAAAACAGTTGAAAGCAATGAACCTGCTAGCACTCCAATTTTCACTCCATCTATGTATTGTAAGTTATTAGCAAATGCTAAATTTCCAACAAATAAACTCATTGTAAAACCTATCCCAGTTAAAATTGAAACTGCATAGAATGCTGGCCAAGTTGAATTATTGGGTTTATCTGCAATTTTTAATTTTACTGATAAATAGGATAAAACAAAAACCCCAATTTGTTTACCAAAAAATAATCCTAAAACAATTCCTAATGGCACTGGATTTAAAAGAGTCGCAAAAGTTAAACCTTCCAGTGAAACACCTGCATTTGCAAACGCAAAGATTGGCATTATTCCAAAAGCCACATAAGGTGAAAGACCATGTTCTAATTTTAATAATAAAGAATTTTTATTATTTTTGGTGTTATGGGGAATTGTTAAAGCTAAAAGAACTCCTGCAATTGTTGCATGAATACCAGATTGGTGTGTAAAGTCCCATAAAAAAATTCCAACAATTAAATATGGTAAAAAATTATTTATTTTGAATTTATTTAATCCAATTAAAACTATCACTGATAATAACATTAAAATTAAATAAATAGATTGAATATTTCCAGAATAGAAGAAAGCTATTATTACAATTGCACCTAAATCATCTATAATTGCTAAAGCTGTTAAAAAAACTTTTAAGGAAATAGGAACTCTTTTGCCTAATAATGATAATACACCTAAAGAAAAAGCAATATCGGTTGCTGATGGAATGGCCCACCCATTTAATGTTGTACTATCTGAGTAATTAATGAATATATAAAATAGGGCAGGCACCACCATTCCTCCTACAGCTCCTATAATTGGTAATAAAGCCTGTTTTGGATTTGATAATTCACCTTGAATAAATTCTCTTTTTATTTCTAGAGAGACGAAAAAAAAGAAAATTGCCATTAAGACGTCGTTGATCCAATGCAAAACACTTAATTTAAGTCCAAAACTATCTGTACCTAGTGTTACGTATTTTTTTAAAATTGAAAAATATTCATCACTGTATGAACCGTTACTTATAACTAATGCTAGTATTGCCGCTATCAAAAGCATAATTCCAGAGGATGCTTCTAATTTAAAAAACTCTCTAAACGGTTTAGTTATATGTTGGATCATAAGTACTATTTACTTGTATAGCGGTTATCTTTCAATTGCCAAAAAGGTATAATTAACCTATAAAACAGACGATCGGGGCGTAGCGCAGCCTGGTAGCGCATCTGGTTTGGGACCAGAGGGTCGCAGGTTCAAATCCTGCCGCCCCGACCACTATAAGCATGAAAAAAGCTAAAATTTACATACCTTCTAAAACTGCAATGCAATCGGGCAGGGGCAAGCTAAAGAAATGGGTTTTAGAATTTGAAACTAAAGACCCCTCTATAAACCCTCTTATGGGCTGGGAAACATCAACAGATACATTGGAAGAAGTTGTTCTTAAATTCTCTACAAAAGAACAAGCTGTAGAATATGCTAAAAAAAATAATATCTCCTACAAAGTTATCGAACCTAAGAAGAAAGAATTTGTTATAAAATCTTATGCAGACAATTTTATTAAAAATTAATTATGTGGCGTAGTTATTTTACAGAAAATAAGTGGTTACTATGGTCATGGGGCGGCTTTGCTTTTATTATATTATCACTTTTAGCCCAAACTTATATCGATGTTAAGATAAATGAGTGGTACAAAGGATTTTACGATCTTTTACAGGATGCTCCTAATAGAGAATTATCTGAATTTTATGATGGAATAGCATTATTTATGAAGTTAGCTATCCCTTACGTAATTATTTACACAGTAACTAATTATTTTACAAGATTGTGGGCTTTTAGGTGGAGAGAAGCAATGACTTTTTCCTACATGCCTTATTGGAGAGCTGTTGATGCAAAAGTTGAAGGAGCTTCACAACGTATACAAGAAGATGCGATGAATTTTGCTAAAATTGTAGAAAGTTTAGGCTTACAAGTAGTAAGGGCAATTATGTTATTGATTGCCTTTCTTCCAATTCTGTGGGGGCTTTCATCTAACGTAGTAATTCCTTTTTTTAAAGATATTTCTGGATCACTTGTTTGGGTTTCATTAGTAGCTAGTTTAGGTGGTTTAATAATTAGCTGGATAGTTGGAATAAAACTGCCTGGGCTTGAGTATAATAATCAAAAAGTAGAGGCAGCTTTTAGAAAAGAATTAGTTTACGGAGAAGATGATAGGAAAAATTACGCTCAAGCTCCATCTATTCTACAGCTATTTACTGGTATAAAATTCAATTATCACAGGCTTTTCTTACACTATGGATATTTTGACCTTTGGTTAATAATGTATAACCAAACTATGATTATAGTACCTTATTTGTTAATGGGCCCAGGTTTATTTACTGGCGCTATGACATTAGGTGTATTAATTCAAACATCTAGTGCTTTTAGAGAAGTTCAAAGTAGTTTTTCTCTATTCTTGCAAAATTGGACTAGAATAACAGAGCTAAGATCAATTCATAAACGTTTGATGGAATTTGAAGAAGCGATAAATTTCAAAAATAAGTTGAGAAAACCAAGGAAATCTGATGTAAGAGCTTAATGGAGCTCTACTTAAAACTTATTGATGTTATTGCCCCTGTTTTTTTTGTTATTGGGGTAGGTTATTATCTTGGAAAAAAAAATCCAGAAATTAGCACAGATTTTATAACTACATTTGCCGGTAATGTTGGTACACCTGCAATGATTTTTTATACGATAACAACTACCGGTGTAACCTTAAGCGTTTTTACTGAATATTTTATATATGCACTTATTATAATTGGAGGTTTTTCAATTGTAGGTATTATATTTCTTTTATTACTTAAAAAAGATTTTATTAGTGAATTGCCACCATTAATTTTACCAAACACTGGAAATATCGGTATTCCTATTTGTTTATTTGCTTATGGAACAGCTGGGCTAGGGGTCGCATCTGCTATTGCATCAGTAATTATTCTTCTTCACTTTACACTTGGAGTTTTATTGGCCAAAAAAAGCTTTTCATTTGAAATATTAATTAAGAATATGCCAATTTACGGAATAATTGTTTCAGTCATATTTTTATATTTTGAATGGGATGTTCCTGGATATTTAGAAAACACTACATTTTTACTTACATACGCCACTATATTTTTAGTTTTAATGTCTTTAGGTATAGCTTTATCAAGATTAAAAGTAGTGTCTTGGACTCATGCATCAATTCTGGGAGCGGTAAGAGTCATTATCGGGCCTTTAATTGGATTTGGATTAATTAAATTTCTTAATTTAAATGGTTTTGCTGCAGGAGTTCTTTTAATTCAATCATGTATGCCAAGTGCGGTTTTAACTTATTTGGTGGGCTCAATGTATTCAGAGAGAAAGGTGGTAGATAGCGTAGCAAGTGTTATCGTTACTTCTACTGTTATGTCATTCATTACTATTCCAATAGTAGTTTTTTTAAGCCTTAAGTATTTTCAATAAATACAATAACTTACATAATATAGTTAAAGTAATATGTGAATAAATAGGTAAGTATCATTTATATATATAATAAAAAATCTAAATAAACATTGAAAAATGTGCCTTATTTAAGCTAAAAAAAATAATAAATAATTCTAAAGAAGTGCTTAAAATCAAGGCTTTACAAAAAAAAACTCTTAAAATTAAAGATTGAAAGCTTAAAATCCAACAAAATAGGGTATTTTAGACTAATCTAAAAGCAGCATTAATTAACAATTCTACAAGCAATGCGTGTACTGAATATAGCGTTTAAACGGCCGTAGATAGTGTTTTTTTTGCGATTATTGATTTTAAAGTACAACTGACTGGTGTGTGGGTAAATAATACAATGAAATAGGGGCTAATAGACCCGATCGCCCGTCAAATAACAATTCTAGAGCTTTATACCCTCTTTTTTTAGTAAAAATCTTTTAGTTTTTACCCCTCCTTTGCCTGAATATCCTCCAAGCGATCCATCAGATCTTATAACTCTATGGCAAGGAATTTTGGGTGCATAAGGGTTTTTTCCTATAGCATTGGCTACAGCACGTACAGCAAGCGGTTTTCCTATGCCTTTAGCCACCTGAGAATAGGTTTTAACACTTCCACGAGGTATTTTCTTCAAATAAGCCCATACTTTTAGTTGAAATTTAGTGCCTACTAGCTTCATTAGTCAAAAATTAAGTAAATTGTTAGAGATAAGCCTACTATTAGGGCTATTATTAAGCCTAAAGCTATCATTTTTTTGCCTTTTGAGCTTGAGTTAGTCCAGAAGTAGGAAATTCCGTAAACAGCAGCTATAAATACTACTATAGGAAGAATAAATTTAATCATTTGTTTTAAAATTATACGTATTGACATCTAAAATCACTTAATATATTACTAATGATAATTAATTGTTATCAATAGTAATAATATGAATGAGTTATTAACAGATGTAAAAAAGCTTCACGAAGAAACTCTGGAGAATTTAAAAAGTTCCAAAGCTAATAACACGCTGAGAGCGTATAAATCAGATTTCAAAGATTTCGGGGTTTTTTGTGCGAAGCACGGATTTAATTCAATGCCAACTGAACCTAAAGTTGTATCCTTATATTTAACGCACCTTTCCGCCAACTCAAAAATTAGTACATTAAGACGTAGGTTAGTTTCCATTGGTGTTGTTCATAAGCTAAAAGGTCATTATTTAGATACCAAGCACCCGGTTATTATTGAAAATTTAATGGGTATAAAAAGAAAAAAAGGAAGCATTCAAACAGGAAAAAAACCTATATTAATCAATCATTTAAAACAAATAATTAATGTTATTGACGAACAAAAAATAGAAAAAATTAAAAAATTAAGGAATAGAACATTAATACTTATAGGTTTTGGAGGAGGATTTAGACGTACAGAATTAATTTCTATTGATTATGAAGACTTAGATTTTGTTGAAGAAGGTGTAAAAATAACACTTAGGAGGTCCAAAACAGATCAATTTGGAGAAGGTTTGATTAAAGGACTGCCCTATTTCTCTAATGAAAAATATTGTCCAGTAACGAGTTTAAAAAATTGGATTAATTTGTCTAAAATAAAAACTGGCCCAATATTTAGAAGATTTGCAAAAGGCTCAACACTTACCGCGCACAGGCTAACAGATCAATCAGTAGTATTAATAATTAAAGATTGTTTAAAATTAGCAGGTATAGAAAACCATAATTTTTCAGGTCATAGTTTAAGATCAGGTTTTGCAACAGTAGCTGCAGAGTCAGGTGCTGATGAAAGAAGCATTATGGCTATGACAGGACACAAAACAACTCAAATGGTAAGACGTTATATTAAAGAAGCAAATATATTTAAAAATAATGCTCTAGGAAAAATTAAGTTATGAAAATATTTAAAGAGTTATACTATAATAAATATTCAAAAAAATCCTTTTCATTAAGTAGTGTTGACTTAATTATAGAAAGAATTTTTTATAATTTAAAAGATGGAATTTATTTAGATATTGGATGCAATCATCCTATAAAGTATAACAACACATACTTACTATTTAAGAAAGGATGGAAAGGAATAAATGTAGATTTGGATAGTGAGTCAATTAAACAATTTAATTTGATGAGAAAAGATGATCATAACGTAAATGTATTAATTACGTCAAAAGATAATGAAGAAAAAGATTTATATTTTTATCATGATAGATCTGCAATAAATACTATAAGTAAAGATTTAGCTAAAAAAAGAAAAATCAAACCTAAAAAAATAAAAAAATTGAAAGGAGTATCTATTAATACTATTATAGAAAGCTCTCCTTTTAGAAATGAAAAAATAAATCTTTTATCAATAGACATTGAAAATTATGAGTTTGAGGCATTAAAAGAATTTAATTTCAATAAATACAACATAGACGTAATTGTTTCAGAAGTAACCGACGTAGAAAGTACTAAATTAGAATTATTCAATAATTCTCTAGAAAAAATTACGAACTCTAAAATTTATGAACTTCTAACTAAAAATAATTATAAGCTTATAAATTGGGTTAATTCTGATCTAGTTTTTGTAAATAAAAAAAGTAAATTTTAATTATTATTTTGAAAATAAAATCTGATATTCAGTTTCAAGCAGAATTTTATAATTATTCTTTAAAAGAAAATTAATTGATGAATTCGTTTTAGATCCCTTGTCATCTAATAAAATAAGAGAGCCATTGTGTAATTTATTCAAAGATATCTTAACTTCTTTTAATTGATGCTCAGATGCAGCTAATGGATCGTGTCCATCCAAAGAATCAAGATACAGTAGGTCAATTTTACCTTTAAATTCCTCAAGAAAAACAAGGCTATCTTTGACATAGAATCTAATAAAATCAGAGTATTTTTTAGTAAAACTTCTTGCATTATTAATATTTTCCTTTGAAATATCACATGTATGCAAAATACCATTTACAAATTTTGCGTATTCCCCAAACATTGTTGTGCTCATTCCATCTTTCCAATTATATTTTTTTATAAAAAAAAATTTTGTTTTTCCCCTAGCAGTACCCGTTTCAACAATAGTTTTATGATTTCTTTCAATACATATTTTTAAAGTTTTCTCAAAAGATTTAAAACGTATATTTTTAGGATTGTCATATTTAGAAAGAAATTTCATAACTTATTCAAAATTTTTACACTTAAGTTTTCAAATTTGTCTCTTATCAAATAATCATAATTTCTAAAATGCATTGTCCATTTAAAATAATCGTAAGAAGTATCAATAATATCAATTTGTTTTACTTTATTTGCCGCTGCTACATGCGAAATTGCACCATGACATGATATTAATAAACTACTTTTCAAAGTTATTTTTTCCAATGCTGAAAAATCTAAATTCTCTAATAATCTTACTTTTCTATTTTCTAAAGCGGGTTTAATTTTTAATAGTATTTCAGGTGTTTTTTGACCTGTAGTTATAACAAGATTTTTTTTAGTATGAGAAATTATATTGTCAATTAAATTTATAAGCTGATCCTTATTCGGTTCAATGTTTACAAATTTTTTGATGTAATCATCAAAAACCCATTTTTCATCAAAATGTAGTTGTATGAACTCTTCATAATTTTTCTCTATTATATTTTTATGGCTAAACAAATCCAATGAATTTTCATTAAATGAAAAATCTAATTGCTCTAATATTTTTTTAATTATTTCTATATGTGTTTTTTTTTGTTGAATAAATATTTTATTAGCTGATTTTAAGAATAAGGTTAATATTTTTGATCTGTTTTTATTATCATGAACTATAATAGCTTTGAATTTTATATTACTTAATTTAAATATTAATTTTAATTTATTTAAAAAATTATTTTCTAATTCTATTACGTCATCTACGTAAGGAAAATTTTTTATATATTCATAATTTTTTTTTGAAGCAATAATTGTGATATGTGATTTTTGGTCGTTTGATTTAATCGATTTTATAAGAATAGCAGTAACAAGAAAGTCCCCTATTCTATCTGTTCTAAAAATTAAATATTTATTCACATTAAAGGTTATTTAAAAAATTTAATATCTTCCAAAACCATCTCTTTAACTAATTGATTAAATTTAACTGTAGGTTTCCATTTAAGCAATTTGTTGGCTTTATTATAATTGGCCCTTAACGTTTCAACTTCTGCAGGTCTTAACAATTTTTTATTAAATCTAATATATTTTTTGTAATTTAATCCAGCTGTAGAGAAAGCTAATTTAGCAAAATCTTTTACAGAGTGCATTTTACCTGTTCCAATTACAAAATCTAAAGGTTTTTTTTGCTGCAACATAAGCCACATGGCTTTCACATAATCCCTAGCATGCCCCCAATCTCTTTTTGCATTTATATTTCCTAAATAAAGATAATTTTGTTTGCCATGTTTTATTTTAGCTACTGAACTTGAAATTTTTCTTGTTACAAACTCAAATCCTCTTCTTGGAGACTCGTGATTAAACAAGATGCCCGTGCAAGCAAAAATATTATATGCTTCTCTATAGTTTCTTGTTAATTCAAATCCAGCAACTTTTGAAATACCATATGCAGATCTAGGGTAAAATCTAGTGTTTTCGTCTTGTCTACTTTTTTGGACTTTACCAAACATTTCAGATGAACCTGCGAAATAAAATTTAGTTTTAGGTGAAAAATCTTTTATTGCAGATAGAATATAATGAGTTCCATTAATATTAGTATTCAAAGTAGAGAATTCATCTTCAAAAGAGTAAGCAACAAAACTTTGCGCCCCCAAATGATATATCTCATCAGGCCTTACTTGTTGTATTATTTTTACAATACTTGCGTAACTTTCTAATGATGCGCTTTTAATTTCTATTTTGTTTAAAAGGTGTTTAATTCTCCACAATCTATGCGTTTCATCTTCTAAAGCCACTCTTCTAACTATTCCATAAACTTTATAGTTTTTTTTTAATAATAATTCACTTAAATAAGATCCATCTTGACCGGTAATACCAGTGATTAATGCTTTTTTTATTTTTCCCATAAAAATCTTTTTTTACAAATTCGTCCAAGTGTTTTGTTTATGATATAGTCTGCTACTAGAGTTGAATTAAAATGTTTTATGTATTTTGACTTACCTCTTCTAGCTATTGATTTTCTTAATTTTTCATCTCTTGAAATTCTTAGAATTTTTTCAGAGAGATCGCTTATATTTTTGTAAAAAACCATTTCTGATTCATCAAAAAAATCTTTATATTGAGTTTTTTCATCTATTAAACAAACTAATCCATTACCAACAATTTGTGTAATTCTATCACTACTGTAATATTTTATTGCTTGTCCCCTACTTAAATTCAAACCCATTTTAGCATTTGCAATAGTTTTAAAATAATGATCAGCCCAGATAGGTTGAATTTTATCTACACCATAAATGTCAAATTTTACGTCTGGAGTTTTTTCTGATAATTTTTTTAAAAATGATATCCTATCATCAATTTTACCATATTTTAAAACGCCCCGGTGAACTCCATGACTTAATGCAAAGAAAACATCAACGTTACACGGTTTATTAAAATTATTTAAGGTTTCAAAAGAGTCATCGCTAGGGTTTGGTATATAAAAATTATTACTATCTTTAGGTAAAAAATCTAAAGCAGAAGGACTTGTCGTAACAAATGAAGCATCAATCTGGTCAATTTTATCAAGTAATCGTGTTTTATTCCTTTCGTAATCCGGACCTTTTTTATTTAAAGGATCTAAAAACCATTGTCCAAATTTCACATTTGGGTAGTCATTTCTTAATTCTGCAATTTGATCTTGTGATATCAAATCAGCATGACCTAACATAATAATATCGGGTTTATAATTATAACACGTTTTTCTTAACTTTTCGTTTAACGTTTTTGCACCTTTGAAATCTTTAAAATTTTTATAATATTTTTGAATATCTCTATCACTAAAACCAAGAACACTATGACCTAATCTGATAAAACCATTATTTATTCTTCTTCCCGTATTAAAAAAGAGTCTTCCATCAAGTCTTTCATTAAAATTTGTAATATGAAGTATTCTTAAATTTTTTAATGGTTTATTTGTATTAATTCTCTTCAAATAACTTAATTTTTCAGATCTATAATTATCCATTAGGTTAGTGACAAATTTATGCGTTAAATAAAAGTTTTTAATTGAAAGTTTTTGCAACCTTTTTCTGAAAGTTTTATTTTTAATCAGGTAATCTAAAGTCGAAGTTAGAGATTTAACGGTGAGTTTTTTCAAAATTTTAGCATCGGTTACAGTTTCTGGTAAGCCGCCTTTATTAGTAATAATTACTGCACAGCCATTTGCTGATGCTTCAAGACTTGTACGTCCAAAAGGCTCTTCCCACCTAGAGCAAGCAACTGCAATGTTACTTTTTTTAAAAATTTCTAAAACTTCATTGTGTTTTTTAAAGCCTAATAAATCTGCTCGATCATGTTTCAATAAAATTTTTTCTCTTTTTTCATCACCGATAATTTTTGCTCTCCAATCCGGATATTTTTTTAAAATTTTTTTTATAGATGAAGCAAAAACGTCAAATCCTTTTGCTTTATTTAATTTACCAACAAAAGTGATCCATTTTTTTTTTCGATCAATTAATTTCAAAGATCCCTTTTGAGCAGATTGATGAAAAACAAGCAACTTATCGCTATTTACAAATTTATTTTCTAGTCCTTCTAAAAATCTTTTTTTAGACCAAGAACTATTGAATATTATTTTATAACAATTTTTCAAAATATCTTTCCGTTCTTTGATAGTTTGAGATCCATCCATCGATAAAGGATCATTATGGAAATAAAGAGTAAGTATTTTTTTTTTTATTTTTTTGGATAAAATATGTATATAGCTTGGTCGATTATGAACTTCTATAATTGTAGAATTGTTTTTTCTCTCTAAATCTATAAATTTTTTAACATAGTTTTTTGTTTGGCTGCTAAATAATTTTTTTTTAAGATCTATATTTTTATATTTAAGACTAAATTTTTTTTTAAATTCAGTATTTCCAAAAACAGTTATATTTTTTTTGAATTTACTAATTCTAGTAGTTTCAAATACAAATAAAGATACTGCACCAGGATATTCAGGGGAAAAATTTTCCTTATACGGAAGAAGTATTGAAATTTTCATTTTTAATCTTATTTCTTAATGTTCTATTATTCTTTATATAATATTCTCTAGAAATTGCTTCTTTTTTTGATTTGAATTTTTCTTTGTAAATTAATACCCATTTTCTCCCCCTTGTAAATTTTGCTCCTTTCCCTGAATTGTGAAGGGTTATTCTTTTTTTAATATTACTAGTGTAACCCACGTAAGTTATTGGTTTTATGCTCTTAGATTTGAGCATATAAACATAAAACATCTAAATTTAATATCCTTGAGAAGAGGTTTTTTTTCTACCTTTTAATTTTTCAAGGTCAGATTTTGCTCCTGACCCAATATAACGGCTGTCAGATCCTACAGTTACTAAATTAAAACCTCTATCAATCATCTTTTGCGCATATTCAGCTGTTCCATTATGAAGGCCTGCTAATAAATTTCTCTTTTTTGCAGATTCAAGAATCCTAAGAATTTCTTTGAAAGCTTTTGTATTTTCTGGTTTATCAAATCCTGGCTCTTCACCTACAGCTAAACTTAAATCAGCCGGACCTATATAAATCCCATCTAAATTTGGAGTATCTAAAATTTCGTCAAGTTTTTCCAGAGCTTCTTTAGTTTCTATCATAGCTAATTTTAATATTTCTTGATCAGCATGTTTTGCATAGTCACCTCCGCCATAAATTGAGGCTCTAATTGGACCAAAACTTCTGTAACCTTTTGGAGGATATTGGCATGCTTGGACAAAATTCTCTGCTTCTTTTCTATTACTCACCATCGGGCAAATAACTCCATAGCAACCAGCATCTAAAATTTTCATTATTTGACCAGGTTCATTCCAATTAACTCTAGCCATTGGAGTAGTTTCAGTAGTTGAAATTGCTTGCAACATATTTACTGCACTTGGATAATCTATAAGACCATGTTGCATATCTATTGTTAAAGAATCCCATCCTTGATTAGCCATCACTTCGGCAGAAAAAGAACTTGGCACAGACAACCAACTATTAATAATTGGTTTACCCACTTTAAAAAGTTCTTTTAATTTATTTTTTCTCATTCGTATGAGATTCCAAAATGAGTATATTTTATATTCAAATAATCTTTAATTGCCATTGAACCACCTTCTCGTCCATACCCAGTTTGTTTAATTCCACCAAATGGTGCCTCTGCTACAGCTACAACAGGAGTATTAACTGCAACACAACCAGACTCTAGTTGCTCAGATGCTTTATTAGCTTTTTTTAAATCAGTTGTGTAAACATAACTACATAAACCTAAATCATTGTTATTTGCTCTGTCCATTACTTCATCAAAATCTTTAAAAGTTAAAATAGGAACTATTGGGCCGAATGGTTCTTCTTTCATAACAGTAAAATTATCTTTTATGTTATCGAATATGGTTGGCTCGTAAAAATATCCTTTATTAAAGTTTGCTGCTCTTTTACCTCCAAGCAAAACTTTACCACCTTCTTTTTTTGTAGTTTCTACTAATTTTTCAACTCCCTCTAATCTTTGTTTAGTGCATAAAGGTCCAAGCAATGTATCTTTATCCATTCCATTTCCGATTTTTAATTTTTTTGTTTTTTTAACCATTAAATTTGCAAATTCATCTTTTTTCTTTTCGTGAATATAAAATCTATTAGGTGAAATACATACTTGCCCATTATTTCTAAATTTTGAAGTTATTGCCATATCGGTAACTTTGTTTAAGTCAACATCATCAAAAACTATGAATGGTGAGTGACCACTTAATTCCATTGTTACTCTTTGAACTTTGTCTGCAGCCTGTTTTAAAATTAATTTACCCACTCTTGTTGATCCAGTTATTGAAATTTTTTTTATTATATCTGACTTAATTAATTCTTCAGAAATTCCAGCTGGATCTCCTGACAATAAATTAACCACTCCTGGAGGAACACCTGCCTCTCTACAAATATCAACTATCTCCATAACACTACCAGGAGTAATTACATCTGGTTTAACTATAACTGAACACCCTGCTGCTAAAGCAGTTGAAATTTTTCTTGAGGCAAGAATAACTGGAAAATTCCACGGAACCAAAGCTGCGACAACGCCTACTGGTTGATACATAACTTGAATTTGGGTATTTGGAAATCGACTTTGATTTATTTCACCAAATATTCTTTTAGTTTCCTCAGAATTCCATTCAAAAATATCCGCTGCACCACCTATTTCTCCTGGACCCTCTGTTAATGGCTTTCCTACTTCAAATGTTAACCATTTTGAGAGAACATCAACTCTTTTCCTTATTAAATCAGATATCTTTCTTATAATTTTAGATCTTTCCCAAGGAGATGTATTTTTCCAAATTTGCAAACCTTTTTGAGCTGATTTAAGAGCTTTTTGAACATCTGAACTATTTGCTTTTGATGCCTTCCCTATTACTTCCTCAGTTGCAGGATTAATTACATCGTAAGTTTCACCGCCAGCAGATTTTTGCCATTTACCATCAATGAACTGTCCATATTTATCGTACATATATTATTGTTGAATAAAGAATATTAATTAAATAGTTTATATTGAATTTATGAAAAACATTCAACTTACTTGTGCTCACGCTCTAGTTAAATTCTTAATTGCTCAGAAAACTCTTATAGATGGAAAAAAAATGCCTTTATTTCCAGGTGTGTTTGGAATTTTTGGTCATGGTAATGTTGCCTGTTTAGGTCAGGCACTTCAGGAAAACCAAAAAGAGCTTCCTACATGGCGAGGCCACCATGAACAGAACATGGCTTTAACAGGAATAGCATATTCAAGAGCTAAACGAAGAAAACAAATTTTTATTGCAACCTCTTCAGTTGGGCCAGGGTCAACAAACATGATTACTGCTGCTGCTGTTGCAATGAGTAATAGACTTCCAATACTTTTTTTGCCAGGTGATACATTTGCCAACAGAATGCCTGATCCAGTTTTACAACAAGTTGAACATTTTAATAATCCAGGGATAACTCAAAATGATGGGTTTAAACCTGTCGTAAGATATTTTGATAGAATTACTAGACCAGAACAAATCATTTCAAGTTTGCAACAAGCAATTCAAATTATGCTAGATCCAGCAGATTGTGGTCCAGCATGTATTTCATTAAGCCAAGATGTTCAAGGTGAAGTTTATGATTATCCAGAGGAATTCTTTAAAGAACGAGTTCACACGATAAGAAGACCTAAACCGGATGATTTTCAAATTAAAGAAGCAGCTGAGCTAATAAAAAAATCTAAAAAACCAATTATTATTGCTGGTGGAGGAGTTTTTTATTCAGATGCAACAGATGAACTAAGCAATTTTGCAAAAAAACACAACATTCCTGTAACACAAACTGTAATGGGATATTCATCGATGAAAAAAGATCATACTCATTATTTAGGAACTATTGGTGGTTTAGGTGGAAAAGCTGCAAACAATTTAAGTAAAGAAACTGATACAGCGATTGCTATTGGAACTAAACTAGCAGATTTTACTACTGGTTCTTGGGCAAATTTTGAAAATCCTAACTTTAAATTAGTTTCTATAAATACAGCACGATTTGATGCGAATAAACATATGGCACAAGCAATTGTTGGAGATGCCAAAGTCTCTTTAATGGAATTATCACAAGCATTAGGAAGTTGGAAAGCTGATGACAATTGGTATAAAAAATCCAGAAAAGAATTGAGAGACTGGGAAGCGTATGTTGATAAAGAAAGTGGACCAACTAATCAAAAACTTCCAAGTTATGCCCAAGTTATTGGAGCATGCTATAGAAATTCAGATCCCACCGATATAGCAGTGACAGCAGCTGGAGGATTGGTTGGTGAAGTAATACAGGTTTGGAAACCTAGAGAACTAAATACACATGAAACAGAATGGGGTTTTAGTTGTATGAGTTATGAAATTTCTGGAGCACTTGGTATTAAAATGGCTAATCCTGATAAAGAAGTAGTTTCATTTGTCGGAGATGGATCTTATCTACTTTATAATTCAGACATTTACAGCTCTGTCATAACAGATAATAAATTAATATTAATAGTTTGTGACAATGGCGGTCACGCAGTAATTAATAGATTGCAACTATATAAAGGTGGCAAAGAATTTAATTGCTTACTCAAAAGCTCAAAGATTACCAACTTAATACCTGTGGATTTTGCAGGACACGCTAAAAGTATGGGAGCAGATGGTGAACATGTTAATTCTATTGCTGAATTAGAGGAGGCATTTAAAAGAGCAAAGAAATCAAAAAAAACTTATGTAATTTCAATTCATACAGATGGTTATCAGTGGTTAGAAGGTTCAGCATACTGGGAAAGCCCTACTCTTGGAATTCCTACAACAGAAGAAAACAAAAAATCTTTAAAAGAACATCTTGAAGGAAAGAAAAAACAAAGAAAAGGTGTTTAAAATAAATGAAGAAAATTTTTAACGTAGGCCTGATAGGTTGCGGTCATATATCCGAGACGTACTTTAGAGCACATAAGTATTTTAATAATTTTAAAATAATAAAATGTGCTGATATCAATAACAAAGCTGCAATTAAATGTGCTAAAGCGAATGGAATTAAAGCTGTTTCAATAAAAGAATTATTAAATGATAAAAACATAAAAGTAATTCTAAATTTAACAATTCCTTCGGCTCATTATTCTGTTGCAAAACTTGCTCTAAAACATGGTAAACATATTTATTCAGAAAAACCTCTAGCTATAAATTTATCTGATGGAATAAGATTAATTAAATTAGCAAAAAAAAAGAAATTGTACGTTGGAAATGCACCAGATACATTTTTGGGCGGTGGTATTCAAAAATCAAGAGAGCTACTAGATAAAAAAATTATTGGTAAGGTTAAATTTGGAAATGCAATCTTCGCATACCCAGGTGTCCAATCTTATCATCCAAATCCAGAACCATGGTTTGCAAAAAAAGGTGGTGGACCTGTAATAGATATGGGACCATATTATTTAACTGCTTTAGTAAATTTATTGGGCCCTGCAAAAGAAGTTTATAGTCAATCTGAAAAAGGTAAATCAGAAAGAGTTATTGGCATTGGCCCTAAAAAGGGCAAAAAATTTAAAGTAGAATGTCCAACAACTTATTTTTCAACAATTAAATTTTTAAACGGAACTATAATCAGACTGACACTCTCTTTTGATGTAATTTCACATTTAAGAAATCATATTGAATTATATGGTAATGAGGGATCAATGATTGTTCCTGACCCAAATATGTTTGGTGGATCAGTTTTAATTAGTAAAAAATTAGGAAGTTCGTGGAAAAATTTTAAGACAAATAAAATGATTCTTGGAAAAATCAATATTCGATCACAGAGTTCAAGAGCTAACGAGTCACCTACTAATGCAAATTATAGAGGAGTGGGTTTGTCAGAAATGATAAGCTCTATTCAAAAGAAGAAATTACATAAATGTAATGGAAATTTATCTTTACATGTATTGAATATAATTGATGCAATACATAAATCAGCAAAAAAGGGTAAAAAAGTTAAAATTAATCAATTATGTGAACGACCCACAATTTTCTCTAAAAAAGAAATTAAGAATATAATTAAATAAAGTTTTCTCTTCCCAATAGTGCTGCACCTCGAACTCCACTTGCATCACCGTACAATGGTTTTAGAAAAATTGTTTTTAAATTTGGTTCATTAATAAATTTTGATGTAATTTGTTTGATTTCGTCTAAAAAATCAATTTCATTTGAAACTCCCCCGCCGAAAACAATCGCATCTGGATCAATAGTAGTTATTATAACAACCAAGGCTCTAGCTAATTTTATTTTATAATCATTAATAAATTTGCAAGCATCTTTTTCATTTTTTTTGTAATTAAAAAAAATTTCTTTAGCGGTCATTTTTTTTTTGAAATTTAAATAGAAATTTTTTTCTATAGACTTACCAGAAAGAAAACCTTCTATTCTATTAGAGAAATCTATTTTTTCTTCTGATTTTAAATTTTGAACTTTCATATCAGGCATTTGATTTAAACTCCATTCACCCCCTAAACCATTTGAGCCAGAAATTATTTTTTTGTTTATTACTAGCCCCCCACCACAGCCAGAACCAAGAATTATACCAAAAACAGTTTCATAATGGCTGGCAGAACCATCAAATGCCTCGGATAAACAAAAACAATTTGCATCATTTTCTAAGTAAATATTATTGTTAATTTTTTTCTTTAAATCTTTGATTAAATTTTTATCATTTAACCAGAGTGAATTGTGAGCATTTTTAATAAAACCTGTTGTTTTATCGGTCGCACCCGGGTGACAAATCCCTATATTTAAATTATTTTTATTTTTATTTTCGATATCTTTAATAATTGAGATTATAGAAGTTATTGTTTCACTATAGTTTTTTGGTGTTTCAATTCTATTTCGTAATAATTCTTTATTATTATTATCTAATAAAACGTATTCAATTTTTGTAGCGCCTAAATCTATACCAATTTGCATTTCTATGAAGAAATTCTATTCATTTCTTTAAGTTCGACTTCTAACTTATCAAGCTCTTCTCCACCTGCCATCATGCTTAAAAGTTTTTCTCTAGAAATATCTTTTTTTTCATATGTTCCTAAACTTCTACCTCTATTGAGTACTGTAAAGCTGTTTCCGACTGGATATGCGTGATGAACATTATGTGTTATTAAAATTACTGCTAAACCCTGCGAGGCAGCTTTAACTATATATTTTAAAACCACAGATGCTTGATGAACTCCTAAAGCAGAAGTCGGTTCATCAAGAACTAAAACTTTTGCACCAAAGTAGATAGCTCTACTTATTGCAAGACACTGTCTTTCACCACCTGACATAGTTCCTACTGCTTGTGATGGATCTCTTACATCAATACCTATTTGTCCCATTCTTTCTGCAGCAATTTTATTTGCCTTCTCTATATCAAAAGTTTTTAAAAATGGAGGCCCCTTTAAAGGTTCTCTACCCATAAAAAAATTTCTTGTAACACTCATTAACGGTACCAAGGCTAAATCTTGATATACTGTAGCAATACCTATATCTAAAGCGTCTTTTGGACTATCAAAAATAATTTTTTCACCTTCAAAAATAATTTCTCCTTCATCAGGTCTATGAACTCCAGCAAGTGTCTTAATTAAAGTTGACTTTCCTGCTCCATTATCACCCAATAAACACATGATCTCACCTTTACGAAGTTTCATAGTTACGTTTTTAAGTGCGATCACTTTTCCAAAAAATTTACTTATATTATTAAATTGAACTAAATAGTTTGACATTATTTGCTCTCTGTTACTTTTCTTCTTATATAATTATTAAATATTACTGCAATAAGCATCATTGCTCCTAAAAAAACTTTAAACCAATCTGTGTCTACATCTGTATAAAAAATTCCCATAGATACAGTTCCAAAAATAATTGCACCAAACGCCGCACCAATTGCTGATCCATATCCTCCGGTAAGTAAACATCCACCTACTACTGCAGCAGCAATAGCTTCTAATTCTTTTAAAGTACCTCGCATTGTATCTGCTGATCCGGCATCTAAAACTTGTATAGTAGCAAAAATTGTAGCTGCAACTGCAGTACCTATAAATAAACTTATTTTTACTCTACCCACAGGAACACCTACATTATTTGCTCCATTTTTATCTCCACCAGATGCAAATATCCAATTCCCGTATCTAGTCTTCATTAATATCCAAGTAGTTAAGATAGCTAGAGCAATAAACCAAATTACTGAAGGCGGAATACCTGTAGCTAACGGAGTACCATCAGTTCTTAATGCTATTAAATTCATCGAACCTAACCATGTAAAGACCCATTTAAATGAATCTGTCGCAAATATCCAAGCTATCGGATCATTTTCAATCAATACTCTTAAGCCCGGCACTTGTGTACGTCCTGTGATTAACCTTGTTAAAGCTAATGTTGCTCCTCTTAAAATAAACAACATTGCAAGTGTAACTATAAAAGATGGTAAACCAGTTTTGACTACAAGTATTCCATTAAAATAACCGACTAGTACTGCCATTGAAAAAGCAAATACAATACTCATCCATAAGGGCCAACCCCAGTAGATAGCCGGGATAGCTATGCAAATTCCTGCAAAACCAATCATTGAACCTATTGATAAATCAAATTCCCCACCAATCATCAACATTGCTGCAGCTATAGCTATAATACCAAGATTAGCTGATACGTCTAAAAAATTTAAAATTCCGTAAGCACTGAACATACCGGTATCACCAGCAACAATACCAAAAAAAATAAAAACTAAAATGGCCCCGCCAAGAGCTCCTAATTCAGGTCTATTTAATAAAATTTTTAAATTTGAAATTTTTTTAAGTCTTTCGTCCTGATTAAAATCAGTTTTACTTTTTATACTTTTTGACTTTGTAGACATAATAAAAACTTAAAAAAAAAGGCCTAGTGAAAATTCACTAGGCCTTATTGATATGTTTTTTATCTATAACCCTGAGCAGCCCATTTAATTACACTCTTAGCATTTTTAGGTGTAACAAAGCCAGGTCCTGTCATAACTACACCAGCTGGCATAGTTCCGTATCTCATATATTGAGAAAAGATAGCTATAGGTAAGTAACCTTGTAAGTACTGTTGTTGGTCGATTAAGAACTCAACTTTTCCAGCAGCAGCAGCTTTAAGCATTCCTGGAGACATATCAAATGTTCCAAGTTTAACACTTCCAACTTTACCAGCTGACTCTAGTGCTTTAAGAGCAGCCTCACCTGCTAGACCAGCTCCTAAAGTAAGAATAGTGTCATATCCACCACCTAATTTAGCAGCTACAGCTTTTTGAATTTCAGTTGGGTCATTAGATGTTCCTAAAATTTCTACAGAACCTCCAAAACCTTTTTTGAAACCAGCACATCTTCTATCTAAAGCAACGTTACCAACTTCGTGGTTAACACATAATGCTTTTTTTCCACCAGCAGCTTTCATTTTTTGTCCGCCACCTACTCCTGCTTCAAATTCAGTTTGACCTACGTGAGCACTAATTCCTAGTTTCATGTAGTCATCTGAACCAGAGTTCATAGAAATTACTGGGATACCAGCAGATATTGCTGCTTTAACAGATTTACCTAAAGCGGCAGCATCTGGTAAAGTAATCACGATACCTTTTGGTTTTTGAGAAACAGCGTTATCTATTAGTTTAGCCATTTCAACCATGTCGAATGTTGCTGGAGCAGTATATTTGCAAGATACTTTCATATCTTTACAAGCTTTATCTACACCATTTTTTGCAACTGACCAGAAAGGGTCATTCGCTTGCCCGTGTGACACTACGATAATATCTACAGCTAATGCAGCAACAGATGTCATCGCCCATGTTAAAAGAGCAACAATTGTTAAGTATACTTTTTTCATTATTTCCCTCTTTTTTGTTAATTAATTAGTGGGCATTAAAACAAATTATAGTCATAATATCAAAAAAAATTATAATTGATTCAACCTAGAGTATATCTAAAAACTCTTTATTTAACTTAAAGTTTTATTGTCTTTTTAAGTTTTAAAGATTTATAAGCCGCATTAGCTAATTTTAAAGCGACGTATCCATCTTCAAATGTTGATCTAGATTTAATTTTATTTTTATGAAGAGAGATTAATTCTTTAAGCTGAATACTGTATGCATCATTATAACGCTCAATAAAAAAATTTAAGAAAGGTTTTTGAGAGTTAGTTTGATTAGAATTAAATAATTCTGTTGAGTTTTCTTTCTTATTCCCAGAAATCAGCATTCCTTTTTTGCCAAATAATTCAACTCTCTGATCATAGCCAAAGGAACAATGTCTTGAATTAGTTATAACACACATTACACCTTTTTTAGACTTCATGGTAACTACTGCTAATTCATGATCTTTAATTTTCCTATAAAAAGGCGTAAATGATGAGGTAAATGCATGAATCTCTTTAACTTCATCATTGCCTAAATATAATCTACACAAATCAAAGTCGTGAATCATCATATCTCTTAAAATTCCACCAGATGACTTTAAATAAGAAATTGCTGGTGGTGAAGGATCTCTACTTGTAATAATAATTTTTTCTAATTTTCCTATTTTATTTCTATCTAAATCTTTTTTTAATGAAAAATGTCCAGGATCATATCTTCTATTAAATCCTAATTGAATTTTAGGTTTGATTTTTTTTACTTTTCTTAAAGTTTTAATAATTTTACTTATATTAAGATCTAAAGGTTTTTCACAAAAAATTGTTTTTTTTCTTTTCATCCCCTCTTCGATAAATTTAATGTGAGTATTTGTAGGACTAGAGATAAAAACTATATCAACTTTTTTATCATTAAAAATTTTATTATAATTTTTTTGAATTTTGCATCCATAAAGCTTTTTTGCTTTGCTACTTAATTGATCAATTTTATCATAAACATATAGTAATTTTATCTCTTTATTTTTAGTAAGATTTTCAGCATGCATTTGACCTATGCGTCCAAATCCGAATAAAGCTACATTGATCATATTTTTTGTATTAATTTGATATTTGTAATATAAATTTAATACTTTATTGAAATTATGTCTATAAAATTAGGTATAGCCCCAATAGCATGGAGTAATGATGATATGCCAGAATTAGGAGGCGAAACTACATTAGAGCAATGTTTATCTGAAGCAAGCAAAGCTGGTTTTACCGGAATAGAGTCAGGTGGTAAATTTCCTAAAAACTCAAAAGAATTAATACCAAAATTAGAAAAAGAAAATTTAAAGCTTTGTTCTGGATGGTACGGAGCAACACTTTTAAAGAATACACCGAAAGAAGAATTTAAATTAATGCGAGAGCAGATGGAATTATTTAAAGATTGTAAATCCCCATGTATGGTGTTTGCAGAAGTAACAAATTCTGTACAAGGTGATCCAAAAACACCTTTATCAAAAAAACCTAAACTTTCAGAGGACGAGTGGAAATTGCTTATATCCAGAATAAATGAAATAAGTAAAATGATGATAGATGAAAATATGCCTCTCGCTTATCATCATCATATGGGTACAGTTATTGAGACAGAAGATGAAACAAGAAGACTAATAGAGAGCACAAGTGATAGTGTAAAATTATTAATTGATACTGGCCACATGCTATTTGCTGGTGGAAACTCAATTAAATTAACCGAAGATTTTATGGAAAGAATAATCCACGTTCATTGTAAAGATATTCGCAAAAATATTTTAGAAAAATCATTAAAAAATGATAGCACTTTCCGACAAGCTTTTCTTGACGGAGCTTTTACAGTGCCTGGGGATGGATGCATTGACTACAAACCTTTCTTAACCGTTTTAAAAAATAAAAATTATGAGGGTTGGCTTGTAGTTGAGGCGGAACAAGATCCTGCAAAAGCTAATCCATTCGAATACGCTAAAATTGGTTATAATTATTTAAGCAAAACCGCTGAAGAGTGTGGGTTTAATATAATTAGCTAGCGATAAGCAGAGACAAGCTCATTATTTCCAGCCGCTACACAAGGTGACTTAACACACGTGCCTATCACCCACTCTGATCCAGCTTCTGACTCAAAATTACTTTCTGAGACAAAGATAATTCCTTTATCTGTGGATTGACCAGCTTTCCCCTCTGCTTGAATTCTAGGATCTTGAGATGTTTGTATTAAAGGCTTATTAATATTGTAGGGATTGTTAAGTTTTATATTATTCAAAATATGGTTTACAATTTTTGAAGATATCCAGGCTGAATTACAATTGTCACCCCATAAAGTAGTGCCTTCCTCATTTGAACTGCATTCATTAACTTGATTATTAATAAACTCCACAACTAATTTATGGTTGGCTTTTATATCATTAGCTTTTTGCACAACAGCAGTTCGCGTGGAAGCAGTCCAAATTAACATAATAACTACATAAGTAATAGAACTTAAAACTAAAATCTCAAGAGGACCAAAATTTTTTAGTTTTCTTCTAAAATCAATCATAATTTAACTAACATAGATTTATCTATTTTATTTTCAAAAAAATCAATAATATTTTTAGTAGTTTCTATACCCATTCTTGATGTACATTCATCAGTAAAAGTAGCAGAGTGCGGACTTAAAATAACTTTTTTATTTTTTAATAAAGGATTATCTTTTTCTACTGGTTCTTTAGAAAAAACGTCTAAGGCAGCCCCAAAAATCAATCCTTCATTTAAAGCTTTTTCTAATTCTAGTTCATTAATGATTCCTCCCCTTGCCGTATTAATTATTATTGAATTTTTTTTCATAGTTTTTAATACGGAATAGTTAATTAAATTTTTGGTCTCATTTGTAAGAGGCATATGCAATGAAACATAATCAGCTTTTTTTAAACCATCTTCAATTTTATCGACTTTAATTCCTCCAAATTTTTTAATAATTTTTTCATCGACGTATGGATCATAAACATAAACATTTGTATCAAAGGCTAAACATCTACTTATTAATTTTTTTCCTATTCTTCCAAATCCTGCGATTAGAATATTCTTATTTAATAGTTCAAATGTTTGAATTTTATCAGCATTCAATTTAAAATTACCCTTCCTAACTTCTTCATCATATTTAGAAATACTTTTAGATAATGATAAAAACATTGAAATTACATGTTCTGCTACGGCTACTGCATTAGCAGTGGCAGTGATAAGAAGTGATATATTATTTTTTTTAATATAATTTAAATCAACATTATCAAAACCTACTCCATGTCTTGATATAGCTTTTAACTTACTACAATGCTTAAGAATTTTTTCGTCTAAGTTAGAGACTCTTAAAGTGCAAGCGTCAAAATCTGGTAATTTATTTATTAAATTTGTTTCAGAAACATCTGTTATTAATTCATATTCATAATCAGGATGATTTTCCAAAAGCTCTAAACCATCTTTATGAATTTCCTCTATTACAGCAATTTTATATTTCATGTTTTTTGGCGGTCCCAAGGGGAATCGAACTTTGCTTCTATGATCAAATCCTTAAGTTGGAACCTCAGTATTTCCAACATTAATAACTTGTTTCAACTATAATAACAAGAGTGTGATCACATATTGATCACTTTTGAATTTTTTTACAATTATATTTTACTGTTAGATCAATAGGATGATAAGGTTTTTTCCATATATGGTCCATTTGGTAACTAAAATTATCAATTTTAATTTCATAAGCACTTGCTGGATTTTTATATTTAGCCGTAAGAGTTTTATAAAGTCTGAAGTCGTCGTTTTCATCTCTAATTAATCTTTCCTCTAATGTTTTTTTATATTGCTCATCTTGATAGACTCTATAAAAAGCATTATCAAAAGTTATAAACAACGTAGTTTTTTTACTTACCTTTTTTAAAAATTCTGATTTCTTTTTATCATCTGAAATAATCTCTGTATCTAAACATTTTAAATGAACCAATTCAAAATATCTCCAATGAATAAAATAAGCTGTAAGTAAAATTATTAAAAATAAAATTAAAATTACAATTAATTTAAGATATTTTGCCATGAAGAAAACTTAACAAATATCAGATCACAAATCGATCACACTTAACGTTTTGATTTGAAATTTAATTTGTTGTTAATACTTGTTTATTTGATTTTTTGGCGGTCCCAAGGGGAATCGAACCCCTCTTTGTTGGATGAAAACCAACTGTCCTAACCGATAGACGATGGGACCGTATTTTTGAAAGTCTTATTAACAGAAATATCATCGATAATAAACTCCACATTTGATTGCCCTTTCCACTCATTTAGGGATAATTTTCCGGCAATATTAAATGATTTATTATTCTTTTTTAAGAGATACCCTCCAAGGACATTATCTGTCGCATTAAAAGCTATAGATTTTATTGTTGAACCATCTTGACCAATCAAAACTGATTTTATGTGTTTCTCACCAACAATTTTACCATTAATTGTTTTTACATCTTCAATTATAAATTTTGGCTCTGGATTACCTGAACCGAATGGAGACAGCAGCGCAACTTTATTATAAAATTCTAAATTTACAGCTGACGGTGCGATAATACTATCTAAAAATAATGGTTTCTCACTTTTTAAATTTTCATTTATTCCTCTAAATTTTTTAAAAACAAAATCTTTAAACATATCTATATTTTCATATTTGATTGAAAAACCTCCAGCCATTTTATGACCACCTCCCTTCAATAAAATTTTTTCTTGGGTAGCTGCAATGATAACTGAACCAATATCAAAACCAACTATTGATCGTGCTGAAGCTTTTCCTAAATTACCATCTAAAGAAATTAATATTACCGGTTTATTGAATTTATCTTTCAATCTAGCAGCAACAATACCAATTACTCCCTCATGCCAATTTTTTCCACTTAAAATCAATACTGGTTCATTTAAAAAATTTTTTGACTCATTTAAAATTGTTTTTAAAAGATCTTTTTCAAGAATTTGTCTTTCTTTATTATATTGATCTAATTCACATGCTAGTTGGAAAGAGTTCTTAGGATCTTTGTTTAATAATAAATTTACCCCATGTGAGCATTTTCCTACTCTACCGCCAGCATTTATTCTTGGTCCAATTAAATATCCTAGATGATAAATTGAAGGACTAGAATCGATTTTACAAATGTCTAATAAAGTTTTTAAGCCTAAATTTTTTTTTGATTTAAAAACCTTTAAACCTTGTTTAACTATTGCCCTATTTAATCCAATTAAAGGAACAACGTCGCAAACTGTTCCAAGTGAAACTAAATCAAGATAATCAATTAAATTTGGCTCACTAATATTGTTTTTATTAAACCAATTTTTATTTCTTAGTTCTCTATTTAATGATACTAAAAACATAAAAGAGACACCAGCGGCACACAAATACTGCAATTTTGATTTATCGTCTAATCGATTTGGATTAACAATCGAAAATGCTTTTGGTAAATTAATTTCGGATTGATGATGATCTAAAACAATTACATCAACATTATTTTCTTTAGCATAATTAATTGCATCAAAAGACAAGGTGCCACAGTCTACAGTAAAAATTATTTTAACTTTTTTATCTATTAATTCTTTAAAACTTTTAATACTTGGACCATATCCGTCTTTTTTACGATCTGGAATATAGGTTTCATACTTTAAATTTAATTCTGAAAAGTAATTTCCTAATAGAGCTGTAGAGGTAGCTCCATCTACATCATAATCACCAAATATTCCTAATTTTTCTTTTGAATAAATAGCATTAGATGTTCTTATTGTTGATTTTTCCATATCAATTAGATTATAAGGGTTCGGTAAGAAATTTTTAATTGATGGGTTTAAAAATGAACTTACTTCATCATTATTAATCTTTCTTATAGAAAGAAGTTTTGAAGTTATTTCGTCTAATGAAAAATTTTCTTTTAAAAAGGTAGTTTTTTCCTCACTATATTTCTTAAGCACCCAATTTTTACCACTAACAGAAAGTGAGTTCATTTATTATAGATGTTTGTTACAGATTTTATAATTTTTTGACTTTTATGTAATATGAATGTATTAACTTCAAATTCATTGCCTAAATCTTTAACTCCATCTGCCAAATCACCGGAAGTAACACCAGTTGCGCAAAAAATTACATCCCCTTTTACCATATCATCAATATTATATTTTTTTTCAAAATCTATAATACCGAGTTTTTTTGCTCTTATTTTTTCTTGTTCATTTAAAACTAATTTTCCTTGAATTTGACCTCCATAACAAGAAAGTGCTGCAGCTACTACAACGCCCTCTGGTGCACCACCTGTACTGTAATAAATATCATTTTTTGGATCATCACCTATAACACTTAAAGCTCCAGCTATATCTCCATCTGTAATATAATTAATTTTCACATTTAAATTATTAAGTGTTTTAATTATTTCTTCATGTCTTGGTCTTTTAAGAACACAAGCATTAATTTCTGAAACTTTTTTATTCTTTGCTTCTGCCAATAATTTTATATTTTTTTCTACACCATTATCTATATCCATTAGATTTTTAGGTAGGTTTGATCCAATAACAATTTTTTTCATATAAGTATCTGGAGCTGATAACAAACCACCTTGCTCTGAAATTGCTAAAACAGAAAATGCATTTGGTTCACCATTTGCAGTAAATTTTGTTCCTTCAAGTGGATCTACAGCGATATCAAACTTTGGACCATTTAGTGTACCAAGTTTTTCTCCAATATAGAGCATTGGGGCCTCATCCATCTCACCCTCTCCAATAACAACGGTTCCCTCCATATTTATCTTGTTTAATTCTCTTCTCATTGGATCCACAGCGCCTTTATCAGCTGCAATTTTATCCTTTTTTCCAATAAATTTAGACGCACCTATTGCAGCTTTCTCAGTTACTTTAGTGAATAGATTTAAAAATTTTTTGTCTATTGCCATTAGGACTCATCTATACGTATTAATTTTGGTTTACTTTTAATAAATTGTTTCCTAGATACCTCTTTAAGAGTTTTATTTAAATATTTATCAATAGAATTGTGTGTAACAATTATAATTGAGGAAATCTTTTTATTCTTATTAGGATTTTGTAAGAGTCTTTTTATTGATACTTTATTTTTTGAAAAAATTTTTGTTATATTTGATAAAACTCCTGGTTTATCAGTTACTTCAAACCTTAAGTAAGCTGAAAAAAATCTACCTGTGATATTTTTAAATATAAGTTTTTTTCTCTCTTTTGAAGATAAAGAAAAAGGAAATTTAATATTTCCTCTTGAAATTGAAGAAATATCTGAGACTAACGCAGATGTGGTAGCGGCTGCACCAGCTCCTTCACCTTGTATAATACTTTTACCTACTGGTTTGCCATTAACTATAACCGCATTCAAGACTCCATCTACACCTGCAACGTAAGATTCTTTTTTAATTAAAGTAGGATGAACTCTTTGATAAATTTTATTATTAATCAATTCTGCAAAACCTAATAATTTTATTTTATAGCCAAGTTTGTTTGAATTATCTATGTCTGTTTTATCAATATTGTTAATTCCCTCTACAAAAATATTATTATTTAGAAATGAGCTAAAACATAATGATGAAAGAATTTTTAATTTAGACGCTACATCGTTACCATTCAAATCAGCAGATGGGTCAGTTTCTGCATAACCAAATTTTTTTGCATCAGACAATACTTCCTCAAAACTTTTATTTTTTTTATCCATTGTTGAAAGTATGTAATTTGAGGTACCATTAAATATTCCATAAATCTTTGAAATTTTGTTTGCAATTAATCCCTCTTTTAAAGATCTTATAATTGGCACTCCTCCACATACTGATGCTTCAAATTCTAAATTTACTTTATTTCTTTCAGCTATTTTAGCTAATTGATCTCCATATTTTGCAATTAATGCTTTATTGGCTGTAACAACGTGTTTCCTATTTTTAAGAGCATTGAAGACTAATTTCTTTGCCGGACCTTCTGCGCCACCAATTAATTCAACAATAAGATCCACATCGCCTAATTTTGTAGCATCAAGATAATTATTTAACCATTGGTCTTTTTTAATTTTAATACCTCTTTTTCTTTTTTTGTTTTTAGCAGAGACATATTTAATTATTGGCATGCAATTATTTTTTTCTGTAAGAATTTTTCTATTATCGTTCAAAAATTTAAATAAATAACTTCCAATATTTCCAAGACCTATTATTGCAATATTTAACTTTCTCATTTTTATTGTCTTTTTGTTATATCAGGAAATTTTTTCTTTTTTCCTTGTTTAAGTAAATATCTTGATATTTCATCAATACTACATTTTTCTAAAATTGTACAAACATCAACGATATCCTTTCTTTTATTATTCACATTAATTTTTGTAATTTTGTTATTCTTTTGATCTGAATTTTTATATATTGCTTTTTTTTCTTTATCTTGATTAATAATTTGTTTTGCTACTTCTCTATTATTCTTCTTAGTTTTAATATTTTTTTTTATTTTGTTTATTTCTTCAGCAGATAGAATTTTTAAATTTTTCTTTGTTGACTGTTTTGATGAAACACTAATTTTTCTATTTCCTAAATTGTCTTTTTTTAAATTTAATTCAACTAAATCAAATTCCTTTTTTTTCTTTTTTTTAATTATTTTGACTTCTATGGAAAGGTTTTCTTCAAAATATTGCTCTGCTTCTGATTTGTTTATGCATACGTGATCACCACAGACTAAAACAGATTTAGGTTTGCCACAGTTTGTTAATAATAAAATGAGCAAAAGTGGAAAAATAATCTTTATCATAATCCTAATTTTTCAGAAAATTTATATAAATAATTCATATTTTGGATTGCCTGCCCTGATGCCCCTTTTACTAAATTATCAATAGCTGAAAATATTATTAATTTATTTTTTATTCTTGTTTCACAAATAGAAATTTCACAATTATTTGTGTTTAAAACGTTTCCAGATCCGATTGGAGAATTTAATTTTAAAATTTTTATAAATTTTGACTTTTTGTAAAATTTGATTAGATAGTTTCTCAATAGCTTAGCTGACTTATCTTTTTTCGCATGAACATAAATTGAAGTTAAAATGCCTCTAAATGTAGGCAATAAATAAGGATTAAATGTAAAATTTATTTTTTTTTTTGTAAATTTCATAAATTGTTCATCTATTTCACAAATATGTCTGTGATTTTTAGTGCTATATGCATGAGTAGATGCATATAAATTTTTATGGGAAAATTTTTTTTCTAAATTTTTTCCAGCTCCAGAATAACCTGATTTTGAGTCAATTGTGATATTATCCGTTTTAATCAAATTTTTATTTATTAACGGAATTAATGGAATCTGAATTGATGTAGGATAACATCCAGGATTTGAAATTATCCTAAAATTTTTAATATTTTTTTTTGTAAATTCTGGAATTGAATACAAAGATTTTTTAATGAATTTAATTGCTTTATGTTTTAATTTGTAATTTTTTTTATAAATTATCGGATTTGATATTCTAAAATCTGCTGATAAATCTATAAATTTTAATCTACTATTTTTATAGTAATATTTCTTAATTATTTTATGCGCTTCACCGTTAGGTAGTGAAAGAAAAACTAGATCTATTTCATTCCAATCAATTTTTTTAACAGAACTTATTGAGGGAAGTTTTTTTTTAATTCTGCTGTCAAAAATACTAATTTTTTTACCAAGATTTTTTGTAGCACACAGATATTTAATTTTCACTTTTGGATGTTTAGACAACATATAAACTAGGTCCAAACCTGTATATCCAGTAGCACCAATCACGGCTATATTTATTTTATTATGCTTCAACATAATTTCTTATATCATCGTCTTTAGTAATAGTTAAATTTAAATGATTATCTTTTAGAAAACTGAAAGCTTCTTCGAGCTTTTCTGTGACCGTATTTTTTACGTTCAACTACTCTTGAGTCTCTTGTGGTAAGTTTATCTTTTTTTAAATTTTTCTTTAAATTTTCATCATGTGCTATTAAAGCTTTTGATATCCCCAAAATAATAGCGCCAGCTTGGCCTGATAACCCTCCACCTTTTACAGAACATTTAACGTCATAACTTGTAGCTACTTCAGATATTTCTAAAGGTCTAGTGACAATAATTTGGTGCACTGGCCTTTTAAAATAATCGTTCATCTTAAGGCCATTTACATGAATGTTGCCCGAACCTTTTTTTACCCAAACCTTAGCGATAGATCTTTTTCTTCTACCCGTTGCATATTTGCTATCTCTAAAATCTAGCTTAATCTTGTTTTTTTTTACTAATGACTGATTAGATTGACTCATTATTTGATATGATTTTTTTTATTTAATTTTTCAAACTCAATAAGCTTTGGTTTTTGCAATTCATGAGGGTGTTTATCGCCATTATAGATTTTTAATTTTGTTAATTGTTTTTTAGCAAGTGGTCCTCCTGGCAACATTCTTTTGACTGCAAGTTTTAGAATTTTTTCGGAATTATTTTTTTCTTTTAACGTAAAAGGAGTTGTCTCTTTTATTCCTCCTGGATGACCTGTGTGTTTATAATATTTTTTATTCGTAAATTTTTTTCCTGTAAACTTGATTTTGTCAATATTTGTTACTACTACAAAATCTCCATTATCAATATGCGGATTATATGTAGATTTATTCTTTCCTCTCAAAACCTTGGATATAAATGCGGCTAATCTTCCAACAGCAGCATTCTGCGCATTTATTATATACCAATCTTTTTTAATTTCTTTTTTTTTAATAAACGGTGTCATTATAATGGGCGATAAATACAAAGAATGTCTATTAAAGTCAATTTATTTTGCTCTTAAAAAGTATAAGTTTATTGCACTAAAAACCAATAAGACACTTGTTATTTGATGTATAGAAGCTAAAAAAATATTTAAACCACTAACTAAAGTAGAAATGCCCAATATTATTTGCAAAAATAAAAATAAAAGTAATATTTTTAAAGGATTATATAAGGATATTATTTTTTTCTTATAAATATTTACAGCAAGAAAAAGTATATATAGACAAATAACATAAGCTAAACTTCGGTGGTAAAACTGCACAAGTGAATGACTTTCGAAATTTACAAGATCTTTGTAAACTAAATCGTTAGGAAAAAAAGAATTACCCATCAATGGCCATGTTTGATATATACGACCTGCATCTAATCCAGAAACAAAAGCACCCATTATAATTTGAACAAAAATCATTAAAATAAGAATTAAGTAAGGAGAATTATTTTTAGAAAATTTAAAAAAAATTTTATTTTTACCAGAACTTATATTTTTAATTAACCAAAATATTGAAGAGATAATTATTATAGCTATTGATAAATGTATAGACAATCTATAGTGGCTTACTGTTACATTGTTTACTAAACCGCTTTTAACCATGTACCATCCTATGACTCCTTGGATAAGTATCAAAATAAAAATAAGATAGCAGTAATTTAAGTATTTGGTTTCAATTTTTTTAGAAAAATAAAAATAAATTAGTGGTAATAAAAAAAATAAACCTATCAACCTTGCTAAAATTCTATGAAAATATTCCCAATAAAATATGATTTTAAATTCATCAATACTCATGTCAAAATTTAATATTTTATATTGGGGAATTAATTTATATTGATCAAAATAATAAGACCAAGTTATATCATTTAATGGCGGAAGAATTCCATTAAACAATTCCCACTCGGTAATTGAAAGGCCTGAATTAGTTAATCTTGTTAAGCCACCAACTATAATTATAAAAAAGACTAAAATTAAAGATGTAATTAACCAATATTGAAATAATCTATTTATTTTTTTCTCGTTTGGATACATATTTTATAATATATATTTAAATAATTATTCTAAAACTTTAAATTGTCGCTATGGTAAATAAGAATATAGTTAAAATAAGAAAAAAATTAGATAAATTAGATAATCAATTATTAGATATAATCAAAAAACGATCAAAACTTGTAGATTTAGTTATCAAAAATAAAAAATTTAAGAAAGATATCGTAGATAAAAAGAGGATAGCAATAATTTTAAAAAATATTTCCAAAAAATCAAAGAGAAAGAAAATAGATACGATAGTAACAAATAGAATATGGAAAAATATGATTAATGCTTTTATTGATTATGAATTTAGAAATTTTAAAAAAAAATAATTATTTACTATGCGGTGGTAATTTTTTTTCAATAAAAATTTCATGTTTGCGTGTATTAGGATTATACTTTTTAAGTTTAAGTTTATCTTTTGCTTTTTCACCTTTTGTAGGTTTTTTTGCGTAATAAATAAATTTACTATCAGGATTGCTTTCAGGAACTAGACGAACTTTAAGATGAGTTTTTTTTGCCATAAGATTTAATTTTATTTATTTTATCTAATATTTTCTTACTTTTCGATTTAATTAAATTTTTATAATAATCAGCTTTTAAACTATAGTTATCGTTAACGTCAAGTTTATTTGTATTAGAGTTTATCAATTTTTTTACACCAGAGATCGTCATTCCTTTGTTTTTGATTAAAAAATTTATCATTTTAATAATTTCAACTTGTTTAGAGTTGTAATATCTCCGGTTATTTATCTTCTTAGGTTTAATCTCTTTAAATTCTCTTTCCCAATATCTTAATGTATGATTCAAAGGTTTTTTTGTTAATGGGTCTACTAAATTTAATATTTTAGAGAGTTTTGAAATACTTATTAATTTATCCATTTTATTTCATCTAAGTCGATCTTTAAATTTTTTGATGGTGTAAAACTTAATGATTTTCTTGAAGAAATTAGAAATTTCTCTTTAGTTTTAGGGTTTCTGCCTATTCTTTCTTTTTTGTGAATTATCTTAAACTTACCAATATTTTTCAAATTAAAGTTATCATCTTTTATATTTTGAATAATTATATCAATTAAATCATCAATTATTTTTTTTGATAAATTTATAGAGTATCCCAGCTCTTTACTTAAATTAAATGAAAGATGAAGTTTATTAATTGTCTTTTTAAACATTATTAATATTTTTTAAATTTTTTTTTATTTGTGAAATCAAATTACCTTTAACGATTTTATAACATAGATCTATTGAATAGTAGAAACCAATGGCATCTATACCACCATGACTTTTAACAACAGGACCATTTAAGCCTAAAAAAATAGCACCATTATATTTTCGAGGATCTAGTTTATCTTTAAATTTTTTGAGAGAAAAAAAAGAAAATAAGAGTGATAATATATTTAATGATGTTTTTAAATTTTTTGTAATAAATTTAGCAGTTCCTTCAGCAGTTTTTAAAGCAATGTTTCCAGTGAAGCCATCAGTTATTATAACATTAGAGTCTCCACTCATAATATTATTTCCTTCGATATATCCATTGTAAATAAAGTTGTCGTCATTTGAAAGATCTTTTAATTTTTGTGATGCTTTTTTTAACATTTCTGTTCCTTTAATTTCTTCAGATCCAACATTTAATAAAGATACTTTAGGTTTATCTTCAGGAAATAAAGATTTGTAAAGCGCAGAACCTAATTCTGCAAAATCAACAAGATTTTGTTCGTTACACTCAATATTGGCACCAAGATCCATAACTACATTCATTCCATTTTTGTTTGGCCATAAACCTGCTAAAGCTGGTTTACTAACTTCATTCATCATTTTTAAAATCATTCTAGATATAACCAGTAAAACGCCCGTGTTACCTGCTGATAAACTTATATCAGATTTTCCCTCTAGTTGATGTTGAATGCAATCCCACATACTTGTATTTTTTGAATTCTTAACAGCTGTTAACGGAGCTTCTTCATCAGATACGACTTTGTTTGAATTAATAACTTTAATCAAATTTGAATTAACCTTATATTTTTTTAATTTTGAATTGATAATTTCTTCATTGCCAAAAAGATTAAGAATAAAGTCATTATTTTTTTTTTTATGACTCAAAAAAATTTTTACTCCTTCTATAGTTTTATCGGGAGAATTGTCGCCACCCATTGCATCAATTGCAATAGAAATTTTTTTTGACATAATAATTGAATTAAATATCTAGAATTTTTTTTCCGTTGTAATAACCAGACTTGAGATCTATGTGGTGAGAAAGTTTATATTCACCACTTTTTTTATCTTCAATAATATTTACCGAAGACAATTTATGATGAGATCTCCTCATTCGTTTTTTTGATACAGATGTTTTTCTTTTTGGTACAGCCATTATTTAAAATTTATATTTGTTTAGGTCTTTTAACATATTTTCTGGATCCATATCAAAACAAAATTTATAAAATCCTTCAAAGTAGTCTTTGCATTTATCCCATTTTTCATTATTAGAGGTAAAATTGTTAAAATATTTGCCTATTAATTCTTGATTTAGCTTAAAACCACTTTTATTAAGATTTAATTTTAAAAGGATATCATATAATATTTTATTAAGATCTTTCATTTTTTTATTAACTGATACGTCACCAAAACCCAGCTCTCTTAAGTTGTTTTCTATACAATTAAATAAGTGATTATAATTCTCTTGATCTACTTTTAAATTTTTTGATTTAAAAACTATTAATATAATTGAATAGTGAATAAACATTAAAAAAACTCTTGTTTCAAAAGAGTCTTTTAAAGATAAATCTTTGTAAAAAAATATATTTCGAGACAAAATTAATAATATATTATAAAGATCAGAATTATGTCGTTTGTTTATAAACATTTATTAATAGTATTTTTAATAACTATTTTATTGGGATGTCAATTACAAGATCCTAATAAATCTCATGGAATAGCATTTCTTGAAAATAGAGCTAATAAATTAATTGTCAATAAATCAAATAAAAATGATGTAATTAAAATTATAGGACAACCACAAATTAAAGATGATCTGGATCAAAATAGTTGGATTTACCTGGAGAGAGTCCTAACAAAAGGCAAGTTCCATAAATTAGGTAGGCACAAGTTAAAAGAGAATAATGTATTAGTTCTAAATTTTAATAAATATGGAATTTTAGATAACAAAAAATTTATTACAAAAGAAGAGATCAATAAAATTGAATTCTCAGATAAAATCACCGAAAATGATCTTTCTCAGAAGAGTTTTGTTCAATCTTTTCTACAAAGTATAAAACAAAAAATGTACGGAAATCGTAAAAAAAACTAGTGAGCGATTACTGCTAAAAGTAATAACGCTACTATATTCGTAATTTTTATCATTGGGTTTACAGCTGGACCTGCTGTATCTTTGTATGGGTCTCCAACTGTGTCACCGGTAACGGCAGATTTGTGAGCTTCTGAACCTTTTCCACCAAAATTACCGTCTTCAATATATTTTTTTGCATTATCCCATGCGCCTCCTCCGGCTGTCATTGATACTGCAACAAATAATCCAGTTATAATTACACCTAGTAACATAGCTCCTAATGATGATAGCGCAGCTTCGATTCCTGCAATTTGAAGAATAATAAAATAAAGAATAACTGGAGATAAAACTGGTAATAAAGACGGAACAATCATCTCTTTTATGGCTGCTTTTGTAAGTAAATCCACTAATCTTCCATAATCAGGTTTTCTTTTTCCTTTCATTATTCCCGGTATTTTTTTGAATTGTCTCCTAACTTCAATTACTACTGCACCGCCTGCTCTTCCTACAGCTTGCATACCCATAGAACCAAAAAGATAAGGAAGCATACCTCCAATTAATAAACCTGCTACAACAAATGGATTTGATAAATCAAAAGTAACGTTAACTCCTTCTAATACAGACCCTTTTACTTTTGAAAAATATTTAATATCTTCAGTATAAGCTGCAAATAATACTAACGCGCCTAATCCGGCAGAACCAATTGCATACCCTTTTGTTACAGCTTTAGTTGTATTTCCAACAGCGTCTAAAGCATCAGTAGTTTTTCTCACATTTTTTGGAAGTTTAGACATTTCTGCTATACCGCCTGCGTTATCCGTCACTGGTCCATAAGCATCCAACGCAACCACCATACCTGTGAGCGCTAACATAGAAGTAACTGCTATTGCGATACCGAATAATCCAGCCAGACTATTTGTGTATAAAATACCAGCAACAATTATCAAAGCTGGAATAGCTGTAGCCTCCATTGAAATAGCAAGACCTTGAATTACATTAGTTCCATGGCCAGTTGTTGATGACTTTGCAACAGTTTTAACTGGTCTATAATTTGTCCCAGTGTAGTATTCCGTTACCCAAATTAATAATCCAGTAATTATAAATCCTACAACGCCACAAATATATAAATCTAAACCAGAAAATATTGCTCCAGCGTTATTATTGTAAGTAATATTAATTCCCACAACTGAATTTGTAACTGGATACATAATGATTAAAGATGCTATAGCAGTTACGATAAAACCTTTATATAAAGCACCCATAATATTTTTACTTTTTCCTAATTTTACAAACCAAGTTCCAATGATCGAGGTAATGATACACGCTCCGCCAATCGCTAATGGGTAAATCATTAAATTATAATCTTGAGGAGAAAAAATTGATGCTAAAACCATTGTTGCTACAATAGTAACTGCATAAGTTTCAAATAAATCTGCAGCCATCCCAGCACAATCACCAACGTTATCCCCCACATTATCTGCGATTACTGCAGGATTTCTTGGGTCATCTTCAGGTATTCCCGCCTCTACTTTACCTACTAAATCTGCACCTACGTCAGCTCCTTTTGTAAAAATTCCACCTCCAAGTCTGGCAAAAATTGAAATTAGTGAGGCACCAAATCCTAAGGCTACTAAAGCATTAATTATTTCTCTGTTATCTACATTTAAATTTATTAAAACTATATAATAAAAAGTGATTGCCAATAAAGCTAAACCAGCAACTAGTAGACCTGTAATTGCCCCAGACTTGAATGCTATTGTTAAACCAGATTGTAAACTTTGACGAGCAGCCTCAGCAGTACGCACATTGGCTTTTACTGATATTAACATCCCAACATAACCCGCAACTCCCGATAAAAAAGCTCCAATAAAATATCCAACACCAACTAAATAACTAAAAAAATAAGTTACTATACCGAGCACTAAAATACCTACTATAGCTATAGTTTTATACTGTCTATTTAAATACGCCTTTGCGCCTATTTGAATGGCCTCTGCAATCTCTTGCATTTTTGCGTTTCCAGCGCTTGATGAAATAATTTGTCCAGATAATAAATAACTATAAGCTACAGCTAAAACACCGATAAAAGTAATTAAATAAAGTAATTCTAAATAGTTTGTCATGATTTAAAGCGCATAAATGCCAAATTAATATTAAAAACGCAAGCTAAACTTATAAAAATTACAGTTTTTGCTCATCTTTTCTTAAAACTTTAGCTATTTTATCTAGTATTGCGTTTAAATAACCTATTTGAATTTTCTCTAAAAAGCGTTCCGATGCTAACAAATACTCATTTATTATAACTTTTTTAGGAGTATTGGGTCTAAACATTAGTTCAAATATAGATGCAAACAGTATTATTTTAAGCAACTTATCTGTTTTCTTTAGATCTATATCATTATCTAAATGTAAATTAATTTTTTCCTCTATTAGTTCAGATCGTTCTAAAGTACCAGTCACAACATCTTTAATGAATTTTTTATACTGACTTTTGGGATACTCTATAACAGACTCTGGGTTCATTACAGAGTTATAAATTTTTTGGATTACTTTTATTCTTGGTGAAGAATTTTTAGATTTTTTTGGGTCCATTTTTTAAAATAGATATGACTGCGTTTGCAGCTTCTGACCCTTTATTTGGTTTTTTATTTAATGATCTCATACTTCTTGCACGAGCCTGATTAATATTTAACGCAGTAATAACACCATTTCCAATAGGTTTGTTAAAATTAATTGAAAGATTTTGAATAGCATTAAAAATAGATAAGCATATAAAATCAAAATGGGGAGTTTGACCTTTAATAACACAACCAAGTGCAATGAAACCATCAAATTTATTGATGTTTTTTCTTATAGCGACAGGTATCTCGTAAACACCAGGCACTTCAAGTAAACTTGTTGAGAGTTTTGCTTTAATCAACTCATTTCTAGCACTTATTACTAAATTTTTTGAGATATTTTTATAATAATTTGAATTAACAATTAAAATTTTTTTCATTTTATTATTATCTGTTTTTTAATTCTTAGACCATATCCTTCAAGTCCGATTATTTTTTTTTTACTTCTTGAAATTAATATCATATTTTTAATATTAAGATCTTTTATTATCTGAGCACCTATCCCGTAATATCTTAAAGTATTTATATTATTATTCTTCGTAATATTATTTTTATTATTTATAATTAGTAACAAAAAATTCTTATATTTACACATTGTTTTTAAGGATTTTTTTACGCTATTAGTTTGTAATATATTTTTATTTCTAATTTTGCTTGATAATACTCTTATGGGTACAGATTTTTTTTGATTAAACTTACCTTTTGTAATTGCAAAATTGATATTATTTTCTAATTTATTTTTATAATTATAGATAAAAACTTTTCCAATTTTTCTTAAATATATAATTTTTGAAGAATGACGATTAATTAATTTTTCATATTTTAAACGATAAGAAATCAAGTCCTCAATAGAAGCTAGTTTGATTTTATGTTTTTTAGAAAATTTAAATAAGTCATTTAATCTAGCCATTCTCCCATCTTCATTCATTACTTCGCATATTACTGAACTTGGATTTAACTTAGATAATTTTGAAATATCAACCGAAGCTTCTGTATGACCAGCTCTTTCTAATACACCTCCGTTTCTTGCTACTAATGGAAAAACATGACCTGGTGAAACAATCTCACTTTTTCTTACTTTTGGATTAATCGCTGTTTTAATTGTTTTAGCTCTATCTTGTGCAGAAATCCCAGTTGTAATTCCCTTCTTAGCCTCAATTGAAACTGTAAAAGCTGTTTGCATCCTAGATTTGTTAATCGATGACATTAAAGGCAATTTCAAATTATCTACTTGTTTTTTTGTTAGAGCTAAACATATTAATCCTCTTCCATGTTTAGCCATAAAGTTTATATTTTTTGAGGTGCATTTGGAGCCTGGGATTATTAGATCACCTTCATTTTCCCTATTTTTATCATCGACTAAGATGAACATTTTTCCTTTTTTTGCATCCTGAATAATAGAAGAAATTTTTGAAAATTTATTTTTAGGCATTTATTTTGAATATTTGTATATATATTTGCTCAATATATCTAATTCTACATTTACAATACTATTGCGTTTTAATTTCTTTAAATTTGTAAGCTTTAGGGTATGAGGAATAACATTAATTTCAAAAAAATTTTTATAAATTTTAGAAATGGTTAATGAGACACCATTAATGGCAATTGACGCTTTTTCAGTTAAAAATTTATTTAAGGTTTTATCTAAAATTTGTAACCTTATTACCCAAGTATTATCAACAATATTAATTTTTTGTGTAATTGCAGTAGAGTCAACATGGCCTTGAGTAAAATGACCTGAAATACTTTGGCCGTAGATAAGTGATTTTTCTAAATTAATAATTTGATTTATTTTGATTTTATTAAAATTTGATCTTTTTAATGTTTCATAAGAAATATAAAAATAAATTATATCTTTTTTAATTTTAGTAATTGTTAAACATACTCCATCACAACAAACCGATGATCCAATATCTTTGGTATTGAAACTAATCTTTGTTTGAATACCTACATAAATGCTATTCTTGTATTTTTTGATATCTTTAACACTTCCAGTATTGTAAATTATTCCATTAAACATAATCAAAATTCTTTTTTAAAAAGTTTATCATTAATCAAATTAATTGTTAGTAGTTTTGGGTGGATTTTCTTAAGAAAACTTGAGGTATCATTATTTTTTCCATTTTTACCTAATTTATTATTACTTTTAAAAATATATAAATCATTAATTAATTTGTATTTCAGCAAATAATTTAAGAAAGTAAGACCTGACTCAACTAATAACCTTGAATAGCCTAAATTATAAATTTTTTTACTAAGCAATACAAAATCATTTTTATTATTTAATTGATCAACTAAAATTATTTTATATCCTAATTTTTTATAAACTAAAGATTTTTTCGCATTAGTTTTTTTTGTAATTAAATATGTTTTTCTTGTTTTGAGCAAATTGTTAAGTGATAATTTTTTTTTAAGTTTTAATTTCAAATCAATAATGAATAAATCTGGTTTATTATTATTTAAACCATTAATCCTGCAGTTTAATAAAGAATTATCTTGATTAATTGATTTTGAAGTTGATAAAATGGAGTCGTGTTTATTTCTAAGTAAATGAGCAATTTTTCTAGAGGTATAATTAGTAATCCATTTATTTTTCCTATTTATGGTTAGATAATCTTTAGTAATAGCAATTTTCGCAGTTACATATGCAGTCGAATGATACTTATTCCAAAAGTAACTTTTATAAAATTTTAAAAATTTACTAGATGGAATTAATTTTGTTTTTATACCTTTTGTCTCTAAAATCTTTTTAGCTTTTTTATAAGTTCTATTATCAGGATCTTCAAAAGCATAATAGACATTTTTAATTTTTTTTTTAGTTATAATATCAACACATGGAGGAGTTTTTCCAAAATGTGTGCAAGGTTCTAAAGTTGTATATAATGATGCTCCTGTGCAATTTTTTAAATTTTTCAAAGCATTAAATTCAGAGTGAGGTCTTCCATTTAATGAAGTAACACCAGAACCTATTATAGTGCCATTTTTAACTACTACGGATCCTACCGAGGGGTTTAACTTTGTTTGCCCAATATTTTTTTCAGCTAAATCAAAAGCAAGATTTAAATAATATTTATGATTTACTGTCATCTAAATTGCCTACAAATTGTTCAAAATCCTTTGCTTCTTTAAAGTTTTTGTAAACAGAAGCAAAACGAACATAAGCAACTTTATCTAATGATGACAAACCATCCATAATGAATTTCCCAATTGTTGGTGTAGGAATTTCACTTTCTCCAAGACCCTCTAAGTTTCTAACTATTTTTGAAATAAACTTTTCGATGGTTTCAGAGTCAATTGGTCTTTTTCTTGTAGCTATTCGTATAGATTTAGAAATTTTATCCCTATCAAAAGGTTCTCTTTTTCCATTACCTTTGATTACGGTTAATTCTTGAAATTGTACTCTTTCAAAAGTAGTAAATCTTTCTTTTCTATCACAACCGCATAATCTTCTTCTTCTGATAGCTGTACCATCTTCTGTTGGCCTAGAGTCAACTACTGATGTATCTTTTTCTCTACAAAAAGGACAAAGCATAAATTTATTTAATTTCCATATATTGGAAAAGAAGAACAAAGGTCAATAATCTCTTTTTTAACTTCGTTTTCTATTTTTGAATTGTCTGTTTTATTTTCACTTAAACCTTTAACTACTTTATAAATTAAATCTGCAACTAACTTAAACTCTTCTTCTTTAAAACCTCTCGTTGTACAAGCAGGCGTGCCTAACCTTATACCAGAAGTAATGAATGGGCTTTCAGTATCAAACGGAATGCCGTTTTTATTACAAGTAATATTTGCTCTTCCTAATGAGGCTTGAGCATCTTTGCCTGTAACTTTAAGTGATCTAAGATCAAGAAGCATTAAGTGTGTATCTGTGCCGCCTGAAAAAATTTTAAAACCTTTTTCAGATAATCTCTCTGATAAAACTTTTGCATTTTTAATTACATTTTTTGTATATGTTTTGAATTCATCTGATAAGGCCTCTTTGAAACAAACTGCTTTTGCTGCAATCACATGCATTAAAGGACCACCTTGTAAGCCAGGAAATATTGCACTGTTAAATTTTTTAGCCAACTCCTCATTATTTGTTAAAATGATTCCACCTCTAGGACCTCTTAAAACTTTATGTGTTGTAGAAGTTACAACATCAGCATATTTGGTCGGATTAGGATAAGCTCCCCCAGCAACCAAACCTGATAAATGTGCCATGTCTACTAAGAGATATGCTCCAATTTTATCACATATTTCTCTAAATTTTTTAAAATCAATAATTCTTGAATAAGCACTACCTCCGGCAATTATAAGCTTTGGTTTTTTTTCAATTGCGATTTTCTCAACAGCGTCATAGTCAATTAGTCCAGTTTCTTTATCAACTTCGTAATGTAGTGCATTAAACCATTTACCTGATTGAGCTGGTTTTGCTCCGTGAGTTAAATGTCCACCAGAATTTAAACTCATCGCTAGAGTAGTGTCACCAGGTTTTAATAATGCCAAATAAACTGCGCCATTTGCTTGAGCACCAGAATGAGGTTGTACATTCGCATATTTACAATCAAATAATTTTTTAGCCCTTTCAATCGCAAGGTTTTCAGATACATCCACATGCTCACAACCGCCATAATATCTTTTTCCAGGATAACCTTCTGCATATTTGTTTGTTAAAACAGAACCTTGAGCTTCCAAAACAGCTTTAGAAACAATATTTTCTGAAGCAATTAATTCTATGTGATTTTGTTGTCTGATAAATTCTTCTCTTATCGAGTCATAAAGTTCTTTATCAGCATCTTGTAGTTTTAATTTAAAAAAACTATTTAAATATTTATCTAATTTAATTACTGACATTATATTTTTTTAATCCTCTTTAAATGTCTACCACCTTCAAATTTAGTCTTTAAAAATAATTCAACTAGTTTCAATGATAAACTTTTTCTTGTTAATCTTGCTCCTAGAGCAATTATATTAGCATTATTGTGTTGTCTAGACAATCTAGTAGACTTTGGATTATAGCAAACAGCAGCTCTTATATCTTTGATTTTATTAGCACTTATGGCCATACCTGTTCCAGATCCGCATACTAAAATACCAATATCACTTTTTTTAGCTTTAACTCGTTTTGCTAATTTTTTTGCATAATCTGGGTAGTCAACTGACATATTTTGGAAGGGCCCTAAATCAAAAATTGATACATTTTTATTTATAAGATATTCCTTAATTGCCTCTTTCAAATTAAAACCAGCGTGATCTGAAGCGATACAAATTTTTTTAAATAAAAAACTCAATTTAATTAAATTTATAATCTAACACACATGCAACAAGATGAATTCTATTTTCTTCACCTCCATTAAAGGCGTTATGATATTTAGTATTATTGGTTATCCAAACAGATCCATCTGCTGGCATATGTTTAGCTACATTATCTATAACCATTAAACATCCAGGATTTGTTATTATTGGAATATGTAACCTTGGTTCTGGATCTCTATGCCAACTTAAAGTTGATCTAGGTTCTTTTAATAAAATTCTAACTCTACCTAACTTATATTTAGATGATAAAACATCGAACACCTCTTTGAAATATGTATTTTCATAGTCAGGTATAAATTCTGAATAAGCAGATTCATCTATACTCACATCTCTAACAACTTCTTTTCCTGATTTGTCGGGCTTAGTCCAATAAATACCTCTTGCCTTATGTCCTTTAACTGAGTCTGGATCTCCAGGTATTCTCGTCAAACATATTGCACCAAAATGAGAAATTCCACCCCCATCATCAAATTTTTTAGTTTGTATTATTTGATTATAAGCTTCTTGAAGTTTGGTAATATCAAATTTAATACTTTGCTTTTGAAAGTCTGAAAAAGATAAAATTTTTTGATCTTTTTTTAAATCTAGATTTACTATGTTTTTTGAGTCTGTAGTCATCAGTTATTGTTATTTATCTCTTTGTAATATATATTTGTATAATACATTTGTCGCATAATACATTAAATAAATCATGATTACCGGAAAATATCCTAGTTTAAGACTCCGTAGAACCAGAAAATACAGCTGGTCTAGAAGATTAATACAAGAAAACAACTTATCTTGTAATGATTTAATCTATCCAATTTTCCTTGTGGATGGAAAAAACAAGAAACAACCCATTAAATCAATGCCCGGGGTTTATAAATATTCAATAGATCGTTTAGAAATGATTGTAAATAACATAATCAAAAACAAAATACCAGTATTAGCTCTTTTTCCGTCAACACCTGATAATAAGAAAAATAAGTTTGGGACAGAAGCTTTAAATGAAGACAATTTAGTTTGTAGAGCTATTAGATTTATAAAAAAAAAATTTAAAAATAATGTCGGAATAATGACTGATGTAGCATTAGACCCTTATACAACTCATGGACATGATGGATTAGTTAAAAATAGTTACGTAATAAATGATGAAACTGTAGATATACTGATAAAACAATCTTTATTACAAGCACAAATGGGTTGTGATGTAATTGCACCGTCGGATATGATGGATGGAAGAGTTGGAAAAATTAGAAAATCTCTAGATAAAAATAATTATCACGATGTTCAAATTCTATCTTATGCAGTTAAATATGCCTCTAATTTTTATGGTCCTTTTAGAGATGCAGTTGGATCAAAAAAATCATTAAAAAGTGACAAAAAAAATTATCAAATGGATTTTTCAAATAGCAATGAGTCATTAAGAGAAGTTGCTTTGGATATTAAAGAAGGTGCAGATATGGTTATGGTGAAACCTGGTTTGCCATATTTAGATATAATTCAGAAAATAAAAGAAAACTTTAAAATTCCTGTTTTGGCTTATCAAGTTTCTGGAGAATACAGTTTGATTAAAAACGGGATTAAAAATAATTTAATTAATGAAGATGCTGTTATTGAGAGTTTAATATGTTTTAAAAGAGCTGGTGCGACAGCTGTTGTTTCATATTTTGCTTTAGATATTGCTAAAAAATTAAATTCTAATTAAAATAATTTTCAAGAATTACACGAGACTTAGGGAATATTAAATTATTTGGTATAAAAAATTTGTTCTGCATCATTAATCTCGTAAAAAATAGTGATTTTCGAATAAGCAAATTTGAAAAACTTTTTGGTATTTTTTTCTCGATCAAATAATTTGGTATCTCATAAATAAATCCATCAATTTTGATTTTAATAAAATTTTTATCTGCCTTAATGTTATTTAAATGTTCAGTTAAATTTGTATCATAACCTAGTTCTTTAATAAGATTAATTTCGAAAAAAATATATATATAAATCCAATTTTCTAAATTTATAGAGTTTATTAATTTTTCAAAAGAATCGTAAATTTTTTTGTTAGGTTGGGATTCTGGTAATAAAATATTTAATAATGAACAAATAGAGATTAATGCGGATGTTCTTTGTTTATCATTAAAATAAATTGGTGAAATAGGTTTGATCAGTTCTGTTTTAAAATATCCGATTTTATTTTCACTTTTTGAAGTGTGAGACACAAATAATTTATTGGAAATCTGCAAATAGTTTTTAATCTTTCTTGAAGTTCCACCATAAACTATTCCATCGATCTTTCCTTTTTTTTGCGTAAAAATATTTATGATATTAGCGTTTTCTCTAAATTTTCTTTTTGATAATAGATAACATTCGTCTTCCCAAATCATATATTTAAAATCTTTAAAAGTTTAGCAGCAGCATTTTGCTGCGCATTTTTTTTTGACGAACCTATACCAATAATTTTTTTTGAATTGGGTATTTGAACTTCTGTTTTAAACAATGGTCTATGTTGTGGTCCAGTTTTTTTAAAAAAAACATACTTTGGAAGTTCTTTAAATTTTTTAAGACTAAACTCTTGAAGTTTGGTTTTAGAATCGATCAAAGTAATATTAGATCTAAGCAAATATTCCTCCCAAAAATTTAGTATAAATTTTTCTACAGACTTAATTCCACCGTCTAAATAGATTGCACCTACAATAGCCTCTAAACAATCACTATTAATTTTATCTGCTGATCTTTCGAGTTGTTTGTGTGAGGCTCCTAATAAAATAAATTTTTTCAAATTGATTTTTCTAGCAATCAGTAAACATGTTTTTTTATTTACTAGATTAGCAAATTTTTTATCAATTATTCCCTCTTTTTCATCTGGAAATTTATTTAAAAGTTTCTCAGAGATTATTAAACCTAAAACTCTATCACCTAAAAACTCTAATTTTTCATTATTATTATTATTATCGAAACTTTTATGAGTTAATGCTTTTTCTAATAACGATGATTTTTTGAAATTATATTTGATAATTTTTTCGAGCTCTTTAATTTTTTTTTCCATTATAAACCTTTAAATAATCTTTCTAATCTAAAAGATTTTTCAATATTCCAAAATTTTAACAAACTACTAATATTTGTGTCGTTAGAAAAAAATATAAGTTTCGCCTCTCCAACTAAATTTAGTTTGTTGATATATCCGACACTATCAAGATATCTACTATCTTTTGAGCAATCACGATTATCACCAAGTAAAAAATAATGATTTTCGGGAACCTGGAATATTTTGGAATTTTGTAGTGACCCTTTTTTTTTATAGGCAACTAAATGTTTTAATCCATTTGGTAAGGTTTCAATATAAGTATCAGTTTCAAGTAAAAATTTTCCACATCTTATAATTTTTTTATTTTCAATTTTTTGTCTTAAAATTTTATTATTATTAATAAGTATCTCACCTTCAACAAATTGGATAGAGTCACCAGGCAACCCTATCAGTCTTTTTATATAGTCTGTTCTATTGTCTGCAGGTGTTTTAAAAACAACTAAATCGCCTCTCTGAGGTGATTTTGAAAAAAATCGTTTATTAGTAATATTTGGACTAAATGGAAACGAATGCTTACTATAACCATAAGTGTATTTTGACACAAATATACGATCACCAACTAATAAGGTAGGTTCCATAGATGATGAAGGAATATAAAATGGTTGAAATAAAAGCGACCTAATTAAAATAGCTATTGCTAAGGCTCCTATTAAAGTTTTTGCATTATCAAAAATAGAATGGATAATTTTTTGTTTGTTCATATTGATATTGTTACAAAAGCAACTGCATATTTTTTTTCATCAGTAAGAGATAGTGAAATTTTTGATTTTTTTCTTTTAAATTTTCGTTCAAGAATTTTTTTTGTTTGACCAACAATATTAATATAAGGTTTACCTGATTTTTTATTTAAAATTACAATTTCATTTAAATTGATACCATTTGATATACCGGTACCTAAAGCTTTTGAAAATGCCTCTTTCGCTGCAAATCTTTTAGCATAACAATTAATACTATTATTAATTTTTTTACATTTTGAGATTTCTTTTTCATTAAAAACACGATTAATAAATTTTTTATTTTTTAAAGAATGTTTTATTCTATTGACATTAACGATATCTGTGCCTATTCCATAAATACTCATAATTTAAGAATTCTTTTAAATTTTTTAATTGTTGTAGGCATACCCTCAAATATTGACTCGCCAACTAAAAAGTGACCAATATTAAACTCTTGGATACCTTGTATCTTGGCTAATATTTTTGCTGAAGTATATGTCAGACCGTGACCTGCATGAACTTCTAGTCCTAGTTTTTTACCTTTATCTACTGCCTTATGAATTCTTTTTAATTCATTTTTATAATTCTTTTTTTTATTAATAAGATTACAAAGTTTACCTGTGTGTATCTCTACACAATCTGCATCTAATTCTTTTGCTTTTTCTAAATCTTTTAAACTTGGTTCAATGAAAAGACTAATACGAGATTTATTTTTTTTTAACTTTTTTATTAATATTTTTAAAAAATTTTTATTATAATTTAAATTAAGTCCACCCTCTGTTGTAATTTCTTTTCTTTTTTCAGGGACTACACATATAAAAGGTGGTCTACTTTTGTAAGCAATTTTTAACATTTCTCTTGTGGCTGCAATCTCTAAATTAAGAGGAATCTTTAATTTCTTAATAATTTTTTTTAAATCAAATTCATTTATATGTCTTCTGTCTTCCCTTAAATGAATAGTAACAGAATCTGCTCCATTTTTTTCAGCTATCAACGCCGCTCTCAATGGACTTGGATAAGACTCTCCTCTTGCATTTCTTACAGTAGCAACATGATCTATATTTACACCCAACCTAATTCTTTTCATTAAAGATTTCTGCTTCCAGGTTTGATTGCTTCTATCGATAATAGTTCTTTGGGAAGATTATCTTTACTATAAGTTGGAATATTTAGTTCTACTTGAGAAACAATTTTACCTTTAATTTCTGATTTACCATTAGATCTATCTATAATACATGCATAGCCAACTATATTTGCATTATTCAAGGTAACTAATTTCGAACATTCTATACTAGACTTTCCTGTGGTAATTACATCTTCCACAATTAAAACCTTATCTTCTTTTTTAATTTTAAAGTCTCTTCTTAATTTGAATTCACCATTTTCTCTTTCGGAAAATATAGTTTGTTTATTTAAAATTTTTCCAAGTTCATAACCAATGATTATGCCACCCATCGCAGGAGATAATATTAAATCAAAATCGTCAAATTCATTTTTAATTTTACTTGCAAGAGACTCACATATTTTTATTGCTTTATTTGGTTTACTCATTAATTGGGCGCACTGAACATATTGTGGGCTATGTAAGCCAGAAGAAAGTATAAAATGACCTTCAATTAGTGCGTTAGTTTCTTTTAAAATTTTCAAAGATTCTTCTAATGAAAGCATTTTTTTTCTGTTTGTGTCGAATTATTTTAAATTTTAAATTACTTTGCTTTATTTGACTTATCAAGTTTGTAAAATTTTTCAAATCTTTAATTTGTAGATCGATTGAGAAAGTAAGGTGTTCTTTTTTTCTTTTTATAATTTCTAAATTTACGATATTTCCTTTATTAAGCCCTATAAGAGATGTAATATGACCTAAGACACCCGGTTTGTGGGGCAAATCTATCTCAATTGTACTAGAGTAGTTTTTTTCAATAGTATTGAAACTTTCAGTAGATTTATCTTGCCAGTATCTACGAATAGCTGAGCGAGCTTTACCGGTAACTGAAGATGAAAGCCAATGCAAAGAAGGAGAGGCATTTTTTGATGCTTCTATATTTACAAGATCTCCATTTTTCAAAATTGTTTGAAGCGTTGCGTGGCTTCCATTAATAGTGCATCCTATAGCGCTATTGCCAATTTTAGTGTGAACAGCATAAGCAAAATCAATTGGAGTAGCATTTTTTGGTAATTTTATCACTGCGCCTTTTGGTGTAAAACAAAAAACATTCTCTTGAAACATTTGTAGCTTTGTAAACTCATAATAATGTTCAGGGCTCGTACCAGCTTCTATAATCTCAACTAAATCTCTTAACCAATCATATTCTTTCCAAGAAAGCTCAGAAAATTTTTCTGATGATTTATATTTCCAATGAGAGGCAATTCCTCTTTGTGCAAATTCATGCATTTCATGTGTCCTAATTTGAATTTCTATTCTATGTTTTTTTGGACCAATTACTGCTGTATGTATTGATTTGTAATTATTAATTTTTGGTGTTGAGATATAATCTTTAAATTTTCCAGGAATTGTAGAAAATCTACTATGAAAAATTCCAAGCGTTTTATAACAGCTTTCAATATCTTTAACTATAACTCTAAACCCAATTATATCAGTGAGTTGTTCTAATGAAATTTTTTTATTTTGAATTTTTCTCCAAATAGAGAAAGGCGTTTTTTCACGACCTGTTATTGTTGCTGTGATACCATTGTTCTTTAAAATCTCAATTAATTCATGCGAAATTAATTTAAAAGTATCTTCTGTATTATTTTTTATAAAATTTAATCTTTCTATAATTAAATCTCTTGCTGGTTTATTTAAGACAGAAAAAGATAAATCTTCAAGTTCGTCTCGAATTCTGTTCATTCCCATTCTATCAGCTAAAGGTGCATATATTTCCATTGTTTCTTTAGCTTTTCTTATGATCTTATCTTTATTTTTAACAAATTGGATCGTTCGCATATTATGTAATCGATCTGCTAATTTAACTAACAAAACTCTGATATCTTTTGAAGTTGCAAGAATTAATTTTCTAAAATTTTCAGCCTTTGAGTCGCTAGATGCTTTATCTTCTAAAGCTGAAATTTTTGTAACACCCTCTACTAAATTTGCAACTTCCTCTCCAAACTCTTTTTTTACTGTTTCGTATGTAACATTAGTATCTTCTATTGTGTCATGTAATAGACCCGTAGTTATAGTGGCGCTATCTAATTTTAATTCTGTTAAAATCTTTGCAACAGCAACTGGATGTATTATATAAGGAACACCTTCTTCTCTCTTTTGATTTTGATGAGCTTCTAAAGCAAAATTATAAGCTTTATTTAATGACTCTGAATTTAGAAATCTGTTATATGATTTAATCTGATCAATTAATTCATTATTATCAATCATAAATCAATATTAACATTTTTCTTTAATCTTGTAATCTCAATCCTTAATTTTTGACTTAGTTTATTTATTAAAAATTGGGGGTTTTTCTTAAATATTGGATGAGACCAATTGGGATCTATTTGTAAAATTGGGTATAACACAAAATTCCTTATATGGCATTTTGGGTGAGGTAAAGTCAATTTATCAGTATTTTTGATTTCACTATTAAAATCAATAATGTCTATATCAATTATTCTAGGGTCATTTTTTATAGTTTTAATTCTTCCCAATTTTTTTTCAATTTTTTTAATTTCATTAAACAGTTTTAAAAAATCACTATGGTAATTAACCATTATTCCTACGTTTAGGAATTTAGGAAAATTTTGATTAGGATATGAAGGGGTCTCATAAAAATTAGAAATTTTTCTGATTTTTACTTTTGAGTCAATTAAAAGATTAATAGCTAGAGAAATATTATCAAACCTAGATCTATTATTAGAATTTAAATTTGATCCAATATTTAAATGTATCATTTATTATTTTTACTTAACAATCTTGCCTTTTCTCTATTCCAATCTCTTGTCTTTTTTACTTGTCTTTTGTCATATAATTTTTTTCCTTTAGCGACAGCAATTTCTACTTTTACCTTGCCATTTGAGAAATATAATTTTGTTGGGATTAATGTAAGACCTTCTTGGTTAATTCTACCAATTAATTTATTTATTTCTTTCTTGTTTAATAATAATTTTCTATCTCCCTTTGGATTGTGATTGTTATATGAAGATTGACGGTATAAAGGTATATGAGAGTTAATTAAAAATAACTCTCCGTTATTATCGATGGCATATGAATCAGCTATGCTCCCTTTTCCATCTCTAAGAGACTTTACTTCAGACCCTTTCAAAACAATTCCAGCTTCTAATAATTCTATAAAAAAGTAATTAAAACTTGCTTTACGATTTAAGCAAATAATTTTTTGACCAGGAACTGATTTTCGTTTCATTAAAGTAACTTTGCTACTTTAAGAGCATCTGATACTTTTTTTTTTGTTTCTTCTCTTATCTCAACTAGCGGCAATCTTACAGTTGGTTCACACATTCCTAAAAGTGAAGCTGCATATTTAATAGGAGATGGATTGCTCTCGATAAATAATGATGTATGCAAAGGTTGAAGGAGTTTATCTAACTCTGATGCTTTCTTAATATCATTAACACAAGCCTTTTGAAAATCAGATGCAAGTTTAGCAGCAACATTTGCAGTTACTCCTATAGCACCAACTCCACCTCGTTTATTAAATTCAAAAGCATTATCATCATTACCCGTTAATTGTATAAACTCTTTTCCCAAAGCTTTTAATTGTTGATCCACCCGGTTTAAATCACCTGTAGCATCTTTCACTCCTTTAATATTTTTAAGTTCGTATAATTTGGCCATTGTGTCTACATTCATATCTATGACAGATCTCGAAGGAATATTATAAATAATTATAGGAATACCAACGTTATCATTTATCATTTTATAATGTTGATAAAGACCTTCTTGGGTTGGTTTATTATAATATGGGGTCACTACTAACAAAGCATCAGATCCAGCCTTTTCAGCAAATTTAGATAACTCTATGGCTTCATCTGTAGAATTCGAACCGGTGCCCGCAACGACCGGAATCTTTCCATTACATTCCTTTACTGCTATTTCAATTATTTTTTTGTGCTCATTATGAGATAAAGTAGGTGACTCACCAGTCGTTCCTCCTGGCACAACACCATTTGTGCCATTTTCTAAATGGTAATTAATCAGTTTTATATAATTATCCTCACTTAGGTTTTCACCATCAAAAGGGGTAATTAAAGCTACAATTGATCCTTTAAGCATAAAACAAAATAAGATAAATAAGTCTTAACTTATGACCAATAAATTAATTAGTCTAGTAATAATAACATTTTTTTTATCATTTGGTTATAGTTATTCGAATGAGCAGTTCCTTTTTCCTAAAGAAAAACCTTCAATATTTAAAAAAATTGAAAAGGGCTCAGGCAAAAGTTTTTCTAGTAATTTACCTCAAAAAAAACCTTTGATTGGTCAAAATGAAGATCAAAAAAAGGATCCTATTGTTAAAGAAAAAAAAGAATTACCTATTAAAAAAAAAGAAGAAGTTAAAAAAGTTGAGGTAAAAGAAAAAGAGAGTTCTTTTATATTTCCAGAAAAAAAACCATCAATTTATAAATCAAAAACAGAGACTGCTGAAAAATCAACAATTTTAAACCAAAAAGATTTTGCTAGAGCTAAAGAAACTATTCAATTCATAAAAGATAAGAAATGGAATAGTGCTTTAAAAAGTGCAGCAAAAGTTAAAGACAGAGAGTTTAAAAACCTTATTACTTGGATGCATCTTAAAACGACTAGAAATGGAGCTTCGTTTGCTGAATATAAAAAATTTATTGAACAAAATGAAGACTATCCAAGAATAAATAGAATAAGATACTTAGCAGAAGAAAAAATTTATTTAAGAAATAACTCGCCTACTTCAATAATTAATTGGTTTGAAAAATACCCACCAGTTGGTGGATTGGGGAAAATAAAATTAGCTGAGGCTTATCTTGAACAGGGCAAAACCGATAAAGTAAAAGAATTAATAAAACAAGGTTGGGTTGAAGCTACAATAAGAAAAAATGATTTAGGTTATTATAGAGCCAAATTTAAAAAATTTATTGACTCAGATGATCATATTAAAAGAGCAGATTATTTAGCTTGGGAGAGAAAATATTGGGATCTTAAAAGGATGTTAAAATATTTACCCACAGATCAAAGAGCTCTTTACAATGCGAGGCAAATTTTGATGAGCAACTCGTACGGAGTCGATAATGCGATTTCAAAAGTTCCTCAATATCTAAAAGAAGATCCTGGCCTTGAATTTGATAGACTTAGATGGAGAAATCGTAGAGGAAGATTAGATGGATCTTTGGAAATTTTATATAGAAATTCACTTAAAACAGAAAGTCAAATGGTCCGTCCAGATAAATGGTGGGATCAGAGAGAAAGTGTTGTAAGAAGTTTAATCTATAAAAAGAGATATAAAACTGCCTATAAAATCTCAAGTGAACATGCATTATCTGCAGGTCCCTCCTTTGCTGAAGCTGAGTGGTTGTCTGGATGGATAGCTTTAACTTTTTTAAATTCACCTGAATATGCAATCAATCATTTTCAAAATTTTTATAATAATGTTGGATATCCAATTAGTTTAGCCAGGGGTGCTTATTGGTTAGGTGCATCGTATGAATTACTTGGTGAAGCAGAATTATCAAAACAGTTTTTTTCTGAAGCAGCTAAGTTTCCAATGACATATTATGGCCAACTCGCTTTTAATAAAATAAACCCTGGTGGAAATTTTGAGCTTAAGGATCAAAGTTTTTTTGATAAAGAATATGAGAAAGAATTTAAAAAAAATAAATTAATTAGGCATCTAATTTTGTTGAAAGAACTTAATGCTACTCAATTAGGTAAAGATATTTTCAAACATTTAGCTGATTTAAATATAGAAAAAGGTAGTGAAGTCTTAGCGGCAGATTTAGCAACAAGTTTAGAAAGATATGACTTTGCCATACAGATTTCAAAAAAAGCATCATATGAAAAAAGATTTTACAATAAATATAACTACCCAATTATTGCAACTCCTAAAGTAATCAATAATAAAAATATGCCAAAGTCAGAAGTTATTTTAGCTATCATTAGACAAGAAAGTGAATTTGATAAAAGTGCTAATAGTTGGGCCGGAGCAAGAGGTATGATGCAGTTAATGAAATATACTGCTAAGATCGTTGCTAAACAAGCTAAGCTTCCTTATAGCATAAGTGGATTAACGAGAGATCCTGAATATAATATCAAATTAGGTTCTTATTATTTTAATTCTTTAATTGAAGATTATAATGGTGTTTATCCTTTTGCCATAGCAGCTTACAATGCTGGACCAAATAGAGTTAAAACTTGGAGGAGAGTTAACGGAGATCCATCAAAAGGACAGCTGTCATACATAAACTGGATCGAGCAAATAAGATTTGAAGAGACAAGAAACTACGTACAAAGAGTTTTAGAGAATATAAATGTTTACAAGTACATTCTGAGTAAAGAGCCAGTCAGAATTGATAGTTATTTTAATTAATTTTTTGGCGGAAGAGGAGAGATTCGAACTCTCGGTACGATGTTACTCGTACGGTTAGTTAGCAACCAACTGGTTTAAACCGCTCACCCACTCTTCCATTTAACCAAGCTAATTTAGTACTAATTATTAATTAATTACCTTATAAATCAATCAAAAAAATGGTCAAATGAAGAAAAATTTATTTAAAGGAATTTCTTTCACAGTAGGCGCCTCCCTTTGGTGGGGTATAATTGGGGTTATATACTTTAAGTTTGTATCATACGCATCACCATTAGAATTAACTATTCATAGAACTATTTGGACTGCTTTACTATTAATTCTAACTACGTCCTATTATTCTAAGTGGAAAGAGTTTAATAAAATAATAAAAAATAAGATAAATATATTTGTTCTTCTTTTAACAGGACTTCTCGTTTCTATTAATTGGTTTACATGGCTTTATGCGGTTAGCACAAATAATTTACTAGACTCGGCTCTGGGCTATTATATTTTTCCAATTTTAAGTGTATTTCTTGGAATAATTTTTTTAAAAGAAAAGTATAATCGGAATAAAATTATTTCAGTTTTCTTGGTAATTTTAGCACTAATTTATTTTCTTATTAAACTCGGTGAAGTTCCTTGGATTGGGATTACTGTGGCTCTAACATTTAGTTTATATGGTTTAATAAGAAAGAAAGTAAAGGTGTCTTCAGATATAGGTTTGCTAATAGAGACTTTGCTTCTAGCTCCTATTGCAATTGTTCTTTTTATTTTTTTAATTAATAATAATTTAAATATTTTTTCCATAAATGAACCACTGCTTTCTTTTTATCTATTTTGGGCAGGTTTAATGACTTTGATACCTCTGTTTTGGTACACTAAAGGATTTAAATTAATTGGAATTGGGCCAGCAAGCATGATTTTTTTTTTAACACCGACTGCACAATTTTTTTTAGGATTGTATTATTTTAATGAACCTTTAGCATTAGATGAACTAGTATCATTTATTTTTATTTGGTTGGCTGTAATAATTTATTTAAATGAGCTTCGTAAAGAATAAAATATTATAAAGAAAAATTGACTAATTATCGCTATTGAAAATGAGATAAAAAGTAAGTTAGTGGTAATAATTGAACTAAAAAATTCTAATGGTAATAAATAACCTACTAATATACTTGATTGAAAATCCATACTTGGAAAAAATAATATTCCTAAAATTAGTGCACTTAAAATTGATAAATATGACATTTGAGTATTAATTTTCTTATTAAAAAAACCGTAAAAAATTGTAACAACTGCTGCACAACAAAATAAATCTGCTAATAAAAATAAATATAAAATACTAAATCCCTTAGATGCTAAAACAAAAACTAAAATACATATAAGTAAAATTATATAATTTGTTTTATTTTTTAAAGAATTACCAAAAAATGATTTGCTAATTTGAGTACCATTTACAATTAGAATACTTGATATCGCATTTATTAAAGTGTCTATTGTGCTTAATGTTAAAGCTAAAGCTAATACTAAAATTGATATAATTAATAGAAAATTCTTTGATAGTATTAAATCAAAAAAAGCTAAATCAGGAATTACTTTTGAATTCAAAGAAAAAGAAATAAGCCCTGTATACCCCATCCATAAAACTATCAAGAATATTATTAATGATGAATAAATTAAACTTTTCTTTAATATTAAATTGTTTTTAGCAGCAAATACTCTTTGCCAGTTTCCTTGGTGAAATAAATTTGTTGCAGCTACTGCTATGAAAAAAGTAAGACCAGCTGTATAATTAGGTAAATATTTACTATTTATAAAATTTGGTGAATTTTCTTTGATTAGTCTAAAACTATTTATTTCTAAGTTTCCAAGTATTAAAATCACAGAAGCAAATATTAGAACTGCTATTATCATGAATTGATACTTGTCAGTTATTATTGAAAGCTTGAACCCTCCTCTTAAAATATAAAGCAAACATATTATTAAGGTTATTCCTGCTGTAATCCATAATGGAGTTTTAGAGATAAAGTTTAACAGAAAAGCAATTGCGGTAACTTCAGCTATCAAGAAAATAACTAAATAAAACAATATTAAAAATAGGCTTAATTTAAGTATTCCCATGCCAAAACGTTTTTTAATAAATTCTGTTAAGGATAGACCTTTAGGAAACTCTTTTCTAATTTTAGGTCCAAAATTGTATAATAATAGCATTGGAGTTGCCGCTCCTAATGCATATCCTATTACTGCTCCAAAACCTCCCCATGTAGCAGCTGAGGCTGGACCAAATAGTATCCATGCTCCTAAAGCTGATGCGGCCAAACTTGCCGTCAATGAAAATATATTTTCGTCTCTTTTTCCAACTATATAATTTCTATTATCGATAGTTTTTTTTGAGTTTATATAACCTAGACCAATAAAAAAAAGGCCAACTACGACAATTACTATTAATGATGACTGTATTGATAAATATGTTGTTTCCATAATTCCCTCACTGAATTACCGGTCAGGTTCGTCGGGTTTAATCTCAGTCTTCTAGACACCCCGTGCTTACTTTATATACTTATCTTAGGTAGTGAGTCAAATGATGCTGTATCTATTTTTGATGAATGTTCTCTACGCATTTTCCAATCATTGTTTATTCCTGCTTGAGCTATACTTATTGCATTACGTCCATATTTTGCATTAGTAAAATCTATTGCTTTCATTAATGTTTTTGATTTATTTTCTAAAATCGGCGCCAACAAGTTTAATTCTTTTTCTGATGAATTTTTTAATTTAGATAAAATAATTCCAGCCTTTTGGTAAAAATATCCATATTTATAAATTTTGTTTAATCCGTTTATAGCAATTTTTACTAGCTCTAAGCTATTATTTGTATCTATTGGTAGATCAATTGTTATAGAGTTTGAATAATATTTTTTATTCTTATCAAAAGGACTTGTTCTAATAAATACTGTCACCGCTCTTGTGGTTTGTTTATCTGTTCTAATTTTTTCAGCAGCATTCAAGCAATGTGTTGTTATGGACTCTTTTAATTTATCTAAACTTTCAACTTTTTTTCCAAAAGATCTTGATACGCAACAACTTTTTCTTTTTATTTCCTCTGTTTCTAAATCAATGCAAGGTATTCCTCTCAACTCCATCACTGTTTTAGCGCCTAATACATTTGTGCTTTTTTTTACCCAGGTGTTAGATATGTTTTTTAGTTTATATGCATTATCTATTCCATTTTTAATGTATAGTTTTGATAGTTGTCGACCAACTCCCCACACATCTGAAATTTCAAAATTTTTTAAAGTTTTGTCGATATTTTCTTTTAAAAATATTACACCAGCTTTATTTTTTTTCGCAACATGATTTGCAACTTTGCTTAAAGTTTTAGTGCATGAAATACCAACGCTTGTTGGAATTCCAGTCCACTTAAGAACTCTTTCTCTAATTTTTTTCCCATATTCTTCTGTCATTTCATCTTTTATATGTGATAAATCTATAAATGCTTCATCTATTGAATAAATTTCTATTTTATCTGAAAATCCTTTTAATACTCTCATTACTCTCCTAGATAAATCACCGTATAATGAATAGTTAGAAGAAAATATTTGAACATTATTTTTTTTAACTAATTCTTTAACTTTAAAATATGGTTCTCCCATCTTAATTCCTAATGCTTTAGCCTCTGTTGATCTTGATATTACACAGCCATCATTATTTGACAGTACAACAACAGGCACATTTTTTATTTTAGGATTAAATAATCTCTCACATGAAACGTAGAAAGAATTGCAATCAACAAGAGCAATTTTTTTTTTACTATTGTTTATGAATGACATATGTCACTACTCCCCAAATTATAATTTCTGGATTATCTGTTAAATTAATCCTATCTGATGTATTTTTAGACCCAGATGTCAGATAGTTAGTTTCTTTGCTCTTGATTAAAGTTTTTACTACAAGCTCTTCATTGACATTTGCTATTACTGTGGAAAAATTTTTTGGGTTTAGACTTTTATCTACTATTAATAAATCTCCATCGTATATACCGACGTTAGTCATAGATTTTCCTTGGACTCTTATAATAAAAGTAGCCGGTGCATTTGTTATTAAGTGTGAATTTAAATCTATATCATCTTCAATATAATCGGTGGCTGGTGAAGGAAAACCGGCCCCTACTTTGTGTAAATAAAATGGTATTGTTAGCTTCATAAATGTTCTTGTTTTGTTCTTTATAGCTGATAAACTGCCCTTCAGTCAACCCCTATGATTTAAGTTAATTAAGTGGGTCAAATTGCAAATCGAAAAAAAGGAGAGGATTAGCTATTAAGTAAAAGTGATTAAAAATATTTTTTCGGCATTATTAATATTACTTATAACAACAAGCGCTCAAGCAGCATCTAAATTAGATTCAATCAAAAAAAGTGGCGAGTTAAGAGTTGGAACTACAGGAGACTGGGATCCAATGTCAATGAAAGACCCTGCTACAAACAAGTACAAAGGTTTTGATATAGACGTGATGAAAGAGTTAGCCAAAGATTTAGGTGTAAAAGTAAAATTTGTTCCTGCTGAGTGGAAGACTATTGTTGCTGGAATAACTGCTGACAGATATGACATTTCTACTAGTGTAACTAAAACACCTAAAAGAGCTGAAGTAGCAGGTTTTACAGCTACGTATTACAAATATGGAACAGTTCCTTTGGTACTAAAAAAGAACTTAAAAAAATTTCCAACTTGGGACTCTTTAAACAGTAAAGATGTTAAAATAGCAACTACGCTCGGAACTTCTCAAGAGGAAAAAGCAAAAGAATTTTTCCCAAAATCAAAATTACAATCGGTAGAAGCACCTGCTAGGGACTTTCAAGAAGTACTTGCAGGCAGAGCTGACGGAAATATTACAAGTTCAACTGAAGCTAACAAATTAGTAATTAAATATCCTCAATTGGCCATTGTACCAGATGGTGAAAAAAATCCAGCGTTCCTGGCTATGATGGTTCCAAAAGGTGATAAAGTTTGGAACGATTATGTCAGCAATTGGATCAAGAAAAAACAATCATCAGGATTTTTCAAACGATTACTATCTAAGTATAACTTAAAGAGCTTATAATTTAAGTTTCAATACCCTCAATTAACAAATATAGTCAATTAGTGAAATTTTTAAAAATAATTGCTCTATTATTTTTACTACAAGGTTGTAGTTCAAATTACGAATGGGGCTGGTATATTTTAAGTCCTGAAAATATAGATGGGTTAACAAATCTAAAATTTTTAATAAGCGGTATTACTACAACTATTTATATTTCTGTTGTGTCAATCATTCTAGCGATGATAATTGGTTTGATCGTAGCTCTTCCTTCTCTATCAAATAATAAATTTCTAAGTTATTTTAATATAACCTATGTAGAAATTGTAAGAGCTATTCCTTTATTAGTTTTAATTCTTTGGATTTATTATGGCCTACCAATTATGATGGGTGTCAGTTTCTCTCCATTTGTTTCAGGTATAATTGCTTTAACAATAAGTGAGAGTGCTTTTCAGGCAGAAATTTTTAGAGCTGGGATAAATTCAATATCTAAGGGCCAACATGAGGTATCCGAGTCTTTAGGAATGGATTTCTGGAGAAAGATGAGATTTGTAATCTTACCCCAAGCAATTAAAGTAGTGCTGCCAGCCATGGGAAATCAATTTGTATATGTCTTAAAAATGTCTTCGCTAGTATCGATTATTGGTATTGGTGATTTAACAAGAAAAGCAAATGAGCTTGTAACAACTACTTATAGACCTCTGGAAATTTATACTTTTTTAATATTGGAATATTTAGTGCTAATTCTAGTTGTTTCATACTTTGTCAGAAAATTAGAAAATAAATTAAAATACAAATAATTTTTTAAAGGTCATTCTAAATTTATTTTTTAAAAAAAACGGTACAAACGTTAATACAACTAAGCCCATCATCCAATTTGTAACTAAAATTGTATAGAATATATCTTGGTATTCACCGTTTCTTATATTGATCACGTACCAAAGAGAAGAGAATGGTATCACTGTAAGTCTTAGTATTGTCATATACAAACTGTAAATTGGTTTTTTGAGTGCTTGAAATAAAGCTGAAGTTATAAAAAATACTGGGTAAACTGGACCAATTAAAGCTGCAACTTGTAAATATAATGCCCCACTTTGAATGACTTGAGAGTCACTGGTAAAAAAAGAAATAATTATTTCAGATGTTAGAAAGACAAAAATACCAGCCAGAACCATGAATCCAGACCCAAACATGAGTGCTTTTGCATATACTTCCTTAACTCTAAAATGCATTTTAGCTCCAAAATTTTGACCAGCTATAGATAAAACCGCAGTATTCAAACCAATTACAGGAAGAAGTAAAACTTGCTCAATTCTTACTGCTGTACCATAACCTGCTGTTGCTAGATCACCAAATTGACCAACAAAGTAGAAAATATTAAACACTCCAAACATAATCATTAACATAGTAAACATAATGGGAACTGACTGTTTAAATAAAGTGCTTAAGTAATCTATCTTAGGTTTAAAACATTCCATCTTTAAATATTTTTTCAATTTACAGCTATAAACTTTATTAGCTAAATAAATTAAACCTACACATTGGGAAACAATTGTTGCTATGGCTAAACCAGCTATTCCAAATGCAGGTATAAATCCATATCCAAAAATAAATAATGGATTTAAAAAAATATTTAGAAAGAAAGTGAATATAAGAACGTTTCTATAACTTTTTGTATCACCTTGTGCATTAAGTGTCCCATTCAAAGATAACTGAACTAAAACAATTATAGCACCAAAAAATATTATATCTAAATATTTTTGTGTTAAAATTATACTTTCTTCAGTTGATCCCATTATTCTTAAAAGTTCATCTGAAAAATTTAGTCCAAAGAGAGTTACAAAAATAGAAATTGCAATTGCTAACACAATTGACTGAGCAACATACATTGATGCTTTTCTATCTTCTTTTGCTCCAATAGCATTACTAATAAGCGCCGTGGTACCAGCTCCAATACCAACAGCTACTGCAATTGCAATAAAATATATTGGCCAAGATTTTGCTATCGCTGCTAGAGCCTCTGGTGAAATTCTACCTGCAAAATAAGTATCAACAAGATTGTAAAATGTTTGAAAAAGAGATCCAGTGCTTGCTGGTATGGTAACTTGTCTCAATAATTGCCAAATAGAACCTTTTGTTAAATCCATAAAATTAATATTCCTTTTGAAACTTATGCTTTTTTCCAGACTTTTTAGCAACATTAATCTGACTTTGTCTCATTCGAAATCTAGATTTTTGTGAACTAGTTAGTGTATCATAACATCTTGAACATGAAACTCCCTCCTCATATTTATTTGATTTTTTGTCTTGAACAGAAAGTGGAGTCCGACATCCGCTGCAAATTGAGAAAGATCCTTGTTTAAGTTTATGCTTTAAAGAAATTCTATTATCAAACACAAAACATTCACCTTTCCATAAACTATCTTTTTTTTCTGTTTTATTTAAATAATTAAGTATTCCACCCTTTAATTGAAATACATTTTTAAATCCCTTTTTTTTTAAAAAAATTGAGGCTTTTTCACATCTAATACCTCCAGTACAAAACATAGCGACAGGCTTTGTTTTTTCAATTTTTTTCAAAAATTTTGGAAAATCTCTAAAGTTTTGTATTTTGGGATTAATTGCATTCCTAAAAGTTCCCACACTATGTTCAAAAGGTTTGCGTGCATCTATAACTAAAGTTTCTTTATTTGAAATTAATTTATTCCAAGATTTATTTGAAACATATTTATTCAGTTTTTTATTTTTTTTATTTACCTTTAAACCTAATGGAACTACTTCTTTTTTAATCTTAATTTTCCCTTTATGAAATGGTTGAAAGTCACATTTTGATATATTTTTGCTATCAAAATCTTTAAACTTAAATAGTTTTTTTAAAGATTTTATTATTTGGCTAATATTTCTCTTCTTTCCAGCAATGGTTCCATTAATTCCTTCTTGGGAAAGAATAATTGTACCCTTTATGTTGTTTTTTAATATTTCTCTTTGCAGAAACTCTTTATTTTTCCTTAAAAAATTACTTGTCTTAAACTTATAAAATCCATAAATAGTAAACATTATTTTTTAATGCAAATTGTTAATCCATCACCAATGGGAATGATATTTTTTATCACTCTGTTATCTTCTTTTACATGTTTGTTAAATTCTCTGATGCTATTGGTGAATTTATCATTTTTTGATTTATCAGCTACTTCACCATGCCATAAAACATTATCAATTATAATCAGTCCATTTTTACCGATCAATTCAATACTTTTTTCATAATAATTCATATAATTTTCTTTATCGGCATCAATAAAAACCAAATCAAATTTTTGTTTAGAATTTTCTAATTCTTTCAAACTCTCAAGTGCTGGCTTTATAATTTGTGTAATCTTGTTTTCATTAGCCTTATCATAAAAAGATTTTGCTTTTTTACTAAATTCAGAGTTTTTATCTAAGCTAATTAAAGATCCATCATCAGGTAAAGATAAGGCCATTGATAAAGCACTAAAACCTGTAAAACTTCCAATTTCTAAAACTTTTTTGATATTAGATATCTTAATTAATGTTTGAAGAAATTGCGCTTGTGAAATAGATATTTGTAATTTTTTTTGTTCACCAAGGTTAAAGTTGTAATCTAAGATTTCTTTTTGTGTTTCGGTCAGATTTTCAGAATGCTTAATGATATATTTTTCAAGATTGTCGGTTAAATCTAATTTTTTAGGCATAATTAGCCCTTTAAAAGTTTTTTTAAAATCTCGTTTGTTAATTGGGGATTTGCTTTCCCTCCGGAAGACTTCATTACTTGGCCAACAAAAAAACCAAATAATTTTTCTTTTCCAGATTTATATTGATCAACTTTATCTTTATTCTTAGCTAAAATCTCATTGATCATTTTTTCTAATTCTTTCGGGTCACTCTGTTGTTTTAAACCTTTTGACTCAATTATTTTTTTAGGGTTGTCACCTGTTTCAAGCATTATTTCAAAAACTTCTTTCGCTATTCTTCCTGAAATTTCTCCAGATTTAATTGCTTGAACTAATTCTGCGAAATGTTTTGCTGATACAGGTGATTTTGATATATCAAGCCCCTTATCATTTAACATTGCAAATAAATCCCCCATCATCCAAGTAGCAGCAAGTTTTTTATCAGATAATTTTGCAACTTCTTCGTAATAGTCTGATATTTCTTTTTCAGATACTAAAACATTAGCTTCATATGCATTAAGTCCATACTCTTTTATAAATCTTTCTTTTTTTTTGTCAGGAAGCTCTGGAAGAGATTTTTTTAAGTCATCAATTAATTTTTGTTCTAACTTTAAAGGTAGAAGATCAGGATCAGGAAAATATCTATAATCATGCGCATCTTCTTTAGATCTCATTGATCTTGTTTCATTTTTTTTTATGTCAAAAAGCCTTGTTTCTTGGTCTATTTCTTTACCATTTTCTATTAGTTCAACTTGTCTTGCAGCTTCATATTCTATTGCCATCTGCATAAATTTTATAGAATTTACATTTTTAATTTCACAACGTGTTCCAAAATTTTTATCACCTTCTTTTCTAACCGATACATTTACATCAGCTCTAAGTGATCCTTCTTGCATATTTCCATCACAGGTTCCTAAATATCTCATGATTGATCTTAATTTTTTTATGTAAGCATTAACCTCATCTGGTGATCTAAGATCTGGTTTGCTGACTATTTCCATTAAAGCAATTCCTGAACGATTTAAATCTACGTAAGTGTTAGATGGATCCATATCATGAATGCTTTTACCCGCATCTTGCTCGAGATGAAGTCTCTCTATGCCAATTTCTTTTGATCCATAAGGCATATCCAATAAAACTTTGCCTTCTCCTACGATAGGATTCTTATACTGAGATATTTGATAGCCTTGAGGTAAATCTGCATAGAAGTAATTTTTCCTATCAAAAACTGAGTAATTATTTATTTTTGCATTTAAACCTAGGCCAGTTCTTACTGCTTGCTTAACACATTCTTCATTGATGACCGGTAACATTCCTGGAAAAGCAGAGTCAATCAAACTCACCTGGTTATTAGGATCAGCGCCAAATTTAGTTGATGACCCAGAAAAAAGTTTGGATTTAGATAAAACTTGAGCATGAACTTCAAGCCCTATCACAACTTCATATTTCTCTTTTTCTCCCTTAATAAAATAATCAAATTTTTCTTTGCTCATGACCACCACTTTTTAATTTTATTTTTAAAACCACAGTTTTTTTCAAATGCATAACCAATGTTAAGAATTTTTTGCTCGTCTAATGCTTTGCCAATAAGCTGTAAACCTAAAGGATGACCTTGCTTATCAACACCTGCAGGCATTGATAAAGCTGGTAGACCAGCTAAATTTACAGGTACAGTAAAAATATCATTCAAATACATAGAAACAGGATCATTTGTTTTTTCTCCTATTTTGAATGCAGAACTTGGTGTTGATGGTGTAAGAATAGCATCTATTTTTTTAAAACTATCATCAAAATCTTTTTTAATTAGTTGTCTAACTTTTTGTGCTTTAAGATAATAAGCATCATAATAACCTGATGAAAGAACATAAGTTCCAATTAATATTCTACGTTTAACCTCATCTCCAAAACCTTCAGACCGAGTTTTTTCATACATCTCAATTAAATCTTTTCCTTGTTTTGATCTATAACCGTATCTAACTCCATCATATCTGGCTAAATTAGACGAAGCTTCAGCTGGAGCAACTATATAATAAGTAGGTAAAGCATATTTTGTATGAGGCAATGAAATATCAATTAATTGTGCGCCAAGATCTTTTAATATCTTTTTTCCTTTTTCCCAGAGTTCATCAACTTCTTTAGGCATATTGTCAACACGATATTCTTTTGGAATTCCAATTTTTAAACCTTTAATATTATCTTTTAAATTTTTTGAATATTGTTCTTTCTTTTTATTTATTGAAGTAGAATCTTTTTCGTCAAACCCAGACATGGCCTCCAACATAATTGCACAGTCTTTAATAGTTTTTGTCATTGGACCAGCTTGATCTAAAGAAGATGCAAAAGCTACGATGCCCCATCTAGAACATAAACCATAAGTTGGTTTTAAACCTACTGTGCCTGTGAAAGAAGCTGGTTGTCTTATTGATCCACCTGTATCTGTTCCAATTGTAGCTGGAGTTAAGTCAGCAGCTAAAGCAGATGAGGATCCTCCAGATGAGCCGCCAGGTACTAATTGATCTCCTACTGGATTAATTACATTTCCATAATGACTTGTTTCATTAGAAGAGCCCATTGCAAACTCATCACAATTTAATTTTCCTAAAAGAAAAGACCCATGGTTCCATAAATTTTTTGTAACTGTTGACTCATAAGATGGAATAAAATTATTTAAAATATTACTTCCAGCAGTTGTTTTTGTATTTTCTGTACAAAATAAATCTTTTACAGCTAAAGGTATTCCAGGAAGTAATTGATCAAAATTTGGTTTATTATCAAATTGTTTTGCCTTATCTAAAGCTTGATCAAATGTTGTAGTAACAAATGCATTTAACTTTTTTGCACTTTCAATATTTTTTACATATGCTTTAATTAATTCTGTAGATGAGACTTTTTTCGTTTTTACGTTTTCTATAATTTCATTTAGACTTTGATTTGTAATATCAGCCATTACTCCACCACCTTAGGTACTACAAAAAATTCTTCGTTTTCTTTAGGAGAATTTTTCAGAATTTTCTCTCTAATCTTACCATCACTAATTTCATCTTTTCTCGATCTTAATGACTGATTAAGTATAGAAGTTAATGGTTCAACTTTATCTGTATTTAGTTCATTTAATTGCTCTATAAACTTAAAAATAGAGTTTAAATCTTTTGTTAGACTCTCAACTTTGGCTTCATCAACTGAAATTCGAGCTAATTTTGCAACATGTTTAATTTTTTCTTTATCTAGGGACATTTGTGAAATAAGTTAATTTAAATGTGTTTTATCACAAATTAGGTAAATTTCATGCTTGATATTGAAGAATTTAAGAAAAAACTCGATAAAAAGTCTAGGTTAATGGGAATTGACCCGGGTAGAAAACGTGTTGGTATAGCCATTTCTGATGAAAATAAAATTATTGCAACTCCTTATACAACTTTAATAAAAAATAAATATTCTGAATTTCTCAAAGAAATAATAATGATTTTTAATGAAAATCAGATTAAAGGTATAGTTGTTGGCAATCCAATCAATATGGACGGATCATCTAGTCAATCGTCGCAATCAGCTAAAGATTTAGCTATTAATCTATCAAAAGATGTTACTGAAAATGTCACTTTATGGGATGAAAGATTATCAAGTCAGGGAGCGTTCAATTTATCCAATGATTTAGCATCAAATACGTCAAAAAAAATAAGCAAATTAGATGAGAATTCTGCACAATTTATACTTCAAGGAGCCTTGGACTACTTAACTAAAGAAAATACTTGATCTGATACTATAAAACGCCTATAGAGTTGATTTTAATGGCAGTTAAGAAAAACAATACAGCTATTAAAAACTCTCCCAAACATCTTCTTGGTATTCAAAGCCTTTCGATATTAGAAGCTAAAGCAATATTAGATGAAGCAAAAAAATTTATTGAATTAAACAGAAGTAGCTCAAAAAAATTAGATGTTCTAAGAGGAAAAACTCAAATTAATTTATTTTTTGAACCATCCACAAGAACTCAAAGTTCGTTTGATCTAGCAGGTAAAAGATTAGGTGCAGATGTAATGTCTATGAACATGGACAACTCAGCACTTAAAAAAGGTGAAACTTTAATTGATACAGCAATGACTTTAAACGCGATGCACCCTGACTTAATTGTAATTAGACATCAAGACTCTGGTGCACCAAATTTATTATCTCAAAAAGTTAATTGTGCAGTTATAAATGCTGGTGATGGAAGAAGAGAACACCCTACTCAAGCTTTACTTGACGCTTTAACAATAATTAACAGAAAAGGTAAGATTGAAGGACTGAAGATAGCAATTTGTGGTGACATACTTCACTCAAGAGTAGCTAGATCAAATATTTATTTAATGAACATGTTAGGTGCTGAAGTAAATGTAATAGCACCTAAAACATTAATGCCAAAATCAATTGATAGAATGGGAGTAAAGTCTTTTACAGATATGAAGAAGGGTCTTGAAGGTTGCGATATTGTAATGATGTTAAGATTGCAAAATGAAAGAATGCAGGGTTCATTCTTACCTTCAAAAAGAGAATATTATGAATTTTACGGTTTAACTCCAGAAAAATTAAAATTTGCAAAAAAAGATGCACTGATTATGCATCCCGGTCCAATGAATAGAGGAGTAGAAATAGATACAAAACTTGCAGACGACATAAACGTTAGTTTAGTTAAAGAGCAAGTTGAATTAGGTGTAGCAGTAAGAATGGCTTGTTTAAAAAAGTATTGTAAATAAATGAAAGAAAAAATTTTTATTAATGCAAGAATTATAGATCCATCACAAAGCATGGATGAGAAAGGCTCTTTAATTTTAAATGATAAAGGAAAAGTAAAAGCTATAGGAAAAAATGTAAAAAAAACTGACGCTAATAAAGATGCTGAGATAATTGATTTAAAAGACAATATTTTAATTCCAGGGTTAGTAGATATGAAGGCTTTTGTAGGCGAGCCAGGATATGAATATAAGGAAAACTTTAGAACTCTTAGCCAAGCAGCTTTAGCTGGAGGAGTTACATCTATAGTAACTATGCCTAATACGAAACCCATTATTGATAACGTTTCAATGGTTGATTTCATTATTAGAAGAGGAAGAGACAAAGCTAATGTTAACCTTTTTCCTTGTGCTTCAATAACTAAACAATGCGAAGGTAAGCTGATGACTGAGTTTGGTTTACTCTCTGGTAGAGGAATAATTGGCTTTAGCGATGTTAATAAAACTATTCAAAATACAGAGCTAATGTCTAGGATAATGGATTATGCTTCTGATATTGGGGTTTTGATAATGCAACATGCAGAAGACTATGAGTTATCAAAAAACGCTTGCATCAACGACGGAGAAATAGCTACAAGACTTGGGCTACAAGGTGTATCAGCTCTAGCTGAAAAAATAATAATTGAAAGAGACTTAAGTTTACTTAGTGAATATCCATGTAGATATCACATAAATCAAATTTCATCTAAACAATCTTTAGATGTTATTAGAAAAAATAAAAATAATGGTAAAAAATTTAGCGTAGGTGTCTCAATTAATAATTTATCACTAAATGAAAATGATATTGGTGAATTTAAGACTTTTTTAAAATTATCTCCTCCCCTTAGGCTTGAAGAAGATAGATTATCACTTGTTCAAGGCATCAAAGATGGGCTAATAGATGTAATAGTTTCAGATCATTTACCTGAGGATGAAGAAAGCAAAAGATTACCATTCTCACAAGCTGCTACTGGCGCTATTGGTGTAGAGACCCTTCTGCCTCTTTCTTTAGAAATGTATCATAATGAAACTCTTCCTCTAAATAAAATAATAGAAACCTTAACCATCAATCCTGCTAAAATATTGAATATTAAAAAAGGAACTTTGGTAAAAGGATCAGATGGAGATATTTGTATATTTGATTTAGAAGCTCCATGGAAAGTAAATGCTGATAAACTAAAATCTAAATCAAAAAATACAGCCATAGAAAATAGAAATCTCCAAGGAAAGATTTTAATGACTTATCTTAACGGTGAACTAGTTTACTCAAAATAATGGATATAAATTTAATAATAGTTGCAGTGTATTCTTATTTATTAGGATCAATTCCTTTTGGATTAGTTTTAACAAAAATTTTTTTAAAAAAAGATATTAGAAAAGTAGGGTCAGGCAATATTGGAACGACAAATGTATTAAGAACTGGAAAAAAATCTCTAGCTGCTACTACCCTTATGCTTGACTTGCTAAAAGGATATTTTTCTATCATCATAACATTTACTTATTTTGAAAATCTAATTTCATATTCTGCTTTGATTTGTTTTATCGGACATATTTTTCCTGTTTGGTTAAAATTTAAAGGAGGCAAAGGAGTTGCAACTTATCTAGGCGTTATATTAGCACTTTCATATAAATTTTTTCTAATTTTTGGAATTACTTGGCTTGTTTTATCTTTTTTATTTAGATACGCATCATTATCTTCGATCGTTTCATCTCTAATTGTTTTTGTTTATTCATATTTTTTTATTAATAATTTTTCTTTAATACTTTTTATTTTTTTCATAATTATCGTTTACACACATCGAGAAAATATAGTTCGATTAAAAAATTCTGAAGAAAATAAAATTAAGTTATAAGTGTTGTCTTTTCTAGTTTTTAAAAAATAGATTTGACAAATTCGTTTAATTTTGAAAATAAACGAATAATGAATTTAGTAATTGTTGAAAGTCCAGCAAAAGCAAAAACAATAAATAAATATCTAGGTAAAGATTATTTAGTTTTAGCTAGTTATGGGCACATAAGAGATCTTCCTTCCAAAAATGGATCTGTAGATCCTGAAAATAAATTTCAAATGGAGTGGGAAATAGACTCTTTTTCAAAAAAATATTTAAAAGAAATCACTAATGCTGCTGAAGATTCTGATAAAATTATTTTAGCTACAGACCCTGATCGTGAAGGTGAAGCAATCGCATGGCATGTTAAAGAGGTTTTAGATAAAAAAAAGTTATTAAAAGATAAACATCTTGAACGTGTTGTTTTTAATGAGATTACGAAGAAAGCAATTCTAGATGCTATTAAAAATCCAAGAGAAATTCATTTACCTCTTGTTGAAGCCTATCTAGCACGAAGAGCCTTAGACTATCTTGTGGGATTTAATATCTCACCAATCCTTTGGACAAAATTACCTGGATCAAAATCAGCAGGAAGAGTTCAATCAGTAGCCTTAAAACTTATTACTGAAAGAGAAAAAGAAATAGAATTATTTAAACCAGAAGAATACTGGACTCTTACATCCGACTTTACGAACAAAGATAATAAAAATATTTTTTCAAAATTAAGTTTATTTAATGGAGAAAAAATTGAAAAATTTTCTTTCAAAAATAAAGATGAAATACAAAAAGCAGTTAATGTAATCAATAAAACAAAATTTAAAATTGCTGATGTGAATACAAAAGTGTTTAGACGAAACCCCCTAGCACCTTTTACAACATCAACTTTACAACAGACTGCTTCGGGACGATTTGGTTTTGGAGCTTCCAGAACAATGCAAATTGCACAACGACTTTATCAAGGTGTAGATATCGAGGGAGAAACAACCGGATTAATTACTTATATGAGAACAGATGGAACTAATATTTCAAAAGAAGCAATTGATGACTTTAGAAAATTTATTACTGATGATTATGGCGATAAATATTTACCAGAAGCACCAAATAGTTATACGGGAAAAAAAGCAAAGAACGCTCAAGAAGCTCATGAAGCAATTAGGCCGACTAATATAAGTAGGAAACCTTCTGATATAAAAAAATATGTAAATGCAGATCAATTTAAACTTTATGAATTAATTTGGAGTAGAGCCTTATCATCTCAAATGACGCCAGCAGAGTTTGATAGAAATACAATAATTATTTCTTCAAACGATAATAAGATTAATTTTAGAGCTAGCGGATCAGTCGTAAAATTTGATGGATTTCTTAAAGTTTACCAAGTTCAAGAAACTGACGAAGATGCAAAGAATATTTTGCCTGAGGTCAAAGTTGGAGAGGAAATTAGTATACTTAAGCTTAATGATGAACAACATTTCACAGATCCACCACCACGATACTCTGAGGCTAGTTTAGTGAAAAAGATGGAGGAATTAGGCATAGGTAGACCCTCTACTTATGCTAGCATTATCTCAGTATTATCAACGAGAAATTATGTCGAATTAATTAATAAAAGGTTTAATCCGACTGATAGAGGTAAGTTAATTTCAGCTTTTTTAGAAAAATTATTCTCTAAATACGTTGATTATAATTTCACTGCAGACCTAGAAAATCAGCTAGATGAAATCACTAGTGGTAAAATTGAATGGGTTCAAGTTTTAGATAATTTCTGGAAAGACTTTTACGAAAACGTTGGAAAAGTTAAAGAAAAGAGAACTAGAGAAGTATTAGACTTATTAAATGAAAGTTTAGGTGCTTTAATTTTTGAAAGGGATGATAAAGACGCTATAGATCGAAAATGTAAGATATGTTCTAATGGAGAGCTTAGTCTTAAGAATAGTTTTAGAGGTGGAGCTTTTATAGGTTGTTCAAATTATCCGGAATGTAAATTTACTAGACCTTTATCTAAAGCTAAAGCTGCATCTCAATATAATTTAGCGGAGCCTAAATTACTGGGTCAAAACGATAAAGGTAAAGATATATATTTAAAGAATGGTAGATTTGGCCCCTACTTGCAATATGAAAAAGAAAAAGAAGAATTAGAAACAAAAAAGAAAAAAGGTAGAAAGAAAAAAAATGAGAATGAACATCTCAAAAATGTATCAATTCCAAAAGGTATTGATGTGGACAGTGTTGATTTAGATAAAGCAAAATATTTATGCTCTCTCCCTAAAGTGTTAGGACAACATCCGGAAAATAAACAAGATATAACTCTAAACTCTGGAAGATTTGGTCCGTATCTAAAATGTGAAAATAAATCTGCAAGACTTGAAAATGTTGAAGATCTTTTTTCAATTGGAATTAATCGTGCAATAACTTTAATTGCTGAAGCTAAACCAGGAAGGATTTCTTCTTCACTAATTAAAGACCTTGGAGAACATCCTGAAGATAAAAAACCTGTTAGAATTATGAAGGGGCAATATGGACCGTATATTAAGTACAAGTCTTTAAATGCAACTATTCCAGAAGAAAAAGATCCAAACGAACTTACAATGGAAGAAGCGCTTATATTAATTGAAAAAAGAAAAGAATACGATAAAACTAAAAAAAAAGGTAAAAGAAAATGAGTGATATAGAAAGCAAAATAAAAAGTTTAAATATAAAATTACCTGAACCGAAAGCGCCTGTAGGAGCTTATGTTGCTACTAAAATTGTTGGAAAATTTTTATATATTTCTGGTCAAATATCTATTGACGAAAATGCAAAACTTATAACAGGTAAGATTGGAAAAGATTTAGATTTAAAGAAAGGCTATCAAGCTGCCGAGAGATGTGGTTTAAATATTGTTGCTCATGTTAAAAATGCTTGTGAAGGGGATTTAGATAAAGTTAAATCTTGTGTGAAATTAACAGGTTATGTTAATTCAACAGATGATTTCAAAGATCAACCAAAAATTATTAACGGTGCTTCAGATATTATAGCTAAAATTTTTGATAAAAAAGGTGAACACACACGTGCTGCTGTAAGTGTGAATAGCTTACCCTTAGGAGTTGCGGTCGAAGTTGATGCTATTTTTGAACTTAATTAATGTTAGGTCTGCCAACGGAATAATATTTGATCTTATTTTTTTTCATTTCTTCAGCAGAATAAAGATTTCTTAGGTCGTACACTTTAAATTTACTATTTCTAACAATCTTTTTGAAATCTATTGATTTGAATTCGTCCCATTCAGTGAGTAAAACAACTAAATCTGCGCCATTACAATTAGACTTTATGTTGATTTTGTAATTGCAGTTTTTTATTTTTCTGAATTCTTTTTTTTCTCCTGAGGGATCATAATAATTAACTTTTGCTCCTTTTTTGCATAAATAAGGTATCATTTTAAGGCTAGTAGAGTCTCTCATATCGTCAGTGTTTGGTTTAAAAGTAACACCTAAGAATGAAATTTTTTTATTTCTTATATTTGAACCTAAAATTTTATGAATTCTTTGAGTTAGTAAGCCCACTCTTTCTTGATTAGATTTAATAACTGATTTAACAACTGATAAATTTATTTTATATTTCTCTGCAGCCGATACAAGACCTTTAGTATCTTTTGGAAAGCATGAGCCACCATAAGCTGGACCAGCTCGTAAAAATCTGCCGCCTATTCTACTATCAGAGCCCATACCTAATGAAATATCCTCTATATTTACTCCAGATTTTTCACATAAGTTAGCAAGTTCATTAATAAAAGTAATTTTGGTTGCAAGAAAAGCATTTGATGCATATTTTATTAACTCAGCTCCTCTTCTTGAAGTAGTAAAAAATTTTGCACCTTTATTAGTTAATGGTGCGTAAAGTTTTTTCATAGTATTAAATGCTTTTTTTTCATTAGATCCAACTACAATTCTATCAGGGTATCTAAAATCTCGTATTGCCTCACCTTCTCTTAAAAATTCAGGATTGGAGATTACTGTCAAAAGTTTTTTCTTTTTTTTTAATATTTTTTCAATTTCATCCCCTGTTCCCACTGGGACTGTAGACTTAGTTACAATAATCTTTTTTCTTTTTGAATATTTTAAAATTTCTTTTGTGCATTTATAAACAAAAGATAAATCAACTTTAATTGATCCTTTTTTTGTAGGCGTTCCAACACATATAAAAATTATATCTGATAGGCTAATAGCTTTATCAATATCTGTTGTGAATGAGAGACGTTTAGCTACAAAATTTTTTTTTATTAATTCGTCTAATCCTGGTTCATAGATTGGAGAAATTCCAGAGTTTAGTTTATTTATTTTGTTTTTATCTTTATCAACGCAGACAACTTGATTTCCTATATCAGCAAAGCAAACACCACTTACTAATCCAACGTAACCAGTTCCAATCATACATAGTTTCATTTATTTTCCTTTAGATATTTGTATTCCTGAATCAATATATCCACTTAAAGTTCCGCAATCTAAATATTTGCCTTTAAAAATATTTCCATAAAATTTATTTTCTTTTTTAATTAAACTTCTAATTGCGTCAGTAATATGTATCTCTCCTCCTTGGCCAGGTTTTAATTTCTTTATTTCAGTGAAGATTTTTGTTGGTAATATGTATCTACCAATAATTGCAAAATTTGATGGAGCTTTTTTGATGCTAGGTTTCTCTACGACGTCTTTAATTTGAAAATATCTTCTTTTTTTATTTTTAATCGATAAAATTCCCCATCTTGATACTGTTTTTCTTTCTACTCTTTTTGTGGCAATTATCGATCCATTAGTTTTTTTATGTAATCGCATCATTTCTTTAGAACAATTATTTTTTATGATTAAGTCATCAGGTAAAAGCATTAAAAAGTATTTATTTTTTATATATTTCTGACATCTTAAGACTGCATCGCCTGTACCTTTTGGTTTGTTCTGATAAACAAATTTTATCATTTTTTGATATCTTTTTATTTTTTTGAACTCTTCAATTAGTCTTTTATCTTTTTTCTTTTTTATTATTTTTTTATAAAAATTATCATTAAAAAAATATTTTTTTATTGATAGTTTTTTTTTTGAAATTATAAATATGAATTCTTTTACACCTGCATCAATACATTCATCTAATATATATTGTAAATTTGGTTTACCATCGATGGGCATTAGTTCTTTTGGCATTACACTTGTCAAAGGAAGCATTCTCGTCCCTAATCCTGCTAATGGAATAATGGCTTGTTTTATCATATGATTCTTATAATAGTTATTATCATTGCTTTATAGAAATGAAAATATTTAAAGACAAACATACCCTTCAGAAAGAGATTTCAAAAACTACAGGGATATCATTTATACCTACAATGGGTGGATTACATAAAGGACATATCTCCTTGATCAAACAATCTAAGAAATCTAAGTCTAAAACTTTAGTCTCTATTTTTGTGAATCCTAAGCAATTCAATAAAAAAAGTGATTTTATGTCTTATCCCAGAAATACAAAAAAGGACATAAAACTGCTTAAGAAATTGAATATTGATTATTTATATATTCCAACATTTAAGGACATATATGGGTTTAAACCTAAGAACAAATTTTTCTTAGATAAATCTTCAAAAAAATTATGTGGTAAATTTAGAAAAGGCCATTTTGAAGGTGTATTAAATGTCGTAAACAGATTTATAGAAATAATTAAACCTAAATATATCTATTTAGGAAAAAAAGATTATCAGCAACTATATTTAATTAGAAAACACATCGAGTATAAAAAGATTAAATCTAAAGTAATTGAATGCAAAACTATTAGGGAAAAAAATGGTATAGCTTGTTCTTCAAGAAATTCAAATCTTAACAAAACACAGATGAAAATCGCATCTAATATTTTTTATTATCTCAGTAACTTGAAGAAAAAAATTAAAAAAGATTATAGTTTATTTAGGATAAATAAAATAAAAAAAGACTTAAAAAGTCTAGGTGCAACTAAAATTGATTATGTAGAAAATTACAATATAAAAAGTTTTAAAAAAATAAAAAATGCAAATGAAAAATTTAATTTATTTTTTGCTTACTATATTAAGAAGATTAGATTAATTGATAATATCTAATTTAAAAAATAAAAAGACCCTAAACCTAGGAATGAGAGAAATCCAATTACATCTGTAATAGTTGTTACAAAAACGCTTGAAGCTAAAGCAGGATCAATATTTAATTTTTTTAATGATACTGGCACTAAAATTCCAAACAATCCTGCAACAATCATATTTAAGATCATAGAAATACCAATTAATAGAGAAAGATTTAATTCTTTAAACCATAATTGAACTATTATTGCAGTTATTATTGCAAAAATTATGCCATTTAAAATACCTATCAAAAATTCTTTAACAACTACTCTATTAAAATTACTTTTTGATAATTCTTTAGTTGCTATTGCTCGTATTGTAACTGCTAAAGTTTGCATCCCAGCATTTCCCCCCATTGAAGCAACTATTGGCATAAGAAAAGCTAAAGCTACCATTTGCTCGATTGAAGCTCCAAAGAAACTTATAACCCAAGTGGCAAGTAAAGCTGTAAATAGATTTAATAATAACCAATTAAATCTTCTTTTAGTTTTAAGCATAACACTATCAGTGATTTCTTCATCACCAACTCCTGCTAAACGTAAAGCGTCTTCTTCAGCTTCTTCTTGAACAACTGTAACAACATCATCAGCTGTAATCATACCAACTAATTTATTTTCTTTATTAACTACTCCTGCAGATACTAAGTTATAATTTTCAAAAGTGAGACCAACTTCTTCTTTATCCATATTTACTGAAATTAGGACTGGCATTTCTCTCATAATAGTGTTCATTTTTAAATCTCTTGATGTTCTAAGTACTCTAGATGAGGGTACAGTTCCAATTGGTTTAAAATCATTATCTACTATAAAAATTTCCAGGAATTCTTCAGGCAAATCTTTGTCCTCTCTTAAATAATCTATAGTTTGACCAACGGTCCAATTACTTGGTACTGCTGTAAATTCTCTTTGCATTATTCTTGCTGCAGAGTCCTCGGGGTAGCTTAAACCTTCTTGTAATAAAAATTTGTCTTTTGGGGGAAGTTTTTCTAAAACTTTTTCTTTTACTTCTTTTGATAAGTTTTCAAGAATTTTAATAGCATTATCAGATTCTAATCTTTTTATTATTTTAATAAGAGAGTCTATAGAAAGTAATTGTAAAACTTCACTTTGAATTGACTCATTTAATTCAATAAAAATCTCTGGATCAATATTAAAAGACTCAATTTCAATTAATTTATTTCTTGTGTCGGGATTTAAATTTTCAATTAAATTAGCAACATCTGCTTCGTGCAAGTCTTTTAAAGTTTGATTAATAAATTCAACATTTCCACTCTCAATATTTTGAGTAAAAGTACTGATAAATTCCTTATTAAAATCCAAATTGACTTTTTTTGCTTCTGTTGATTTTAGTAAAGTCATAAATACCTCTAAAAGTTTTTTTGAGACTATTAGTCTATAAAATGATAAAATTCAAATTAAATGAGTATTGAAGTTAAAATTAGTAAAAAACGTATATCCTATAAAATGGCAATGCATTATCTCAATAAAAGAGTTGAGGAAGTAAAAAATGGGACAAATAGAGAATTATTGTGGATCCTTGAGCATCCAACTACTTATACAGCTGGAGTAAGTTTCAACAAAAAAGAAATAATAGATAAAAAGATAAAAATAGTTAAATCTAATAGAGGAGGCAAAATTACACTGCACAACCCAGGCCAAAAAATTATTTACTTTGTTATCGATTTAAACACTAGAAAAAAAGATATAAGAAAATTTATTAATTCAATAGAAAAAAGTATTATACAGTTTTTAGAAAATTATAACATTCAAGCCAAAAATGATAAAAAAAATATTGGCATTTGGGTTAACGATAAAAAAATCGCAGCAATTGGTATTAGAATATCGAGATGGGTAGCATATCATGGTTGTTCAATAAATATTTCGAATAACTTAAATCAATATTTAAAAATTATTCCATGTGGTCTAGATAATAAAAAAGTAACTTCAATATCAAAATTAATTTCAGTTAAACCTAAAAAATTTGAGAGTGATTTAGCAAATATTTTCATTAAAAATATCAATGATATTTAGATATTTTTTTTAAGAAAATCTTCAAAGAAATTATTATATTTTGCTTTAAAATTATATTGAATGTTGTTAATCATAAATTTAATCTTATAAGCATGTAGCATAAGATTTTTAATTTTTACTCTCTTTCTATTATTTAAAAAATATTTATCATCTCCAATAATTGGGCATCCGATATTAAGTAATTGTTTTCGTAATTGGTGTTTTCTTCCAGTGATAGGATTTAACTCCAAAAAAGAATAATCTTCATTCGATCTTATAATTTTAAGATTTGATACAGCTTTTTGAAAAATTTTTTTGTTATTTTCGTAATAAACTAAATTATCATTCATTGTTCTCACGGATTTGTTAACTTTTCCATAGACTATCGCCAGATAAGTTTTATGAATCTTCCTTATTCTAAAAAGTGTAGTAAATAATTGTGCATACTTTCTGTTTTTTGCAATAATCAAAACTCCAGATGTTTCTTTGTCTAGCCTGTGTACAATAAAAGGTTTTGAATTTTCAAAATATTTTGTTTTTTTAATTATATCTACAATATTCTTAAATGATTTTGTGCCAGATTGAACAGGTATACCTGTAGGTTTATTTATTATTATAAAATTTTCATTATCTTCAATTACATAATCATCATAATCACCAATTTCATTTTTTTTTGGTAAATATTTAATTCTTTTTTTATTATCAGTAGCCTTTAATTTAGAAATATCATAAATTTCTATAAGATCTCCTTTTTGCAACCTGTATGAAGATTTTGTTTTTTTTCTATTAACCTTTATCTTATTTTGACGAATTATTTTTTCAATTAAAGAATGTGGAAGATCTAGTATTTTATTTTTAAACCATTTATCAAGCCGTGACTCATTGAAATCTTCGTCAACGGTATAAGAATTTGGCATGAAGCTAAATTTATTTTTTTGCTAATTTTGTTTCAGATTGAACTTCTTTTGACTTTTCTTTAGTTTTGGTTTTTTTTGGTTTATCTATTTTTTTTGCTTCAGGATTTCTATCAACCAGTTCAATTACAGCCATTGGCGCATCATCACCCGTTCTAAAACCTGCTTTTAAAACCCTAGAATAACCACCTTTTCTTGAATTATATCTTTTTGAAAGTTCATCAAAAACTTTTGTGACTGAATGTTTATTTTGTAATTTAGAAAATAACCTCTTTTTGTTACTTAATATATTTTTTTTTCCAATTGTTATAACTTTATCAATCTGTGGTTTTAGCTCTTTCGCTTTTGGCAAAGTTGTTATTATTTGTTCATACTTAATTAAAGAATTAAGCATGTTTTTAAATAAAGCTTTACGATGTTCGCTTGTTTTATTTAATTTTCTATATCCTATGCCGTGTCTCATTAGTAAGTATTCTCCTCTAATTTCTTAGATAATTCAGCAATATTATCAGGTGGCCAATTAGGAATTTCCATGCCTAAATATAATGACATTGTATTAAGTACTTCTTTAATTTCGTTTAAAGATTTTCTTCCAAAATTTGGTGTTCTAAGCATTTCTGGTTCAGTTTTTTGAACTAAATCACCTATATAAATTATATTATCATTTTTTAAGCAATTCATTGATCTTACTGATAATTCTAATTCTTCAACTCTTTTTAGCAAATTTCTATTAAATTCAGGTTCAGATGATTTGACTTCTTTTACTATTTCTTGTGGATCTTCAAAATTTACAAACATTGATAGCTGATCTTGAAATATTCTAGCTGAGTATGCAATTGCTTCCTCTGCATCTACGGTTCCATTCGTCTCAACTGTCATAACTAATTTATCGTAGTCTAACGCACTTCCTGCCCTTGTATTTTCAACTGAAAAAGAAACTTTTTTAACTGGACTGAACAAAGAGTCTATAGAAATTAAACCTAGTGGACTATCTTCCGATTTATTTTTTGGCGCTTGAACATATCCTTTTCCAGTACTAACCATTAATTCCATATGAAAATGTGTTTTTTCATCTAAATTACAAATAGTTTGATCTGGATTCAATATTTCTACTTCAGGAACAAGGGTAATATCTTTAGCTTTAACTTCTTTAGGACCTTTAATATCTAGTATTATTTTTTTTGAACTTGAAGAAGAAGATTTTATTGCCAGGTTTTTAACATTTAAAACAATATCTGTAACATCTTCTCTTACACCTTTTATTGAAGAAAATTCATGAAGAACACCATCAATTTGAATTGCAGTAACTGCTGCTCCTTGTATAGAAGATAACAATATTCTTCTTAAGGAATTCCCTATAGTTTGACCAAAGCCTTTTTCCAAAGGTTCGGCAATTACTTTTGCAATAGTTTTGTCTTCATTACTTTTAATATCTAATTTATTTGGTTTGATAAGTGCTTTCCAATTCTTGTCAATAACATTTGATGATGCTTGCATTATACTCTCCTTCGTTTTGGTGGTCTCGCACCGTTATGCGGCATGGGTGTGGTATCCTTAATTGATAAAATTTTAAATCCTCTTGATTGTAAAGATCTTAGAGCTGTTTCTCTTCCTGATCCAGGTCCTTTTACTTGAACAGTTAGTGTTCTTAAACCTTGTTCAAATGCTTTTGCTCCAGCGTCATCTGCAGCAACTTGAGCTGCGTATGGAGTAGATTTTCTTGAACCTTTAAAGCCTTTCGCACCAGCAGAAGACCATGAAACAACATTTCCGCTTTCATCTGCAATTGAAATTATTGTATTATTAAAAGTTGAATAAACATAAGCTATTCCTGAAGTTATATTTTTTTTAACTTTTTTCTTTTTTTTGAAAGAACTTATATTTTTTTTTGTTTCTACTTTTTTAGAATCTTTAACCTCAATTTTTTTTTCAATTTTTTCGTTCTTCTTACTCATTTAGATTATTTTTTTAGAGGAGTTAACTTTTTACCTGCAATAGCAATTGCTTTTCCTTTTCTAGTCCTAGCATTACATTGAGTTCGTTGACCCCTCACAGGTAGTTTTTTTTTATGTCTTGATCCTCTATAACAAGCAAGATCAACTAATCTTTTGATATTAACTGAAACTTCTCTTCTCAAATCACCTTCAACTTTATGATTTGCATCTATAAACTCTCTTATCTTTAATACTTGTTCTTCTGTTAAATCATTTACTCTTTTAGTTAAAGGAATTTCTAATTTTTTACAGATTTTTTTTGAGGAATACAGGCCAATACCATGAATATAGGTTAATGCTATACTCACAACTTTATTCTGTGGAATATTTATCCCTGCAATACGAGCCATATATTTATGAATTAATAATTCTTGCGTATTTATATTGTCTAATCTCCTAAAGTCAACCCTTGATACTATCTATTAAGCCGCTAATTTCATCATTAATTTCAGATATAACTTTCTCTCCATTAATAACAGTCAACAATTTAGATTGTTTGTAGAAATCAATTACTGGTTCGATATTTTTTTCATACATTTGGTATCTTTTAATTGCAATTTTTTGATTATCATCTGCTCTCTTTTCTAATGTTTGTCTTTCAGAAATTCGTTTTTTAATTGTATCTAAACTTACTGATAGCTTAAGAACAATATCTATTTTTTGATTATGTTTTTTTAGTAAACTATCTAAATTTTTTACCTGAATTAAATTTCTTGGATAGCCATCAAATATTAGTCTACTTTTGTAGGTTTTATCTGAAATAAATTTTTCAATTAAATCACTTACAATATTATCTGAGACTAGATTACCAGAATTAATTATAGAGGAAATTTGTCGACCTAATTCTGTATTTTCTTTAATCTCATTTCTTAAAAGTTCACCAGTAGACAATTGATGTAATTTATATTTTTTGACAATATAACTAGACTGAGTGCCTTTACCAGCTCCAGGTGGTCCAAAGATCACAATATTCATCGACTTAACTATTTACCAAATTTTGTTTTTTTAATTAACGACTCATATTGAGAACTCATAAGTCTTGTTTGAACTTGCGTAACAGTATCCATAGCTACAACAACAACAATTAATATTGAAGTCCCACCTAAATAAAAAGGTATTGGATATTTAGCTATTAAAAATTCTGGCAATAAGCAAACAAATGTTAAGTACATAGCTCCAACCGTCGTTAATTTCATCAAAATACTATCTATATATTCCGCTGTTCTATCTCCTGGTCTAATACCAGGAATGTAACCGCCGTACTTTCTTAAATTTTCAGCAGTTTCCTTTGGATTAAAAACAATTGAAGTATAGAAGAAAGAGAAGAAAATAATCCCTGATGCGTAAAGTAACATGTAAAGAGGTTGACCTTGAGTAAACATTGACGATATTTTTAAAAACGTATCTGATTCTGCAAAACCAAAATTAGAAATTGTTATAGGTAAAAGCAGCAATGCTGAAGCGAAGATTGCTGGTATAACTCCTGCAGTGTTAATTTTAAGTGGTAGATGAGATGACTCCCCGCCATACATTTTATTTCCTACTTGTCTTTTAGGGTAGTTTATTAAAATTTTTCTCATTGCTCTTTCAAAGAATACAATAAATAAAACTGTCAAAATTACTAATACAAATATTCCAACAATCATAAGCGCTGATAAAGCTCCAGTTCTTCCAAGTTCAAATGTTGAAGCTAAAGCTCTAGGTATTTCTGCAACTATTCCTGAAAAGATAATTAGTGAAATTCCGTTACCAACACCTCTCAATGTAATTTGTTCACCTAACCACATTAAAAAAGTCGTTCCAGCAACCAGAGATATTGTTGTTATAATTCTAAAAGACATTCCTGGATCTATTACTAAATTGCCGGCATTTTCCAATCCTACAGAAACACCGTAACCTTGAAGACATGCAATTAAAACAGTTCCATATCTTGTTATTTGTGTAATTTTTTTTCTACCAATTTCTCCTTGCTCTTTAAGATTTTTAAAATAATCAGAAACACCAGTTAATAATTGCACTATAATAGAAGAAGAAATATATGGCATTATTCCCAAAGCGAATATAGCCATTCTTGTTACGGCTCCACCAGAAAACATATTAAACATTCCCAATAATCCTTTTTGACTCGAAGCCATTATCTCCTTCAGCGCTAACGGATCTATTCCGGCCAATGGAACGTATGTGCCTAAACGATAAATTATAAGTATAAAAATTGTAAATAGTATTCTATTTTTTAAATCTTTTGCTTGACTAAAGGCTCCAGCAGTATTGAGTGTTTCACTTGACATAATTTCTATTTTTTAATTATGCTAATTTTACCACCAGCTTTTTCTATTTTTGATAAAGCTTGTTTTGATGCAAAATGTGCAGAAATTTCCACATTTTTTTTTATTTCACCTGTTCCTAAAATTTTAAGCTTAATAAATTTTTTATTAATTATATTTTTTTCCTTTAAAATTTTTAAATCTAAATTGTTTTTTATATTATTTTTAGGTTTCTCCAAAATATTTTGAATTTTGGACAAGTTCAAAATCGCAATATTGTCTTTATTTATTGACTTAAAACCCCTTTTTGGCAATCTTCTGTACAAAGGCATTTGTCCACCTTCAAAACTTTTAATAGCAACACCAGATCTCGATTTCTGACCTTTGTGACCTCTGGATGATGTTTTACCTTTTCCAGAACCTATACCTCTTCCAACTCTAATTTTTCTTTTGTTATTTTTTATTAAACTATTTAATTCCATTATTTGGCCTCTCTTTTTAAAACTATATCAGAAATTTTTTTTCCTCTTATAGCTGATAAAATTTTTGGAGAATTTTGAGATCTTAAACCATTGACACAAGCTTTTAAAACATTGTGAGGATTTGCTGAACCAAGAGATTTCGCAACAACGTCTTGAATTCCTAAAACTTCACAGACAGATCTTATCGCTCCACCTGCGATAATTCCTGTACCTGCTGGCGCTGCTCTCAAAAAAACTTTACCTGATCCATTTTTACCTTTAACATCATGGTGGAGGGTTCTCCCCTCTTTTAATGGAATTTTAATTAAATTTCTCTTAGCTACCTCAGTTGCTTTTTTAATTGCATCTGGAACTTGTTTAGATTTACCTTGACCTATGCCAACTGATCCTTTTTGATTACCTACAACGACTAAAGCGGCAAAACCAAATCGTCTTCCACCTTTTACAACTTTGGTAATTCTGTTTATTGCAACTAGTTTTTCTTTTATATCGCTTTCAGTTTTTTTATTTTCAGCCATTTTTAAAATTTCAATCCATTTTTTCTTAAAGTTTCGGCAAAGGTTTTTACTCTTCCATGGTATTTATACTCGCCTCTGTCAAAATATACTTGGTTAATATTTTTTTCTTTTGCTCTTTTCGCCAGAATTTCTCCCACTAAAGTCGATTTTTCCATTTTCTTAACTTTTTTCGATTTAACTTCTTTTTCAATTGAAGAAACTGAAACAAGAGTTTTCTTTTGTTTATCATCTATTATTTGAGCAGATAAATTATTTAAAGATTTTGAAATAGATATTCTTAATCTATTTTCATTAACACTTCTTAGTTTTTTTCTATTCCTTAGTCTTCTTTTAATTTTATTATTAATTTTTTTCATTACTTCTTTTTACCTTCTTTCCTTAAAACAAATTGTCCCCTTTCTTTAATTCCTTTGGCTTTATAAGGTTCTACTGGCTTCAAGTTTTTAATGTCTGCTGCAATTTTTGATACCAATTCTTTATCAACACCATTAATTTTAATAATTGTTTGCTTCTCTACAGTTATCTTAATATCTTTAGGTATTTTAAAATTTACGTCATGACTAAAACCTATTTGTAAATTTAATGTTTCTCCTTTTAAATTAGCCCTAAATCCTACACCACTGAGTTCTAAAATTTTTTCATGCCCAGATGATACGCCAGCAACTGCGTTATAAATTAGGCTTCTATATGTACCCCACATAATAGAGGTTTTTTTATCAATCTTCTTTTCTAATGGTAACAATTGAAATTCACTTTCATTAAGTTTAGAAGAAAAAATTTTGTCATTTATTGTTAATTTCTTTGTTCCTTTAGGACCAGTTATAGTTAAATTAGCTCCCTCAATTTTTATTGAAGACTCTTTTGGTATAACAATATTTTTTTTTCCAATTTTTGACATTAAAAAACCCTACAAATTATTTCACCGCCAACATTGTTTTTTCTTGCCTCAGCATCGCTCATAACACCTTTTGGTGTTGATAAAATAGCTAAACCAAGACCATTCATTACTTTTGGAATGCTTGTTGCTCTTGAATAAACCCGTCTCCCAGGTTTTGAAATTCTTTTTATTTCTTTTATAACTGGATCTCCTTCATAATATTTAAGAGATACTTTTAAACTTGTTTTGTTATTTTCATTTTTTTCAATAAAATAGTCTTTAATATAACCTTCGCTCTTGAGTATTTCTAAAATATTTTTTCTAAAGTTAGATGATGGTATTTCTACTGAATTTAATGATCTCATCTGACCATTTCTGATTCTTGCAAACATATCTCCTATTGGATCTGTAAATGTCATTTTCCTCCTACCAGCTTGACTTAGTTATTCCAGGAATTTTACCAGCAGACGCCATGTCTCTAAGTGCAATTCTTGATATTCTTAATTTTCTATAAACACCGTGTGGTCTACCTGAAACCTCACATCTGTTTCTTATTCTAATTTTCGCAGAATTTTTTGGCAACTTATTAAGCTTTAATTGTGCTTCGAATCTTTCAGATAATTCTAATTTTCTATTATTAATTATCTTTTTTAAAGCTGCTCTTTTTTTTGCGTATTTTTTAACTAACTTTATTCTTTTTAAATTTTTTTGTACTGCACTTGTTTTTGCCATTACACTCCTTAGTTTTTCTTTACATTTATAGGGAAGTTAAATTCTTTTAATAATTCTAATGTTCCCTCTTTGCTTTTGCTTGATGTAACTATAGTTACGTCCAAACCTCTTATTTTATCAACTTTATCAAAATTCACCTCTGGAAATACTATATGTTCTTTAATACCAAATGAATAGTTATTCGAATTATCTACTCCCTTTGATGAAAGACCTCTAAAATCTTTTATTCTAGGTAATGCTATATTTACTAATCTATCAATAAACTCATACATTTTTTTTGATCTCAAAGTTACTTTTACTCCAGCATTTGATCCTTTTCTAGTTTTAAAATTTGAAATAGATTTTTTAAATTTTGTTATTACTGGTTTTTGACCAGCTATTAAAGACATGTCATCAACACAGGCTTTTATTTTTTTTCCATCAGAAGCATCTTCACCTAAGCCCATATTTAAAATAATTTTTTTAATTTTTGGAACATCATGCTTGTTTTTCAGAGATAATTTACTCATAAGTTTGGAAATTATTTCTTTATCGTATGTAATTTTTAATCTAGACATTATTTTTTACTCGCTACTTTTTTTTCTTTTTTTGTTGTGTCCACATTTTTAACATTGGAATGATGAATAAAGCTTTCTTTAGTTATTATGCCGCCTTTATTCTCTTTAGTTGGTTTAGTGTGCCTCTTAATCATACCGATTGATTTAATTTTAACCTTACTTTTTTTTTTATTTATTTCTAAAATTTCACCTACTTTACCTTTATCTTTACCAGCAATTACTTTGACTTGTATTCCTTTCTTTAAAATCATTTAAAGTACCTCCGGTGCTAATGAAATAATTTTTGTATGACCTCTGGTTCTCAATTCTCTAGTTACTGGACCAAATATTCTTGTTCCAATAGGTTCACCTTTATCATCTGTTAATACGACTGCATTTTTATCAAATTGAACTTTTGATCCATCGTCTCTATAAATTTCTTTTCTAGTCCTAACGACTACGGCTTTATGAACTGCACCTTTTTTAACTTTCCCTTTTGGAATTGCATCTTTAACACTAATTACTATTATATCTCCAACAGAAGCATATCTTCGTTTAGATCCACCAAGAACTTTTATACATTCTACTCTTTTTGCTCCTGTGTTATCTGCTACGGTTAGTTCTGTTTGAATTTGTATCATTTTTCAATTACCTGCCAAGTTTTCTTTTTAGAAAAAGGTCTGCATTCAATTATTGAAACCTCTTCTCCCTCTTTAAATTTATTTTTTTCGTCATGAGCGTGATATTTTTTTGATCTTTTAATCACCTTCTCATAAAATGGATGTTTGAATTTTCTTGTAACTTCAACTACAATAGTTTTATTGTTTTTAGCGCTTGTTACTATTCCTTTTAATATCTTTTTTGTCATTTTGTATTCTTTATAGTTGTGTATAATCTTGCTATATTTTTTTTAATCTCATTATATTGCGCAGGATTAGTTATCTGGTTATTTACCTTTTTAAATCTTATATTAAATAGATCTTTTTTAAGCATTAAAATTTTCTTCTCTGCTTGATCTTTTGTTAATTTTTTATCTTCTTTTTTTTTAGCCATAAACTTTATCTTTTCACAAATTTTGTTTTTATCGGTAATTTTGCAGAAGCTTTATATAGCGCTTCTCTAGCTATTTCCTCTGATACACCATCTATTTCAAAAATAATTCTTCCAGGTTTTACTCTACATGCATAATATTCTGGGGAACCTTTTCCTTTACCCATTCTAACCTCAGTTGGTTTTTTTGAAACAGGGATATTTGGAAAAATTCTTGTCCATACTTTACCTGTTCTTTTCATATATCTTGTTAAAGCTACCCTTGCAGCCTCAATTTGTTTACCAATAATTCTATCTGGTTGAATTGCTTTCAATCCAAATTGTCCATAATTTAATTTTACAGCTCTAGCAGCGTTACCATGAATTCTACCTTTAAATGCTTTTCTGTATTTAGTTCTGACTGGCTGTAGCATTTTTCACCCTTTCCTTTTTTTCTTTTTCAACATCTTTTGCCATTAATTCACCTTTATAGATCCAAACCTTTACACCTATAATTCCATATGTAGTAAGAGCTTCAGCGAAACCATAATCAATATCAGCTCTTAGAGTATGTGATGGTATACTACCTTCACGCAACCATTCGGTTCTGGCAATCTCATTTCCAGCTAATCTTCCACTCAACATTACTTTGATACCCTTAGCATTTAATCTCATTGCTGATTGCATCGCTCTTTTCATTGCTCTTCTGTAAGCAACCCTTTTTACTAGTTGTTGAGCAATATTTTCTGCGACTAAATTTGAATTTAATTCTGGTTTTTTAATCTCCTTTATGTTCACGTTTACATCGCTATCAGTAATCTTCGTAATATTTTTCTTAATTTTTTCAATATCTGCACCTTTTTTTCCAATTACAAATCCTGGTCTAGAAGTATGAATTGAAACAGTACATTTTTTTGATGATCGCTCTATAATAATCTCAGAGACCCCTGAATTTGTAATATTTTTCTTTATATAGTTTCTTATTTTGAAGTCCTCTATCAAATATTTACCAAAGTCTTTCTTTTTAGCAAACCAGGTAGAGTCCCAACCTCTATTGATACCAAGCCTTAAACCTATTGGATTAATTTTTTGACCCATTATTTACTTACCTTTATGTCCCTTTTTTCCTCTAAGACTATTGTTATTCTGCTAAATGGTTTTTTTATTGGACTTGCTCTTCCTTTAGCTCTAGGTCTAAATCTTTTCATAACGAGTGATTTGCCAACATATGCTTCTTTAATAAAAAGATTATCAATATCAAATTGATAATTATTTTCAGCATTTGATATAGCAGATTTAACTGTTTTACTTACATCCTTAGCAATTCTTTTCCTTGAAAATTCCAAATCCCTCAATGCTATATCTGCTTTTTTTCCTTTTATGAAATTACACACTAAAGCTAGTTTCCTAGGACTTGTTCTAACATTTTTATTTATAGCTTTTACTGTAGTCGTATTTTTGTCCATTATTTTTTCTCTCCTGCTGGTTTATCTGTTGCGGTTGGCGCAGCAGCTTTTTTATCAGCTGGTGTGTGACCTTTGAAAGTTCTTGTCGGAGCAAATTCTCCTAGTTTATGTCCAACCATTTCTTCTGAGATTGTTATTGGTATAAAAGATTTTCCATTATGAATCATAAAGCTGTGACCTACAAAGTCTGGAATTATTGTAGAATTTCTCGACCAAGTTTTTATTGGTTTTTTATTTGGAGCGTCTTTAAGTTTATCAATTTTTTTTAATAAACTAGGATGAACAAATGGACCTTTCCAGACTGATCTTGTCATTATTTTTTCCTTTTCTTTCTTCTAGTGATGATTAATTTATCACTTCTCTTAGGTCTTCTTGTTTTTAGTCCTTTAGCAGATTGTCCCCAAGGAGATACGGGGCTTCTTCCACCAGAGGTTTTTCCTTCTCCTCCTCCGTGTGGGTGATCTACTGGATTCATTGCAACACCTCTAGTTTGAGGTCTTTTGCCTCTCCACCTATTTCTCCCAGCCTTACCTATTTTTACATTTTTTTGGTCAGGGTTAGATACGGTACCAATAGTTGCCGTACATGAACTACTTACCTTTCTTGTTTCCCCCGATGAGAGTTTTAAAATAGCGTAATCACCGTCATATCCTGATAGGGTTACCGATGATCCTGCTGACCTAGCCAATTTTGCGCCATTACCAGGAATTAATTCTACATTGTGTATAGAAGTTCCTGGTGGAATATCTTTTAATTCTAATGAGTTACCAACTTTGATTTCAACGTTTTTGCCAGACTCAATTACATCACCTTGTTTTAAGCCTTGAGGACTTATGATATATGACTTTTCATTATCTTTATAAGTAATTAATGCAATATGAGCAGTTCTGTTTGGATCGTACTCAATTCTCTCTACTGTGGCTGGAACATTTTTCTTTTTTCTATAAAAGTCTATAACTCTATATTTATGTTTTGATCCTCCGCCAATGTGTCTGGAAGTGATACGACCGTTATTATTTCTGCCACCTGTAAAATTTTGACCTTTAGTTAAGGGTTTATGTGGTGCACCTTTCCATAGATTGCTTTTATCCAAAACCACAGTTCCTCTAGTAGATTTTGTATAAGGTTTAAAAGTTTTTAATGCCATTATTAAATTCCTGTAGTTAGATCAATACTTTGACCTTTTTTTAGAGTTATTATAGCTTTTTTATATCCGCTTTTAATCGATTTTTTTCCCTGTTTCATTTTAAGTTTAGATTTTTGATTAATAATATTTACTTTAATAACATTAACTTTAAAAAGCTTTTCAATATTTTTCTTAATTGTTTTTTTATTAGCTCTTTCGTGTACTTTAAATACAGTTTTATTTTGATCTGATAAAATTGTAGCCTTTTCAGTAATGATTGGGTTTCTGATTGCGTCTATAAAATTAATTTTTTTCATTAAGAACCCTTTCTTGAATTTTTTTTGCTGAAGAAGAAGTTATTATTACATTCTTATATTTAAATAGATCATAAATATTAGCTCCTTCGTCTTTTATTAATTTCACATTTTTAATATTACGAGCAGATTTATTAATATTTTTCATAGAGTCACTATCGGAAATTATTAAGACGTTAGCTAGTTTATTTTTTTCAAGGAATTTATTAAATTCCTTTGTTTTTTTTATCTCCTTTTTTACATCAGCTAAAATATGTAAATTTTTATCAGAATTTTTCTTAGATAAAGTCTGAGCAAGAGCAAGTTTTCTGACTTTTTTATTTATTTTCTTTATTTTATACTCAGATCCTTTTGGTCCATGGGCAACACCTCCCCCAACAAATAATGGAGCCTTTTTACTAGCATGTCTTGCACCTCCACCACCTTTTTGAGGTACAATTTTTTTGGTAGATCCTCTTATTTCATTTCTTTGCTTTGTTTTAGCTACTCTTGGTTTTGCATGATTTAATTGCCAATCTATGACAAACTTAATTAATTTATAATTTATTTTAAGCTTAACTAGCTTGTCAGAAATTTCTATAGGGACTGTTTTTGTGCCGTCGATACTCAAGAGAGGAAACTTCATTTATTTTTTTCCTTTCTTAGCAGCTACAGCTTTAATTTTTGCATCATGTTTTTCTTTAATAGTTTTTCTTGTTACATTTTTTACTGACTCTCTTAAAAAAACTGTAGAATTTTTTGATCCTGGAATTGATCCTTTTAAATATAATAGACTATTTTCTAAATCTGATCTTACTATTTCTAAATTTAGCATTGTTCTTAATTTATCCCCCATGTGACCAGCCATTTTTTTCCCTTTAAACACTTTACCTGGATCTTGTCTTTGTCCTGTTGAGCCATGAGATCTGTGAGAAACAGAAACACCGTGTGAAGCTCTTAAACCACCAAAATTCCATCTTTTCATTACTCCGGCAAAACCTTTTCCAATTGTTTTAGATCTCACATCTAAAAACTTTTTATCTTTAAAAATTTCTAAACCTAACTCGTTTCCTTCTTTGTATTGGTCATTGTTTTCTACTCTAAATTCCTTAAGAATTTTTTTTGGTTCAGTATTTTTTTTTGCAAAATAACCTTTCATCTGCTTAGTTAATTTTGAATTTTTTAGCTTAAAAAATCCGATTTTGACCGCTGCATATCCCCTTTTTTCTTTAGAAATCACATCTAGAACTCTGCCTTTCTCTACTTTTATTACTGTAACAGGTACTGATTGACCGCTTTCCATAAATTCTCTGGTCATCCCTATTTTTGTTCCTATTAATCCAATACTCATAACTTAAATCTTTATTTCTATGTCTACACCTGAAGCTAAATCTAATTTCATTAGAGCTTCCACTGTTTGAGGTGTTGGTTCTATTATATCAATTAATCTTTTGTGGGTTCTTGACTCAAATTGTTCTCTGCTTTTTTTATCAATATGAGGAGATCTTAAAACTGTATACCTCTCAATTCGAGTTGGTAAAGGGATTGGTCCTTTGACTTGAGCTCCTGTTCTCTTAGCTGTATTAACAATTTCTTCAGTAGACAAATCGAGAATTTTATTGTCATAAGCTTTTAAATGTATTCTAATATTCTGATTTTCCATAAATTAAGCTAATTTTTTTGTTACTTCATCCTGTACATTTTGAGGAACTTTATCATAATGACTAAATTGCATTGTGTATTGTGCTCTTCCTTGAGTAGAAGAACGTAAATTATTTATATACCCAAACATATTAGCCAAAGGAACTGTCGCATTAATTGCTGTTGCATTACCTCTTGCCTCTGTAGAAGCAACTTGTCCTCTTCTGCTATTTAAATCTCCTATTACGTCACCCATAAATTCCTCTGGAGTTACAACTTCAACCTTCATCATAGGTTCAAGTAATTTCAAAGTAGCTTTTGTACAAGCTTCTCTAAAACACATCCTTGAAGCAATTTCAAATGCAAGGACGCTCGAGTCAACATCGTGATGTAAACCATCTAAGATTGTTACTTTGTAATCAATTACTGGAAAACCGGCTAAAATTCCACTATCAGCTACGCTTAAAACACCTTTTTCTACTCCTGGAATAAATTCTTTTGGAATTGCTCCACCTTTAATTTTATTATCAACTTCCCTTCCTTTACCGGGATCTAAAGGTTCAACACTTAAAGTAACTTTAGCGAATTGACCTGATCCACCACTTTGTTTTTTATGAATGTAAGTAACCTCTGATGAACCAAGAATAGTCTCTCTGTAAGCTACTTGAGGTGCTCCTACATTAGCTTCTACTTTAAATTCTCTTTTCATTCTATCTACAATAATATCTAGATGAAGTTCACCCATTCCTTTGATAATTGTTTGGCCAGACTCTTCATCAGAACTAACTCTAAATGATGGATCCTCTTTTGCTAATCTATTTAAGGCTTCACCCATTTTCTCTTGGTCTCCTTTAGTTTTTGGCTCCACAGCAATCTCAATGACTGGATCAGGAAATTCCATAGGCTCTAATAAAACTGGTTTATTCTGATCACATAAAGTGTGCCCTGTAATTGTGTTTTTTAATCCTGCTAGTGCTACAATATCTCCAGTCGTTGCCTCTTTAATGTCTTCTCGAGAATTCGCGTGCATTAATAACATTCTGCCTACTCTTTCAGATTTCTCTGTCGATGAATTATAAACAGCTGTACCGGCCTGTAGTTTTCCAGAATAAATACGAATAAAAGTTAATGAACCAACAAATGGGTCGTTTGCAACTTTAAAAGCTAGAGCAGAAAACGGCTCATTATCTTCAAATTTCATTTGAATTTTATCTTCAGAGTTTAACTTAGTTGCATCAATTGATCCTATATCTTTTGGACTTGGTAAATAATCAATTACCGCATCTAATAAAGGCTGAACACCTTTGTTTTTAAAAGCTGAACCGGTTAAAATTGGCACAAAATTAAAATCTAATGTTCCTTTTCTAATACATTTAATTAAATCTTTCTCAGATGGTTCTTTGCCTTCTAAATAAGCTTCCATTAGTTTTTCATCTTCTTCGACTGCTGTCTCGACAAGATTTTGTCTGTACTCTTTCGCTTTATCTTTTAGATCTTCTGGAATATCTACATAATCAAATTTAGCACCAAGATCCTCATTTTGCCAAACAACGCCTTTCATTTTAACCAGATCAACTACACCCTTTAAATCTGCCTCTGCTCCTATGGGTAATTGTAAAGGTAGAGGCTTGCATCCTAAACGTTCTTTAATCATATCTACACATCGATAAAAATCCGCACCAGTTCTATCAAGTTTATTAACGAAGCAAATTCTCGGTACTTTATATTTATCAGCTTGTCTCCATACAGTTTCAGATTGTGGTTCTACACCGGCCACACCATCAAAGACAGCAACTGCACCATCTAAAACTTTTAAAGATCTTTCTACTTCAATAGTAAAATCTACATGTCCTGGCGTATCAATAATATTAATTCTATGATCTCTCCAAAAACAAGTGGTAGCTGCTGATGTGATAGTTATACCTCTCTCTTGTTCTTGTTCCATCCAATCCATTGTTGCCGCCCCATCATGTACTTCACCAATTTTATGACTTTTTCCTGTATAGTATAAAACTCTTTCAGTAGTTGTAGTTTTGCCAGCATCTATATGAGCCATGATACCGATGTTTCTATACTTATCTAAAGTGTACTTACTCATAAATTTCTACCATCTAAAATGTGCAAAGGCTTTGTTTGACTCTGCCATTTTATGTGTATCTTCCCTTTTTTTTATTGCCGAACCTTTATTTTGTGACGCGTCTAAAATTTCTGCATATAATTTCTCTGCCATTGTTTTATTTTTTCTTTTTCTAGTAGCATCCATTATCCACCTTAAAGCTAATGCTTGTGCTCTTTTTGCTTTTACCTCTACTGGAACTTGATAGGTTGCGCCTCCTACTCTTCGCGATCTACACTCAAGATTAGGTTTCACGTTACTGATAGCTGTATTAAAAATTTTTAATGGATCTTCGTTATTTTTGGATTTAATTTTTTCAAGAGCATCGTAAAGAATTTTTTCAGCGGTAGACCTTTTTCCATCATACATTATTGAATTAATAAACTTTGACACTACCTCGGAGTGAAATTTAGGATCTGGATAAACTTTTCTGATTGGAGCTTTTCTTTTTCTAGACATAAATTTATTTAGGTTTTTTTGCTCCGTAAAGAGATCTTCTTTGTTTACGATTTGCTACTCCTTGTGTATCTAAATTTCCTCTTAATATGTGGTATCTCACACCAGGCAAATCTTTAACACGACCTCCTCTTAATAAAACTACAGAGTGTTCTTGTAAATTATGCCCCTCTCCAGGAATATAAGCAGTTACCTCAAAGCCATTAGATAGTCTAACTCTTGCAACCTTTCTTAAAGCTGAATTAGGTTTTTTTGGTGTAGTTGTATAAACTTTAACACAAACACCTCGCTTAAGAGGCTGTCTTTCAAGCGCAGGAACCTTGTTTCTAGCAACAGGTTTAACTCTACTTTTCTTAATCAATTGATTAATAGTCGGCATAATATTATTTTGAAGTTGAAATAAGGAAAACCCTTTAGTGATTTTTGTTAGTGTTTAAGGTTTTAATCCACCTTACTTCTAACATTCAAAATTTGCCGTAAACTAGCACCGAATTGATAAAAGTCAATATTTAAGCCAATTTAAATGATTTTTAAGCTGTTGGTTCAGGCGCTTCAGATGCGGATTCTAGCTCCTGTTTTTTAAGTTCTGCTAATCTTGCTTTATCTTGAGCGTTAGCTTGTTTATCCCATTCAATTTTAGTCAATCCTGTTCCGGCTGGAACTAATCTGCCCACTATAACGTTCTCTTTTAGACCCTCTAATGAGTCTGTTTTTCCCTTAATTGACGCATCTGTTAAAACCCGCGTTGTTTCTTGGAAGGATGCTGCAGAGATAAACGAGTTAGTTTGAAGTGACGCTTTTGTTATGCCTAGCAATACTCTTTCAAAAACAGCTGGTTTCTTTTTATTTTTTCTAAGATTGTCGTTAATCACATTTATATCTAATAAATCAATTACTTCCCCAACTAAAAGTTCCGAGTCACCAGGATCTTTGATTTCAACCCTTTTTAGCATTTGACGGACAATTGTCTCTATATGTTTGTCATTTATAACAACACCTTGAAGTCTGTAAACCTCTTGAACTTCTGATACAAAGTATTCGGTAAGTTTTTCAACTCCTAATATTCGTAAAATATCATGAGGAGCAGGGCTTCCATCTAATAGGTATTCTCCTTTTTTAATTTTTTCACCCTGATTGAAATTTACATGTTTACCTTTAGGTATTAAATAATTTGAAGTTTCTCCATTATTTGAGACTATTGAGATTTTTTGTTTACCTCTTACCTCTTTTCCAAATTCAATAACTCCATCATTCTCTGCAATAATCGCACTATCTTTTGGCCTTCTAGCTTCAAATAGTTCAGCTACTCTAGGCAAACCTCCAGTAATATCTTTTGTTTTAGATGTTTCTTTTGGTAATCGTGCTAAAACATCTCCAGCAGAAATTTTTTGCCCATCCTTAACTGATAATATTGTGTCTGGTACTAAGTAATATCTAGCTTCATTTCCGTCTGCCTTTTTAATTATTTCACCTTTTTCATTTCTTAGAGTTATTCTTGGTTTTAACTCAGAGTTTTTAGAAGAAGATTTCCAATCAGTAACTGATTTTGATGACAATCCAGTAGCATCATCTAAAGTTTCAGTTAAAGAGCTTCCCTCCATTAAATCCATATAATTTACTATACCTCCCGTTTCTGCGATAACTGGTAAAGTATATGGGTCCCACTCCGCTATCTTCTTACCTTTTTCAATTACATCTCCATCTTTAAAAAATAGTTTAGATCCATAATTTACTTTGTATATAGCTAATTGCCTTCCATTGTCATCTTCAATACTAAGTTGAGTGTTTCTACCCATAACAATAATATTTTTTTTAGAGTCTTCGATTAAATTTTTATTAATAATATTCAATTTTCCTTTTGTTTGAGACGTTATTTGTGACTCCTCTTTAATTTGAGCAGTACCACCAACATGGAAAGTTCTCATAGTTAATTGTGTACCAGGTTCTCCGATTGATTGTGCTGCAATCATACCAACAGCTTCTCCAACGCTTACAAGCTTACCTCTAGCGAGATCTCTGCCATAACTCATTGCACAAACACCTCTAGTAGAACCGCAGGTAATAACTGAGTAAACATTTACCGATTTAACTCCAGCAGCATCTATTTTTTCACAATCATTTTCATCTATTAATTTTTCCTTTTTAATAATAATTTCTCCAGTTACAGGATTTTTTATATTCTCAGCTATAACTCTTCCTAAAACTCTTTCAGATAAACTTACTAAAATATTTCCACCTTCAATAATTTCAGAAATAGTTACTGAGGATTTTGTTTTGCAATCGCACTCTTTTTTTGTGATTTGTACGTCTTGAGCTACATCACATAATCTTCTTGTTAAATAACCCGAGTTAGCTGTCTTTAATGCAGTGTCCGCAAGACCTTTTCTAGCACCGTGAGTGGAATTAAAATATTCCAAAACTGAAAGCCCTTCTTTAAAATTTGCAATAATTGGTGTTTCAATAATTTCACCTGATGGTTTTGCAATTAATCCTCTCATTCCAGCTAATTGCTTCATTTGCGCTTGAGATCCTCGTGCACCTGAGTCAGCCATCATATAGACCGAATTAGTTTCTATTCTGTCGTCTTCATAAATTTTTTCTGCTGAAGAGATCTCTTTCATCATCTCGTTAGCTACTGTATCAGTACATTTAGACCATACGTCAACAACTTTATTATACTTTTCTCCTCTGGTAATTAAGCCGTCAGAATATTGTTTCTCGTATTCTTCAATTTGTTTTTTTGTACTACTTATTAAGCTTTCTTTTGTTTTTGGAATAATTAAATCATCTTTTCCGAAAGAAATTCCTGCTTTAAAGGCATGTTTAAAACCAAGTGTTTTAATTCTGTCACAAAAAATCACTGTTTCTTTTTGCCCACAATATCTAAAAATAGTATCTATTACCTCTGAGACATTTTTCTTGGTTAATAATTTATTAATTAAAGAGAATTTAATATTATAGTTTTTTGGCAGAACGCTGGCTAATAAAAACCTTCCTGCAGTACTTGTATATTTTTCAGAAATTGAATTCCCCTCTTTATCGACAGTTTTAAATGTAGAAACTATTTTAGAATGTAAGCTTATAGATTTATTTTCTAATGCTTGTTCAATTTCATCCAAACTAGAAAAAATACCTTTTGGTTTTTTATCATTTTCTTCTGCTTGTGAAAGGTAATAAATTCCTAATACTATATCTTGACTTGGTACAATTATTGGTTTTCCATTAGATGGACTTAAAATATTATTTGTTGACATCATTAAAACTCTTGCTTCCAGTTGAGCTTCTAAACTTAAAGGTATATGAACTGCCATTTGATCGCCGTCAAAATCTGCATTAAAAGCAGCACAAACTAAAGGATGTAATTCAATAGCATTACCCTCAATTAATTTCGCTTCAAAGGCCTGAACGCCTAATCTATGTAATGTAGGGGCACGATTTAAAAGTATAGGATGTTCTCTAATTATATGTTCAAGAGAGTCCCAAACTTCACTTTTTTCTTTTTCAACTAATCTTTTTGCTTGTTTGATTGTGGTTGCGAGACCTAATTTGTCTAATCTTGCGTACAAAAATGGTTTGAATAATTCTAAAGCCATTTTTTTTGGTAATCCACATTGATGTAATTTTAGTTCTGGTCCAACAACAATTACTGATCTACCTGAATAATCTACTCTTTTACCTAATAGGTTCTGTCTAAATCTTCCTTGTTTTCCTTTGAGCATTTCCGCTAAAGATTTAAGCGGACGTTTTCCGGTTCCTGTTATAACTCTTCCTCTTCTTCCATTGTCAAATAACGCATCAACAGACTCTTGAAGCATTCTCTTCTCATTTCGTACGATAATATCTGGGGCTTTTAAATCTAATAGTCTTTTAAGTCTATTATTTCTGTTAATTACCCTTCTATATAAATCATTTAAATCTGATGTTGCAAATCTTCCACCATCAAGTGGGACCAAAGGCCTAAGTTCTGGTGGTATAACTGGAACAGAAGTTAAAATCATCCACTCTGGTTTATTTCCAGAATTTATAAACGATTCTATTAGTTTTAATCTTTTGATCGTTCTTTCCTCAGTTACTTTTGATTTAATATCTTTTAAGGATTCTCTTAATTTTTGTTGTTCTTTTTTTAGATCTAAATTTACCAGTATTTCTCTTACGGCTTCTGCGCCGATTCCTGCTGTAAAAGCATCTTCCCCAAATTCATCTTGAGCTCTTAATAAAGCTTCCTCTGAAATTAATTGACCTTTTTTTAAATTTGTTAAACCAGGCTCTACAATAATAAAACTTTCAAAATAAAGAACTTTCTCAACTTCTTTTAATTTCATATCAATTGCTAATGAAATTCTACTTGGTAATGATTTTAAAAACCAAATATGTGCTACTGGACAAGCAAGATCAATATGACCCATTCTTTCTCGTCTTACATTTGATTTAGTAACTTCAACACCACATTTTTCGCAAATTATTCCTCTGAATTTCATTCTTTTATATTTACCGCACAAACACTCGTAGTCTTTTACAGGACCAAATATTCTTGAACAAAACAAACCGTCTTTTTCTGGTCTAAAAGTTCGGTAATTAATTGTTTCGGGTTTTTTAATTTCACCGTATGACCATGATTTAATCTTTTCTGGGCTCGCTAAGGTAATCTTTATACTGTCAAAATTATTCTCTTGAACAATATTTTGATTGTCTAGACTTTTTGTTATATTTTTTTCCATATTTAATTTAGTTCGATATTTAAACCAAGTGCCCTAATCTCTTTTATTAAAACGTTAAAAGACTCAGGAACACCAGATTCAAAATTATTATTTCCTTTTACAATTGTTTCGTAAACTTTTGTCCTTCCAGCTACATCATCAGATTTTACAGTCAAAATTTCTTGCAATGTGTAAGAAGCTCCGTAAGCTTCTAAAGCCCAAACTTCCATTTCACCAAATCTTTGACCGCCTAGTTGAGCTTTCCCTCCAAGTGGCTGTTGTGTTACTAAACTATAAGGACCTGTCGATCTTGCGTGAATTTTATCCTCCACAAGGTGGTTCAATTTAAGCATATAAATTATTCCAACAGTAACTGGTCTATCAAATCTTTCACCTGTTTGACCATTCCATAAATGCGTCTGCCCAGTATTAGGAAGTTTAGCAAGATCTAACATTTTGGTTATATCTTCTGTGCTAGCTCCATCAAAAACTGGTGTAGCTATTGGAACTCCATTAGATAAGTTTTGAACTAATTCTGCTACTTCTTTATTTGATAATTTTGAAATAACTTCATCGTAATAAGAATTACCGTAAATCTCTTTTAATTTATCTTTTATTCTATCTATTTCTTTATTAAAATTTTTTAAATATTCTTTTATTTGATCACCAAGTTCTGAGCAAGACCACCCTAAATGTGTTTCTAAAATTTGTCCTACATTCATCCTGCTCGGAACACCTAGTGGATTTAAAACTATATCAACTGGCTTTCCGCTTTCCATGTAGGGCATATCTTCAACTGGTACAATTTTACTTACAACTCCTTTGTTACCATGCCTTCCAGCCATTTTATCTCCAGGCATTAATCTTCTCTTAACTGCAACGAAAACTTTAACAACTTTCATTACAGTTGGAAGCAAGTCATCGCCTTGTTGTATTTTAGTTACTTTGTCTTCAAATCTCAATCTGATATCTTCTGATGCGTTGTCGTATTGATTTTTAAGTTTTTCTAAATCAGTATTTAGCTCTTGTTTTTGTAAAGGTATTTTAAAAAGATCTTTAAGAGTAATGTTCTCAAAATCATTTTGATTCAGTGTTGTTCCTGGTTTTAAATCCTTAAACTGTTTATTTATACTTTGACCATTTAGCAAATCTATTGCTCTTAACTTTATATTACGATTAAGTATTTCTTCTTCAACTTTTTTGTCCTCTTGAACTGACTCAATCTCAGCTCTCTCTATTGCGATAGATCTCTCGTCTTTTTCGATTCCATGTCTATTAAATACTCTAACATCAATAACAACACCGGTACTTCCAGATGGTAATTTTAATGATGAATCTCTGACGTCAGTAGCTTTTTCCCCAAAAATTGAACGTAATAATTTTTCCTCGGGGCTTGATGATGTTTCGCTTTTAGGTGTAACCTTTCCAACTAAAATATCTCCAGGTTTTACTTCTGCACCTACGTAAACAATTCCTGACTCATCAAGGTTCCTTAGACTTTCTTCACTTACATTTGGTATATCTCTAGTGATTTCTTCTGCGCCAAGCTTAGTATCTCTAGCCATAGACTCGTATTCTTCGATGTGAACAGAAGTAAATACATCATCGGTCACGCATCTTTCAGAAATTAAAATTGAGTCCTCAAAATTATAACCTTGCCAAGGCATAAATGCTACTGTAACATTTTTTCCTAGTGCTAACTCACCAAGTTTTGTAGCGGGACCATCCGCTATAATATCACCTTTTTTAATTTTATCTCCAACTTTAACTAATGGTTTTTGATTTATGCAAGTATTTTGATTTGATCTCTGAAATTTCGATAAATTATAAATATCAACTGCTGACTGTGAAAGATCCGTTACATCAGTTACTTTTACGACTATTCTTTTTCCATCTATTTTGTCTACTATACCACTTCTTCTTGCTACGATTGTAACTCCAGAGTCTAATGCAACATCTGACTCTATACCTGTTCCAACTAAAGGAGACTCAGGTTTCAACAAAGGAACCGCCTGTCTCATCATATTTGATCCCATTAAAGCTCTGTTAGCATCGTCATTTTCTAAAAAAGGTATTAAAGCTGCAGCAACTGACACTAACTGTTTAGGAGATACATCAATAAAATCTATGCTTTCTCTTGAGGACAATTCGAAGTTTAAATTTTTTCTGCAGGCTACCAATTCATCAACGAATGATCCGTCTTTATTGATTGCTGAATTAGCTTGTGCAATTGTATATTTTTCTTCTTCAATTGCAGAAAGATATTTAATTTCAGAGGTTACTTTGCCATTTAATACTTTTTTGTAAGGGCTTTCAATGTAACCAAACTTATTAACTCTACAATAAGTAGCTAAACTATTAATTAACCCGATATTTGGACCTTCAGGTGTTTCTATAGGACAAATTCTTCCGTAATGAGTTGGGTGAACGTCTCTAACTTCAAAGCCTGCTCTTTCTCTTGTTAATCCTCCTGGGCCTAATGCAGAAACTCTTCTTTTGTGTGTTATTTCTGATAAAGGATTAGTTTGATCCATAAATTGAGACAGCTGTGAGGTTGCAAAAAAATCTTTTAAAGATGTCGTAATTGGTTTGGCATTGATTAAATCTTGTGGCATTGCTGACTCTATTTCAAGAAAAGTAGACATTTTTTCTTTTACAGTTCTTTCCATTCTCAAAAGACCAATTCTAAATTGATTTTCTACTAATTCTCCAACTGATCTCACTCTTCTATTTCCTAAATGATCTATATCATCAACGTCACCTTTACCATCTCGTAAATCTAACATAAATTTTATAATAGCAATAACATCTGTGGTTTCTAATATAGTTTTTTTAGGACTAATTTTTAAATCTAATTTTGAATTAAGTTTAACTCTACCAACTTCAGATAAATCATATCTATCTTTAGAAAAGTATAAATTCTTAAATATTTCTTCAGCTATTTCTACTGAAGGCGCTTCACCAGGTCTCAATACTTTATAGATATCATTAAGTGCATCATTTTTATTTAAATTTTTATCAATTTTAAGACTCTCAAGAATATAAGGACCTTTATTAATTGGATCAATGTTAACAATGTTTAATTCTTTCTGTCCTAAAGAAAGTATTTTTTCTAATTGTTCTTCTGTAATATCAAAACCAGCACCAACTAATAACTCACCATTTTTATCTTTTATATCTTTACCTAAATATTTTCCAATTATTTGTTCGTTAGGTATAGAAATTGAATTAAGTCCTTTTTCAAGAAGTTTTTTTGCTATTACAATATTTAGTTTTTCACCTTTGCCTAAAACCTTTTTATTATTTTTGGCATCAATTAAATCATAAGATAATTTTATAGGTCTTTTATAATTTTCTAAATCAAAATTTGTGATCCAGCTTTTACTTTCTTGATTATAAGAATATTTGCTCGTTGCATAAAAAGTCTCAATAATTTTTTCTTTCGTAAATCCGAGTGCAAATAAAAAAGTAGTGATTGGAAGTTTTTTCTTTCTATCTATTCTAAAATATAAAATATCTTTTGGATCAAATTCAAAATCCAACCATGAACCTCGGCCAGGGATTATTCTACAATTAAACAACAATTTACCACTAGCATGCGTTTTTCCTTTGTCGTGATCAAAAAATACTCCAGGACTTCTATGCATTTGATTAACCACTACTCTTTCAACACCATTAGTGATGAAAGTCGCGCTTGGTGTCATTAAAGGAAGATCACCTATAAAAACTTCTTGTTCTTTTGCAGAAAGTATTTGTTTTGTATTGTTTTCTGTATCTATATCGTAAACGACTAATCTTAAATTAGCTTTAAGAGCAGCAGCATATGATAAACTTCTTTGTTTACATTCAATTACATCAAATTTTGGTTTTTCTAATTTATAAGAGATATATTCTAAAGTTGATTTATCGTTTCCGTCCTCAATGGGGAAAATACTTTTAAAAACCTTATCTATACCTTTAGATAATTCACTTAATTGTTCACTAAGAGATTTAGATTGAAGAAATTCGTTATAAGAATTTTTTTGGACTTCAATTAAGTTAGGAATGGATAGTCCCTCTACTAATTTACCAAAATTTTTTCTTATATGTTTCTTTTGCGTAAAAGATAATTGCATCAAATATAAAAAATTTCATTGCAAATTATTACTTTGCAATAAAATTTAGTCTTTAATTTTGTTTACTTTAATTCTACTTTAGCTCCAGCTGCTTCAAGTTTTTTCTTAAATTCTTCAGCATCTTTTTTAGCGACACCACCTTTAACTTCTTTTGGTGCTGCCTCTACTAAATCTTTAGCTTCTTTTAAACCTAAACCAGTTATTGCTCTAACTTCTTTTATTACATTAATTTTTTTATCACCTGCTGATGCTAAGAAAATTGAAAATTCAGATTTTTCTTCTCCTGCAGGTGCTGCTGCTCCACCTGCTGGTGCTGCTGCAACTGGGGCCGCTGCTGTCACACCCCATTTTTCCTCAAGTTGTTTAGATAACTCTGCTGCTTCAACTACTGTCAAAGAAGAGAGTTCATCTATAATTTTATTTAAGTCTGCCATTTTTAATCCTGTGAATTAATTTTTTAAACTCTTCGCGCGCGCTAAATTAGCAATTTTTGAGCCAGGTGCAAGTAAAATACTTACTAATTTTTGGGCTGGTGTGGCCAATATACCCACTATTTTAGCTCTAGCCTCTTCCAATGAAGGTAGTGTGGCAATAACAGACACCTCTTTTTCATCTAAAACCTTACCATCCATGAACCCAGCAATTATTTTTAACTTATCGTTTGATTTTGAAAATTTCGTCAAAATTTTTGCCGTAGATATTGGGTCAGAAGAAATAGCTGCAGCTGTTGGTCCTGTGAAATATTTTTCTAGATCTTTTTTTGGGGTTTCTTTTAGAGCTATTTTTGTGATTCTATTTTTGGTGATCTTAAATAGAATACCTTTTTTTCTTAATTCTTTTCGTAATGCATCTAACTCATTAACATTAAGACCTTGATATTGTGCAATCATTACTGACTCATTTTCAGTAAAGTTCTTTTTCATCTCTTCAACGTAATTTTTCTTTGCTTCTTTTGACATCATAATATTTTATTTAGCCCCAATTTTATAAGAAATACCCATTGTAGAAGTAATAAAGGTACTTTTTATAAATTCACCTTTAATTGACTCAGGTTTTTCTTTTTTAACACTTTCGATAAAATGATTGAAGTTCTCTAATAAATTATCAGAGGAAAAACTTTTTCTTCCAATCGAAGAAGACAAATTGCCATCTTTATCATTTCTAATTTCAACTAATCCGGTTTTGATATCTTTAACTGCTTTAGTTAAATCAATTGCTACAGTTCCTAATTTAGGATTTGGCATTAAACCCTTTGGTCCTAAAACTTTACCATGCTTACCAATTTTATTCATCATGGCTGGTGTACAAATTAATTTAGTAAAATTAAATTTTCCTGATGCAATTTTTTCTATTAAATCATCTGAGCCAACTATATCTGCTCCAGCCTTTTTAGCTTCGTTACTTTTATCTGGTTCACATAAAACCGCTATAATATTTTTTTTTCCAGATCCATTAGGTAAATTAACAACAGTTCTTAGACTAAAATCTCCACCTTTTGATTGTTTTAAGTTTAATCTTAAAGATACATCAATTGACTCGTCAAATTTGGTAGTTGAATTTTTTTTTACTAAATCCAATAGATCTTTAATATTAGTTTTTTTATCTTTAATAATATTTTTTGAAATTTCTCTGTATCTTTTAGATTTTTTTTTCATAATTATTCTTTTACTTCAATTCCCATTGATCTTGCTGAGCCACAAATAATTTTTGTTGCTTCTTTTATATCAAAAGCGTTTAAGTCTTTCATTTTCTCTTTTGCAATAGCTTCGGCTTGTTTCATAGTAATAGACCCTGCAACAACTCTTCCCGGTTCTTTTGAACCACTTTTTAATTTTGCTGCTTCTCTTATAAAATGTGATGCCGGAGGTGATTTAATTATAAAATCAAATTTTTTATCTTTATAAACAGTTATTACAACCGGCACAGGTTTACCCATGAAAGCTTTTGTCTTTTCGTTAAAAGCTTTACAAAATTCCATAATATTTATTCCTCTTTGACCCAACGCTGGACCTACAGGAGGTGCTGGGTTTGCTTGACCACCTTTAATTTGTAATTTAACGTAACCTACTATTTCTTTTGCCATCTAATTTTTCTCCACTTGATTAAATTCTAAATCTACAGGAGTAGCTCTACCAAATATAGAAACAGACACTTTAAGTCTAGATTTTTCTTCATCAATTTCTTCAATTAATCCATTAAATGACGCAAATGGCCCATCACAAACTTTAACTTTCTCTCCAATTTCAAAACTAATGCCGGCTTTTTGAGTTACAGCACTCTCAGAAACTTGACCTAGTATTCTCTTTATTTCGCTGTCAGATATTGGCGTCGGCTTATCAGCAGATCCTAAAAAGCCACTCACTTTTTGAAGATTTTTAATCATATGATAAATTTCTTTAGTTAATTCAATCTTAATCAAAACATAGCCTGGAAAAAACTTTTTTTCTTTTTTCGTTCTCTTGCCTTTTTTAACCTCAGTTACCTGATGTGTTGGCACTAAAATTTCCTCTAGTTTTTCAGATAGCTTATGTTTTTTTAGCTCTTCTTTGATTAACTCTACAACTTTTTTTTCGAAACCAGAGTATGCTTGTACGATATACCAATTCATTTTAGAAATTAATTGTTAAGACCAAATTCAAAAAGAACCTTAAAATTTGATCTAAAATCAAAAAAAAGATTGCAGCTATTGATGCTAAAGCAAATACCATAACTGCCCCCATCATTGTGTCTTTTTTTGTTGGCCAAGTTATTCTAAAAGTTTCTTGCTTTACTTCCTGGATGAATTTTAAAGGATTTATCATATGGCTTTATAAGTTTGGCAGGAGCGGAGGGACTCGAACCCACAACCTCCGGTTTTGGAGACCGGCGCTCTACCAATTGAACTACGCTCCTAAGCGTTACTTAATTATTTTAGTTACTACTCCAGCTCCAACTGTTTTACCACCCTCTCTTATTGCAAAATTTAAGTTTTCGTTCATTGCAATAGGTGTGATTAATTTAACTGTGAACTTTCCATCATCACCTGGCATTACCATTTCAGTACCTGATGGCAATGTTACTTCACCAGTAACGTCTGTAGTTCTAAAATAAAACTGAGGTCTATATTTTGTAAAGAACGGTGTATGTCTTCCGCCTTCCTCTTTTTTCAATATATAAGCCTGACATTCAAATTCTGTATGTGGAGTAATTGAACCAGGTTTACAAAGAACTTGCCCTCGTTCAACATCAGTTCTTTCTACACCTCTAAGAAGAGCACCTATGTTATCTCCTGCTTCTCCGCTATCTAAAAGTTTTCTGAACATTTCTACACCAGTACAAACAGATTTTTTTGTATCTCTAATACCGACAATTTCGATTTCCTCTCCAACTTTAATAACTCCTGACTCAACTCTTCCAGTTACAACAGTTCCTCTTCCTGAGATAGAAAAAACGTCCTCCACTGGCATTAAGAAAGGTTTATCTTTTGGTCTATCTGGTTGAGGTATTGTTTCATCAACAGCTTTCATTAATTCCATTATTGCATTTTTTCCAGTAGCTTCATCCTTACCTTCAACAGCGTTAAGTGCAGATCCTTTAATTATTGGAATTTTATCACCTGGAAACTTGTAAGATGTTAAAAGCTCTCTAATTTCTTCTTCTACTAAGTCAACAAGTTCTTTGTCTTTAACTGTATCAATTTTGTTTAGGAAAACTACTATTGCAGGTACACCTACCTGTCTCGCTAAAAGAATATGTTCTCTGGTTTGTGGCATCGGCCCATCGGCAGCATTAACAACTAAAATTGCTCCATCCATTTGAGCGGCACCTGTAATCATATTTTTTACATAGTCAGCGTGACCTGGGCAGTCTACGTGGGCATAGTGTCTTTTATCTGTTTCATATTCTACGTGGGCTGTTGAAATTGTGATACCTCTTTCTTTTTCCTCAGGTGCTTTATCGATTTGGTCATAAGCAACAAAGTTAGCAGAGCTTGATCCTCCAGCTTCAGATAAAACTTTCGTTATCGCAGCAGTTAATGTTGTTTTACCATGATCAACGTGCCCGATTGTACCAATATTACAATGTGGTTTGGTTCGGTTAAACTTTTCTTTTGACATCTATTTTTTCCTCACTTTATATTTTAATTTTTAATTTTGGAGCGGGTAAAGGGAATCGAACCCTTACATCCAGCTTGGAAGGCTAGCGTTCTACCATTGAACTACACCCGCAATATCCAAACTTATCGCGCTCTTCATTATTAAAAGATTTTAAGTTTGGTGGAGGGGGAAAGATTCGAACTTTCGAAGACCGAAGTCAACGGGTTTACAGCCCGCCCCATTTGACCGCTTTGGTACCCCTCCTTAATCTTGGGGATACCCACTAACTTAAAAAGCATTTAACAACAAGCGTTTTATAAGCATTTATCTAACAATTGCAATAAATCATTTTACCTTAAAATATGCTAAAAATTGGAGTATTAAGCCATTAAAATCATGAAAAAAACGACCTTTTTAATTGTAGGAAAACATGCTGTTTTAGAAGCGCTTAAGAACCCCTTAAGAAAAATTGAGAGAGTTTTTGTTACAGAGGACTCCCAAAAAAAACTTAATAGAGAAAATCAAAACTTAAATTTATTTAAAAAGGTGAATGTATTTTATAAATCAAGGAAAGAGCTAGACAATCTTTGCGGTAGAGATGAAACAGCTCACCAGGGTTTAGTGGCTGAAGTTGAACAGCTAGAAGAGATTAATTTAAAAGAATTCATAATAGAAAATAAAAAGGATAATATTAACCTTATTGCCTTAGAAGAAGTTACTGACCCTAGAAATATAGGTTCGATAATAAGAAGTGCTGTTGCTTTTAAAATTGATGGGCTAATTGTTAAGGAAAGATCTTTCCCCGCCAAAAGTAAACTTCTTTATAAAAGTGCTAGTGGTGGAACAGAACATATAAATATTTTTAAAGTAGCGAATATAAACACAACGCTTAAATTTTTAAAAACTAAAGAATTCTGGGTTAGTGCATTCGATATTAGCGCAAAAAAAGATTTTACCGATCATAATTGGGCAGGAAAAAACATTTTGCTCTTTGGTTCAGAGGGTTTTGGTATTAAAGCTAAAACGCTAGAAAATTCTGATTTCAAATTTAAGGTAAAAATGGATAACAATATAGAAAGTTTAAACATATCAAATACTGTTTCTGTTGTTTGTCATCATATATTTCAATCAATTAAATAATAATAAACCTCTAAATTATATTGTTTTTTACTTAAATTTATTTTAAAGAACTTCTTAAGCCCTCATAGCTCAATTGGTAGAGCAATTGATTTGTAATCAATAGGTTCGCGGTTCGAGTCCGTGTGAGGGCACCATTTAAAATTTAAATTTACTAAAAATATAACTAAGAAAATATCTTAAATAATTTTTAATATCTCGAAAATTTTTTAAATCAAAATCTTTTCTTTTTTTTATCATTCCTAAATAAACAGAATTTTTATGACTCATATTACTTTTATAAAAATTTTTTTTCTTTTGGATTATAGCAATATTTCTAAAATAATGAACATAGCCTATTTGACCATCAAAAGGATTGTTTTTATAGAAAGGGTTATCAAATTCTTGATAGTGCATTCTGTCAGCTAATGATCTTATAAAATTCATTGTCGTTTTTTTATTATTATGATTTATTGGATCTCCTCCATAACCCCACCTTGAAATATAACTTGTTTGCAGATCTTCAATAAAATATAAACCATTGTTTTTTAAAAACTTAAAAAGATAATTAAATGTTTTAATAATGTGTGAATTAATGTGACTTCCATCATCAATGATTACATCAAATTTTTTATATTTTTTTATAATTTTATTTAGGATTTCATAGTCATTTTGATGGCCATAAAATAGATCAGCTTTTTTATACTTGTCTTTCTCTCTATAGGCTAAATCTAATCCAATAATATTTGCTTTAGGTAAAAAAGCTTTATAGAGCATTAATGAGTCCTTTGAGAAACCAATTTCTAAGAAATTTATTTTTTTATTTTTAAAGTTTTTTAAATATTGATCGTATATTTCAATATAACCAACCTCTTTTTTTGTTGTATTTAATTTTTTTGCAATTGAAAATAATGATTTCATTTATCGGTTCTTTCTTAATTGTTCTATAAGAATTTTTTTTTGTAAACTTATTCCCTTGTCATACAATAAATTTATCTTAATTTTATTTTTAATTTTAATAGATATTTTTTTTGCATTTCTTACTTCAAAATTGTCTGCTACAGCACTTATTGGTCTTTTTTTAAAATCGAGATTAAAAATTGTAATTTTTGATTTATCGGAAATTATTTTACCTTTCCATCCTCTAGGCCTAAAAGCACTTATTGGTGCCACAGAAATTTTTTTTGAATTTAAATTTAATATTGGTCCTTTAACAGAAAAATTATAAGCTGTGCTTCCAGCTGGTGTCGATACAAGAACTCCATCGGAAACTAATTTTTTTATTAGATAATTAGCATTGCATTTAATTGATAAGTTTGCAGTCTGACGGCTTTGTCTCAAAATTGAAACTTCATTTATAGCTAAACTTTTTTGAATTTTATTTTTTGATGAAACTGTCATTTCTAAAGGAGAGATGCTAACTTTCTTTGCATTAGATAAATTTCTTATTGCTTTCTCAGAAAATTTATTCATTAGAAATCCGTAAGAACCTGAATTAATGCCGTAAAAAATACTTTGCTTATTTTTATTAGATTTTAAAGTTTGTAACATAAATCCATCTCCACCTATAACAATAATTAAATTTGATTTTGTAATTGTAAGCTTTTCTATAATTTTTTTTACTTTGGATTTTAATATTAGAGAATATTTATTTCTATCAGATATAATTATTGGAAATTTCTTCATTTGATTAAAATTGATTTAATTTTTGGTTTTTTAATTTTTTTATTTTCAATACAATATTTGTTAATTTTATCATTGTATACTTTATAGATTAATTTTAGATGAATTGGTGACCACATTCTACCTGTCCAAATTCTTCCAGTGGTATTACTTTTAATTGGTAATAATTTTTTTTTAAGTAGCTTCTTTTTTATTAGTTTAGGTAATTTATCACTAAAGTTTTTTACTAGTCTACATGCGTTTTCATGAATTCCGTCTTTAATGTTAATTTCTGCAACAGTTTGATGAATAATATCTCCACCGTCTATGTCTTCTGTTAATTCATGTAGTGTTACACCGGTATACTCTGGCTCAAGCATATATGAAGGCCAAAAATGTGTAATTACACCTCTATACCATGGAGATAATCCGCCATGCACATTCCATTTATATCCTGAAATTAATTTAACAATATTGCTAGGAAGTTTACTACATCCATAAGTTATAAGATTTTTATTTTTTTGACTTAGGAGGATTTTTTTTAATTTACCATTAAAAATATCATCCTTTGTAATTTCAATAATTTGATTAATATTTGGAGAATTAAATACGATCTCATTGTCTCCAAAAAAAGTATTTTCGGCTTCTTCCCTTTTGTTGAAATGTAATTTTTGTAACTTTTGTATTTCAAAATTGTAATTTTTATCGATTTTGGGTTTAAAAGGCTCTCTTTTTTCATGAATCCAAGTAATGTCTTTATAAGTTTTTGATAAGGATTTTACAAAATATAGATGCCTAGGATGATTTCCTGTTAATAAAATAAACATTTTAAATTTTAATTAACTTTCTTTTTATAGCTATCTTCAAAACTTTTTCAATTTCATTTATTTTAAAACCAGACAAATTTGAAATGTCTAAAATATTGTGTTTTCCATCAGCATAAGAAAATAAATATTGTAATATTTTAAGCTGTTTTTTTCTTTTTAATATAGTGTCTGAACTATCCTTCCATGTTTTGAAAGAATTAATATTAGGATACAATCCTCTTTTTCCTAATTGAATTTCACAGAAAGGCATTGTTCTTTTTAGAGGTTTAAGATTTTCATTGAGCTTTAAAATCTTCTCTATCTCATTTATTGATTTTATTATTTTTGAAATTTTCATAAAATTTTTATCATCGCCAGAATTATGGTATTGATGATATGATCCATATAGTGTTCTAGATATTTGACCTACAGGCAAGTTTAGTTCTGCGGAATTATATTGTCTCTCATCACTACCGGTAGTAGGGTCAAATTCTCTAACCTTAATCTTATTTTGTCTATTAAGGTTCATAAATATTTTATCTAAACTTGAATTTCCAGATCTTGTTTTTTTATATGAAAGAATATTTTTCGGCCCCCCTAAACATGTCAAAACTAATCCTGCTTCTAAATGTTTTTTTAAATGAGATTTATATTGATGAATAAAACAAATAGATCCAATTGTTTCAGGATTAATGAGAAAATAATATGTAAATTTTCTTTTCTTCCATTTTTTTATTTTATCATATAAACCTAATAAAACTAGAGGACCGCTAAGCTCATTATTTGCTAGACTTGGATGACATAGGTAGGAGCTTAATAGTATCACTTTTTTTGTTTTACCCCTAATTTTTGAAAAACCATTCACTACTTTTCCATTAATAAATTTGGAGTTAACTACAATTTGATAATCTCCTCTTTTGAGTTTTTTTCTTTGTTGTTCTTTCAAACAAAATCCAACATTTTTTTTATAATAACTTGTTACATAGGGAATTAATTTAGGATATTTTTTAATTGAGTATAAATATTTATTTAATTCGCTTAAATTTAATTTCTTATTTATTGGAGCTGAATAATTTAAAATATGAAGGTTATTTTTTTTGTAATCGATAATTTTCTTTCCGTTAAAATTAATAAAAGCATCTTTAATAACCCACTCTTTAGGCACCACCCAGTCAAAAACTTTTTTACCTGACTTGTATTCTAATTTCTTAAAATTCATATGTTTAGAAAGAATATTAAGAGACTTTCTATATCCATCTCCAGTTATACTCCTCAGAATTGGAAACAATTCGTCAAATATTTTATTTATTTTTTTCTTCATTTAAGGGTGGTGCCCTCGGCCAGACTCGAACTGGCACTCCCAAAAGGGCAAGGATTTTAAGTCCTTTGTGTCTACCAATTTCACCACGAGGGCACGTCGTTGTTTTTGTTATTATTGTTAATATATTAATACACAAGTGTTTTAAATAAGTAAAAATAATTTATTTTACGTCTCTATCTTCTAGTTGTCTTCTAGTCTTCCCATATTTTATATGACAATAAATGAGTTTTTTTCTGTCCGCGGCAACTGGCAACAGAACGCACCTTGACCTACAATTAAGCATGATAAATAATCAAGCATGATTGATTTTAAAAAAAATCCTAAATTAGCATTATTCACTTATGGAATATTATTATGTTCTGCTCTGATAGAAATAGGTGCAGAACTTGGACTCCATGAATTTGATGATTTTGCTTCACATCACGGCTTAGCAATTTTTTCTATCGGAAGTTTAATTGCTAATTGGGAAAAAATTTCTCAAATATTAACTAAAGGTAAAAAAAAGAAATATTAAGCACCTGGCAACAGAACGCTCCTACTTAATTTAATATTTAAAAATATAATCCTCTTTAATAAAAGATTAAATATTTTGTAATATAGGCTTAATAATTAGATGTTCTAATTACTTATGTTTAAACTAAAAAAAATATTAAAAAAGATTTATTATTTTATCTTCCCTAAGGAGCTTAAATAATGTGGCCATACAACGATAAAGAAAATGAGTTTATCTCATTGAATTGAACTGTTTTAGAGAATATTATTTTCATTATTTTATGATATTTTCAATAATATAATTTGATTTAGCATCATTCATTCTTATATTTTTAAATGTGTAAAAATATTTTTTTTTTTTATTTTTTTTATTTTGGAAATAAATAAAAATTGAGTATGAAAAACAAGGAAATTAATATGATTTTTATTTAGTTTTTGGTTAATTTTACCATTTTTTCGATGACTATGTAATATTAAACCAAGTTTAAAATCTTTTGTGATGCCTCTAATCTTGACTAGATTGCTTTCTTTAAAAGAAATAAAATAAACATTCTTCTTAAAACCATTACATGTTTCAAGCAATCGATTTAAAGTATTTTTCCTAAGCAGAGGCTTAATCTCAACTAACACTTTTGTATTTACAGTTAAAATTTTTAAAAGATCACATAGTTTTGTTATCTTGTATTTTTTTAAATTCTTATCAAGAATTGTTCTAGTTTTTTTTCTGATATTGAATAACCTTCTTAAGCTATAATCATGAAAGCAAATGGGTGTATTGTTTTGGGTAAAGTGAATATCAGTCTCAATATTAAACTTTTTTTTTATACACTCTTTAAATGAAGTAATATGATTTTCTCTAAAGTTTTTTTCAATTAATCCTCTGTGTATAAACATTATTTTAATCCCTTGGTTCTATGCAATATGATCCATCCAAAAAAGAGCAGTAAAAGAACTGAGGCAAAACCTATCCTTTGATTTTCAGTTATGAAAGTAATGGTTCCTACTAAAAATGGGCCAAAAAAAGACGTTAGCTTTCCAGAAGTAGCAAATAAACCAAAGGCTTTATTCTGATCCTCAATTTTTGTTAATTTAGTTATCATGACCCTACTAGCTGATTGTATTGGTCCTATAAATAATCCCAAGAAAAATGAAAAAATAAAAAAACTAATTTTTGACTGTGTAAAAATGATTAAAATGGAGAAGAAAATAAGACATATCAAGGAAAAGGAAATTGTTTTTTTTGAATTATATTTATCATTGAAATATCCACCAAAACTAGCACCTATTAAAGCAGCAACATTCATTAAAACAGACATCATTAAAAGTTCATTTATTGATAGTTTAAATACCCCAACAGCAAAAATACCTCCCATGACAAAAATGGTATTTAAACCATCAGCATAAAGTAGCCGTGCAAACAAAAAACGAGTTGTGTTAGTTAGACCATTATTCCAAAGAATCTTTTTTAAACTATTTGATTTTTTTTTGTTTGGTTCAACTTTTTTATATTTTGTTTGACTTAATAGTGGATAGGAAAAAATGAAAAACCAAAGGGCTACAAAAATGGCAGTGGATCTAAAATTAATTTTTTGATCTAAATCGATTAAATAATTTGATTGAATTAATAAAATAATGGTCAAAATAAGTGTGATAATGCCACCTAAATACCCCAGCGCAAAAGCAAAACCAGACACCTTTCCCACATGTTGTTTATCCGCTGAATGAATTAATAATGAATTATAGAAAATAGAACTTAGTTCATAAAAATAGTTTGCCAAACAAACTATGATTAAGGTAAATAAAATATATTCAGTAGATGGTTTTGCAAACCATAATGCTGCTGTAAAAAAAATACACAAATAGGTGCTTGATTTTAAGATAATTGAGTTTAAATTCTTCTTATCAGCTAAATTTCCTAAAAAGGGTCCGCTTAATGCAATGCATAGTCCTGATACTGAAATGGCCCAACCCCAATATGCCTGGCCATTAACCATATCTTGAACAATTGACTCCGCAAAATAATTTGAGAAAACAAAAGTTATAATAACTGTTGTAAAGGCAGAATTAGCAAAATCATAAAGAGAAAATTTATAAGATTTTAAATTCATGCTAATTTAATATCTTATAAATCCAGAACCACGATTGCTAAAAGTTTTTTCATTTTAAAGTTTATTACAATTGTACCCTAAATTTATTAGGTTTAATTTATTACATTGATCTGCAAATCTTATTTCATCTATGTACAAAATTTGAACTGTTGACGCTTCCTCATACTTCCATTTAGTTTTCACTTTTTTTCCTTTAGCCTTTATTTGATTTGCTCTGTCTTGATAAATACCAAAATTTGTTGACGAGAGTGATGAGTTTCCTGGCATTTTATTTTGCATATCTACAATTTTTTTGCCGTTAACCCATATGAATAAACTTTTCTTATTTGGTGTATGTACTATTACATCTATCCACTTTCCTAAGTGATTAGAAAAATGTTTTAAATCAAAAAAAGGAGGATCGTGATATTTTTCGCTTATTTTTCTACAAATATTTTTTCCCAGAAGTTTTTTGCTAATTTTCACGCACTCATTGTCGTGAAGAAAACTTCTTAACTGTACATTTACAATTCCTTCAGGTGAAATACCCATTCTATAATGTGCACCTTTGCCTTTTCTATGTATTTGATTGAATATAAGTGGCGTATTTGAATGAATATAATTTTTAGGGATTAATACGGAAAATGAAAGCCATTTACTTCCCCAATCCCGATACTTTGTTCCTATAAAAACTCGTCGTGCTCCCTCATAGCAATTGTTCCAGTTATTTATGCTATCATTTGATTTCTTGTATATCCCACAATCACCTGGATGACTTTCAAATTTAATAGAGATATTATCATCTCTTGAAATTTCATCTGTGATTATCAAACAGTGATCAGGTCCTTTACCATTTTGCCAGCATGAATCCCAATGGTTCATTCTTAATTTTTTACCTTCAAGAACATTATCAGGTAAATTAATTAAACGACTATTACCACTACCTTTGCTTCCAGCTAATTCTTTCCACACTATTGGATCAGCATATGAATTATTTAAAAAGAGAAAAAATAATAAAAATATAGACAAACTTTTCATCGTTAAAATTTAAATTATCAGTATTAAATATTTATGAAAAGTAAAAATTATCTTCTAGTTTGCACCTAGTCTTCCCATATTTTATAGGACAATAAGTTAGTTTTGTTTCCAAACAAGATTTACTAATTCTTGAGGTTTCCAACTAATAGCAAAACCATTCGTCTGAATTATTTTGTCATTTTTCCAATCAATTAAAGATAGTCTTAAACCGTGTCCTCTCATTTGAACTAAATTTTCTACATTATACCCATTTAACCAAAAGAACATTGCATATTTAGGAGCAAATTTTTTCTTAGTGGGAACGGCATTCTTAAAAGCCTCTTGTAACTTTTTTGCCTCACAAGAGTTTTTATCCTTCATTAATTCAATAACGTATATTCCAAACCTTAGCCAATCTTCTCTAGTAAGCATGATAGATGACGATGATATTGGAACTCCCTTTTTGTCTAATAATATTTTACCCTTTGACTCAAAACCTGCAGTTTCTGAAATATTTTTTTGAAACCATTTAGCAAACTTCTTTTTTCCTCCTAATACATTGATCATATCTAATGTTATTAAATCAGTATTAGGATTTGAGTATTTAAATTCTTTTGGTCCTTCTGTTTCTAATTTTTTAGGGTGCTTATTAAGAATAGTTGTTAAGTCAGATTTCTTTCTGTGCGTTTCCTTTAAAATATTATAATTTATTACAAATTGATCTCTAGCCAACATATTTAAGGAGTCTTTTAATTTTACATGGCCATAAAATGAGTCTTTAATTTCTGGAGAGTAATCACCATGAGTTTTATCTAAATCTAAAATATTTTGACAAGCCATTTTTAAAGCAGCAACACCAACTATTGATTTGCTCCTAGACTCACCATTTATAGGTTTGTTATTAAAAATATAATCTCTTTTCCAATCGTGAATTAATTCTCCTTTATCAAATACCATCAAACTAGAGATATCTCTGTAATATACATAATCATAAATTTCTTTTGGAAGAGGTTTTATATTTTTTTTAATTGGTCTGATTGTTTTTTTTGCTGGTTGTATTACAATTCTTTTTAACCCTCCATTATTTTTGTGATCTCTATTTTTCAAACTTGCTTTACGGTAATAGCCATGAGCCCAATAATCGTGTCTTTCTGTGCAAAACTTGCAATCATTAGGAGGGTATTCTGCTTTTGGAAAATCCTTCTTCCATCTTTCTAACGAAGGAGACCATTTATTTTTTGGTGGTGTTGCAATTAAGGTGGTGCTCCACAACAAACCTAGAACCACGATCGCTAAAAGTTTTTTCATTTAATTTTTAATATATGTATCTGGATAGTTAGCAAGATGCTCATCTGAAATTGGAGTCATTACAGCAGTTTCTAAAACAGCTCCAGCTTCCTTTCTTTTCTCAGCAAGTTCCTTATCATCCTTAAAAGCTTGGAGTGCTTCCATGTTTGGAAATTGCATTACTGTATGAAGTTTTGTCGGGTCATCTTTTTGTGTGCCTGCAAAAACAAATTTTATTCCATGCTCTTTTAATTTTCCATCCTGCGCATAGACCATCTCTTTCCATGTTTTAAATCCTTTAGTAATTGTAATTTCACCTTTGACTAGTATTCCCATATCAACCTCCTTATTTATATTTTAAAAGTTTTTTCAATAAATAATCTTACCAAATTTTCCCTTTCTGTCTTCTAGTTATCTTCTAGACTGCACAAATAAATTTGCCTTGATTTCTAATATAAATTGAAGGGCTAAATAATTAAATGAGGATTGATAATGTTTTGAGACTATCTGAGACTGTCTGAGACTCTAATCTTACTCTATCCCTAGGGTTTTAAGTCCTTTGTGTCTACCAATTTCACCACGAGGGCATTAAAGAATTTCATGAGTATTTATGCTAATATTTATAATTGAACAAGAGTAATAAGTAAAATTTTTTAATTTTATCTACCGTTTTTGATTGGATCTAAGTAAATTTTTTAATTTTGCTAAATTACATTTTAAAATCCCATTTTGAAAAGGTATAGATTTATACAATGGTTTGATGCTAATCTGTGTATGTTTTAGCCTACATAATTTTGAAATATTTTTAAATTCATTTAATTCTTTCTTATTTTTAATTTCAATAACTTTTGTCCCTTTGTTACAAAAAACTAAATTAGAAAGTTCAGCTCCAAACATACTAATAATTATTTTTGCATTAGAAAAAATTTTTATTTGATCAGCAAATGTAAGGGAGTTGAACTTATAACTTTTAAATCCTTTTTTTTTTAAATAATTTTTAATCTCATCATTATTAATCAATATTCTATTATCTTTATATTTAGACAAATCACCTTTAAGATTAAATTTTGAATAGTCTCGTTCTATATAAATTTTTTTATAACACTTAATATTACTTTTTGAACCAAATTTAAGAAAAGTATTTCTTATTACTCTAATTATTGATTTAGAAATTTTGTCAAATCTATGCTCAAACGGATGATTTGTACAAATAATTTCATCGCCCTCAATATACTTATTTTTTTCACTAGAAATAACTTTTTTTGTGGAAATATTTAAATATTTAAATATTTCTTTTTGATATTTATATTTAAATGAGGGGACATATAAATAATCAAAATTATTGGTACTCTTGTTTTTTAATATTATTAATAATCTTGAAATTGAGTCAAATAACCAATGACCGTAATTAGTTTTAGCTGCACCACCAGAAATTATTGAAATAATTTTTCCATTAAATTTTTTCTTAAATCTATTTATTCCATTTTTAAAAATAAAATTCTTTTTTATATTTGAATTTTTTGAATTTCTATATTGATAAGATGGGTCAACCAAAACATAATTATCTTTTAGGTATGCTGCATCTTCATTTGAATTCGTAAATATTTTTCCTTTTTTGATGAAAAATATATTTAAATTTTTAAATTTTTTTATTTTTCTTCTACTGATAAAACCATCTTTTTTAAAATGATAAGTTTTAAGATTTTTATTAATTAACTTAGATATTTTTGAGGAAACTATATTAAAAATTTTTTTCAATTTTTATCACTGCTGTTTTACTATATCAAAAAATTTTTCAACACTAATTAAATTCATATATTCAGAATGATTATTAAAATAATCTTTAAATTTAAGTTTCTTTAATTTTTCTTTACTCAGATTTAAAATCTTTTTATTTTTCTCTTTGATAATAAGTCCTATGCCATGATCTGCTATAATTGTATAAGTATTTATATCATCTCTAGTTCTTGATTTTACGATTGATTTCCACACATCTCCATTCCATTTTGGATAAATACATGGGACAACCTGGTGCCAAATTTTTTTTGGCAAACAATCATGTAATAATATTAATCCATTTTTATTAATACATTTTAAAGAATTATCAATATCTCGATCAACTTGAGAAGTAACGTGAAGACCATCTATGAAAATTAAATCAAATTTTTCTTTATTAATTTTAAAAAATTCATCACTAGTCATTTTATGAGTTCCTCCGGAATTAGGATCTACACCAACTTTTCTAGAGATTGATACATTAGAAAAATTTACGTTTTTATCACAACCAATTTCTAAAAAGGAGCTATATTTTTTTGTAGCTATTAATTTATTTATTATTTCACTTCTTGACGGATAATCTGACCAATTATAATCGAGTTGTTTAAAAAATTTTTCACCATAAATGTAGTATAAAAATCTTTTAAATTTTAAAATATATTTATTATTTTTGTAGTTCATAAATTATCTTTTAGAAGTTATACATATATATAAAATAAAATTAAATAAGTTAAAAATTTATTATGGATAGAATTTTACTATACAATTCTGGAGGTGGATTGGGGGATAGTATTCAATTAATTCCTTTAATTTTAAGTCTTAAAAACCATTATAAAAAATCAAAATTATATTATTTGGGAGCTCATCCGAATCATTTTGAAGATAAATTAAAAGAATATAATATAAATATTGAAACACTTGAGCTTCAATTAAAATATTTTGGTTTTAGATGGTGGCATTTATTATTTGTTAAGAGGAATTTTAAATTGAAAAATTTTGCAAAATTCAATTTAATCATTGATCTTCAATCAAAATTTAGAAATTCTTTGATTTTAAAAAGAATTCCTCACGATGATTTTTTCAGCACAACTTTTAATAATTTTTTTTCTACTAAAAAGGTAAAGTTTACATCAAAGGACAATTTAGAGAATTTAATAATTTTTTTAAATGAAAAATTAAAACCAATAAGTTTTAACTATAATAAATTACCTAAAATTCTTATTAATGAAGCTAAAAGATTGCTACCAAAAACAAATTATATTGGTTTCTCAATTACTCAAGGGAATGAATATAGAAAAAAAAGCTGGTCTATTTATAAATTTATATCTTTAGCAAACAAGTCTTTGATTAAAAATAAAATACCAGTCTTTTTTATAGAAAAAAATCAAGAACACATAATAGAAAAAATTAAAAACCAAGTACCAAATGCGTTATTTCCTGAAATCCATTCCAAATTATCATGCCCTGCTTTAGTTACAGCTCTATCTGCAAGATTGGATCAAGCTGTATCAATTGATAATGGTGTAATGCATATGATGGCGCTTGCAAACATACCAATGATTGTTTTATTTGGCCCAACTAATTCTCATAAATTTGCACCAAAAAATAATTACACAAAAATTTTAGATAGTAAAAAAATTTATAACACTTCTGATATTGAATCTATAACTGTAGATGATGTCTATGATTTAATCTAAATATTTAATATCTTTATTTTTTTTGATTTAATAAATTTAATTAACTCTTTATTAACAGATCTTAATTTTGATAATGAATTTGATCTTGTGACAATAGCAACCCCAATCTTGCCAAGTCTAAAAAAGGGATAACTTCCAATTTCAACGAATTTTTTGTATTTTTTTTGAATTAACCCTAATTTTTCAGAGATATTACTTTCTACAGTATAAATATTTATAGTTTTACTATGAACTTTCGATCCTTTGTCTAAATATTTTTTACAATTTTCAATCATAGAATTTAAAATTGAAGGAACACCTGGTAATGATAAAACATTTTTAGTAATAAACCCTGGTGCAGCACTCGATGGATTGTAAATAAGTTTTGCGCCTTTAGGCATCTTTGCCATTTTTTTTCTTCCGTCATTAAATTTTTCTTTACCGTAATATTTTTCTAAGATTGCATAAGCTTCTCTATGATATTCATATTTAACTTTGAAGGCTTTAGAAATTGATTGCGCTGTAATATCATCATGTGTTGGTCCAATGCCCCCAGTGGTGAAAACATAATTGAATTTTTTTGATAAAGTTAAAATATTTTTAACAATTATTTTTTCTTCATCAGGTATAATTCTAACTTCATTTACAGAAATTCCACAGTTTAAATTCAGCCAATTAGTTAAAAATGCTATATTTTTATCCTGTGTTCTTCCTGAAAGGATTTCATTACCAATTATTAAAATTGCAGCATTTATTTTTTTTATTTTTTTCTTCATAGAAGTTATAAATATATATGAAATTTGAAAATAAATTAATACCAGGACTATTAGTAAAAAGATACAAGCGTTTTTTTGTTGATATAAAAATTAACAAACAAATTATAACAGCTCATTGTCCAAATACTGGTTCGATGTATGGTCTTATAAAGAAAAATAATAAAGTGTGGATTAGTAAATCCAATAATCCAAAACGTAAATTAAAATATACTTTAGAAATTATTGAGGATAATTACTCAAAAGTTGGAGTCAACACTCACTCTGCAAATAAAATTGCTCTGCATGCCCTTCAGAACAATTTGATTAAAGAATTTAAGAATACTTTAAAAATAAAACCAGAGACTAAATTTGGAAGTAACACTAGATTTGATTTTTTGATTTTAGATAAAAAAAATAAAATATTTATGGAGGTTAAAAATGTCACTTTATCAAGAAAAAAAGGATTAGCTGAATTTCCTGATGCAATAACTTCAAGAGGTTTAAAACACATTAATGAACTCATTAAAGCAAGTAAAAAAAATTATAAAATTTTTATTCTTTTCTTGATTCAACGAGATGATTGTAAAATTTTCTCAGTGGCAAAAGACATAGATCCAAATTACGCACATGCTTTAAACAAAGCTATTAAAAATAAACTAAATATACTTTGCTACGATTGTAAATTTTCCTCAAAAGGAATAAAACTTCATAATAAAATAAAATTTAAAAATAAATGACTACAAGTTTTAAAGAAGGATTTGAAAAAACTAAAATAGCTGGATCTATTGCTGCAGGTGCATTAGATGAAGTTAGTAAAATTATAAAACCTGGAATATCAACAGATAAAATTGATAAAGTTTGCTATGAATATATAAATGATATGAAGGCATATTCAGCTCCATTATTTTATAGAGGATATCCAAAATCCTGTTGCACTTCGACTAATCACGTTGTTTGTCATGGAATACCTTCTGAGAAAATTTTAAAAGAGGGAGATATTGTTAATGTAGATGTTACAGCTTTTAAATATGGTTGGCACGGGGATACCAGTAGAATGTTTAAAGTAGGAGAAGTTTCAATAAAAGCAGAAAAATTAATTAATGCTACTTACGAATCTATGATGAAAGCAATAAGCATAATTAAAGACGGAGTGTATTTAGGTGATATTGGATCTACTATACAAACTCATGTTGAGTCTAAAGGATTTTCAGTTGTGCAGGATTTTTGTGGACATGGAATTGGTCAGTCATTTCATAAAGAACCAAACGTATTGCATTACGGAGAAAAAGGAACTGGAGAAAAAATAAAAGAAGGCATGATATTCACAATAGAACCAATGATAAATCTTGGAAATTATGAAACAAGAACGCTAAATGATGGTTGGACAGCTGTTACTAAAGATAAGTCTTTGTCAGCACAATTTGAACATACAATAGGAGTAACAAAAGATGGTTGTGAAATTTTTACCCAAAAATAAAATTAACTAGTTTTTATGATCGAGAGATATAGCAGAAAAGAAATTAAAAATATTTGGGATGATTATAATAGATATTCAATCTGGTTAGAGATTGAATTGGCAGCAGCTGAAGCTATGGAAAAATTAAAAATAATTCCAAAAGGTGTTGTAAAAAAAGTTAGATCAAAAGCAAAAATTAACCCAAAAAGAATTTTACAAATAGAGGAAAAAGTAAAACATGATATAATTGCTTTTTTAACATCTATTACTGAAAAAGCTGGAAAAGAAGCAAGGTATCTTCACAAAGGAATGACGTCATCAGATGTATTAGATACTTGTTTTAATCTTCAATTAAAACAGTCTGGTGAAATATTAATCAATGATATTAATCTCCTACTCCAATCTATAAAAAAACAAGCAGTTAAACATAAATATACTTTATGCATAGGTAGAAGCCACGGTATTCATGCAGAACCAATAACTTTTGGTTTGAAGATGCTAACTTTTTATCAAGAATTTTTAAGAAACAAAAAAAGATTAGAGGACTCGATCAAGGAAATATCAACTTGTGCAATATCTGGTGCTGTTGGAACTTTTGCTAATATTGATCCGCGGGTAGAACAATATGTTGCAAAAAAATTAAAACTAAAAATTGAACCTGTTTCAACACAAGTTATACCTAGAGATAGGCACGCCCAATTTTTTTCAACTTTAGGAATAGTTGCAAGCTCTATTGAGAGATTTGCAATTGAAATAAGGCATCTGCAAAGGACAGAAGTTTTAGAAGTTGAGGAATTTTTTGGAAAAAAACAAAAAGGATCCTCAGCAATGCCTCATAAAAAAAATCCAATTTTAAGTGAAAACCTAACTGGTTTAGCAAGATTAATAAGAAGTAACGTAATGCCAGCTTTGGAAAATATTGCCTTGTGGCATGAAAGAGATATTTCGCACTCCGCTGTAGAAAGAAATATTGGTCCTGACTCAACAATAGCTTTAGATTTTGCTCTTAATAGATTAAGTAATGTTGTTAAGAATTTAAACGTTTACTCTAAAAATATGAGAAGAAATTTAAATATAACAAATGGTATTTTTTTTTCACAGAGAGTACTTTTAGAGTTAACTACTGTCGGTTTTACAAGAGAAGAATCATATAAGATTGTGCAAAAAAATGCGATGAAAGCATGGAAGGAAAACTCTTCTTTTTATGATAAAATTATATCTGATAAAAAAATTACAAACAAAATATCTGTTAATAAACTAAGAAAACTATTTGATTTTAGTTACCATACAAAAAAAATTAATATAATTTTCAGTAGAAGTCTGAAAAAATAATCAAATGAATAAAGGCAAGAAATTATACGAAGGTAAAGCAAAAATTCTTTATGAAACTAAAGATAAAGATTTAATCATACAACACTTTAAAGACGACGCCACAGCTTTTAATAATTTAAAAAAAGCAAGCGTCGAAGGAAAAGGCGTGCTTAACAATAGAATATCAGAATATATTTTGACGAACCTTTCTCAGTGTGGAATTAAAACTCATTTTATTAAAAGATTAAATATGCGAGAACAACTAATTAAAAAGGCTGAAATTTTTCCTATAGAGTTTATTGTGCGAAATATTGCTACTGGTTCGTTAACGAAAAGACTTGGTATTCCAGAAGGAACTATCTTAGAAAAACCTTTGTTAGAATATTGTTACAAAAAAGACGAGTTAGATGATCCTTTAATTTCAAAAGAACATATTTTTTCATTCAGTTGGGCTACTGAAGAAGAAATCAAGCAAATTGATGCAATGACTTTAAGAATAAATGATTTATTAGTAGGTATGTTTAGAGGAATTGGAATAAAACTTGTGGACTTTAAGATAGAATATGGGAAAGCTTGGGACAAAGATACAGAACAAAAACAAATAATTTTAGCAGACGAAATCAGTCCAGATACTTGTCGTTTATGGGATTCAAAAACAGAAAAAAAATTAGATAAAGATAGATTTAGAAAAGACTTAGGAAATATTATTCAAGGCTACCAAGAAGTAGCAAGAAGACTTGGAATTATGCCTGAAGAAACCAATATTAGTGAAGTAAATTTTGGCAAAACAATTCCAATTAAATTCAAAAAAAAATAAATTGAAATTCTCTGTAACAGTTACTCTAAAAGAAGATGTCTTAGATCCTCAAGGAAAAGTTGTTCAGAACACTTTGGTTAATATGGGAATAAATAACCTAAAAAGCATTAGGCAAGGAAAACATTTTGAGATTGATATAAATGAAAAAGAATTAACAGTAGCAAAAAAAAAAATCGATGAGATGTGTAGAAAACTTTTAGTAAACCTTATTATTGAAGATTATAAAATAAACATTATCAAATGAGATCATCTGTAATTGTTTTTCCTGGTTCAAATTGTGATCGAGATATCGCTGTAGCCTTGGAAAAAATGCAATTTAAAAATCAAATGGTTTGGCATAAAGAAACCAAATTGCCTAAATCTGATTTAATAGTAATCCCTGGAGGTTTTTCATATGGCGATTATTTAAGATCAGGTGCAATCGCTGGTAAATCATTAATTATTAACGAAGTAAAAAATGCAGCAAATTCTGGCTGTTTAATTTTGGGTATCTGTAATGGATTTCAAATTTTAACTGAGACAGGTCTTTTGAGAGGAACATTGCTCAGAAACAAAAATTTAAAGTTTATTAATAAAGACGTTTATGTAAAAGTTACAAATAATAATTCAAAATTTACCAATAAATATAAAAAGGACCAAATTTTAAATCTTAATATTGCTCATAATGAGGGTAATTATTTTACTGATCAAAAACATTTAGATGAATTAAAAAATAATAATCTAATTGCATTTAGATATTGTGACGAAAAAGGATCTATAAATGATTTTTACAACCCTAATGGATCTTTAGAAAATATTGCTGGAATTTTTAATTCAAAAAAAAATATATTAGGAATGATGCCCCATCCAGAAAGAATGGTGGACGAAATAATATCTAATAAGGATGGGGTAAATTTATTTTCTAGTTTGCTAAATTAAGATGAAAATTACAGATCAATTAGTTGAAAAACATGGCTTAAAAAAAGACGAATTCGAAAACATTAAAAAATTATTAGGAAGAGAACCCAATCTACTTGAGCTTGGAATTTTTTCGGCAATGTGGAATGAACATTGTTCGTATAAATCTTCACGTTTACACTTAAAAAAACTACCAATTGCAGGAGAGCAAGTAATTCAAGGACCAGGGGAAAACGCAGGTGTTATTGATATTGGTGATGATGATGCAATAGTGTTTAAAATTGAAAGTCATAACCATCCTTCATACATTGAACCTTATCAAGGTGCAGCAACTGGTGTTGGAGGAATATTACGAGATGTATTTACAATGGGAGCAAGGCCTATAGCTTTATTAAATTCAATACATTTTGGTGCACCAGATCACCCAAAAACTAAAAGTTTGCTTAATGGTGTTGTGTCAGGGATTGGTGGGTATGGAAATTGTATCGGAATACCTACAGTGGGAGGAGAAACTAAGTTTAATGAAACTTATAATGAAAATATTTTAGTTAATGCCATGGCAGTTGGGCACGCGAAAAAAAATAAAATTTTTTATTCAAAAGCTAAAGGTTTGAATAAGTCTGTTGTGTATGTTGGTTCTAAAACTGGTCGAGATGGAATTCACGGTGCATCAATGGCATCAGCAGAATTTGACGAGGAGTCAGAAGAAAAGAAACCTACCGTTCAAGTTGGTGATCCTTTTACCGAAAAACTTTTGATGGAAGCTTGTCTAGAATTAATGAAAGATAACTCAATTATCTCTATTCAAGATATGGGTGCTGCAGGTTTAACTTCTTCGAGTGTAGAAATGGCATCAAAAGGCTCATTAGGTATAGAACTGGATCTTGAAAAAGTTCCTTGCAGAGAGGAAAATATGACCCCATATGAAATGATGTTATCTGAAAGTCAAGAAAGAATGTTAATAATTCTTGAAGATGGAAAGGAGAATTCAGCAAAAAAAATTTTTGATAAATGGGATTTAGATTTTGTAATCATCGGGAAAACTACAAATACTAACAAATTAATTCTTAAGTTTAACAACAAGATTGAAGGCGAAATTCCCATAGAAGCTCTTGCATCTAAAGCCCCTGTTTATGATAGGAAATGGATTAAAAAAAAACCCTCTAAAATAAAAGTTGATTTAAAAAATCTTAAAAAGATTAAGATTGAAGATGCTTTAATTAAAATTTTATCTTCTCCTAATCATTCTAATAAAAGTTGGGTAACAAATCAGTATGATCAAATGGTGATGTGTGATACCGCTCAAAAGTCAGGATCAGATGCAGCAATAATAAGAATACATAACAAAGATAAAGCTATTGCAGTTTCTGTTGATTCTTCTGCAAATTATTGTAAATCCTCTCCTTTAACAGGTGGAAAACAAATAGTTTGTGAAAACTGGAGAAATTTAATAGCTGTAGGGGCTAAGCCTTTAGCGATTACTAATTGTTTAAACTTTGGCAATCCTGAAAATAAAGAAATTATGGGAGAATTTGCTGAATGTATTAATGGCATTAAAGAAGCCTGTGAATTTTTAAATTACCCAGTCGTTTCTGGAAACGTTTCATTTTATAATGGAACAAACAATAAAAATATTTACCCTACACCAGTTATTGGTGGCGTTGGATTAATTCAAAAATTAACAAAACCCATAAATCATTACTTCAAGAAAGAAAATAGTTCTATAATCGTTATAGGAAAAACTATTGGTCATATTGAGCAAAGCTGTTTTTTAAAAGAAAATTATTCTATTAATGAAGGTTTACCACCAGAAATAAATTTATTAAATGAGAAAAATAATGGTGAGAGTTTGTTAAAATTGATAGAAAAGAATTTGGTTTTATCATCTCACGACATTTCTAATGGTGGATTGATTACTGCACTTTGTGAAATGACTTTTTCATCAAATTTTGGGGCTAAAATTTACAAACCTAAAAAGTTAACCAATATGTTTAAGTACTTTTTTGGAGAGGATCAAGGCAGATATATAATTGAAATAGAGGCTGAAAATTTACCTAAAGTGGAAAAAATTTTAAAAGATGACAAGATATATTATGAAAATATAGGATTTACACAAAAAGAAAAATTTGAGATCGAGGGTGAATTAAATATTTTAACAAAAGATTTATTTAAAATTAATAATGAATGGTATAATAAATACTAATGCCTTTACCTATCGAAGAAATAAAAAAACTTATAACAGAATCAATTCCGGACGCTACAATTGAAATAAAAGATCTGATGGGTGATAGTAATCATTATGCTGCGACAATTAAATCTTCTAAATTTAATAACTTAAGTAAAATTGAACAACACAAACTTGTATATAAATCTTTAAAAGGTAAAATGGGAAATGAATTACATGCTCTTTCAATAACTACCGAGGGAAAATAATGGAAATTAATAAAAAAATTGAAAATTTAATAAATGAAAATGAAGTTTGTTTATTTATGAAAGGCACTCCAGACTCGCCGCAGTGCGGTTTCTCTATGGCGGTATCGAATGTCCTTAAACATTTAAATGTAAAATTTAAAGGTGTAAATGTGTTAGAAGATGAAAACTTAAGACAAGGTATTAAAGAATTTAGTGATTGGCCAACTATACCCCAACTTTATATTAAAAAAGAATTTGTGGGAGGCTGTGATATAGTTAAAGAAATGTTTGAAAAAGGTGAGCTTAAAAAATTATTAGAAGAAAAAAAAATAATTTAACTATCTTGAATAATACTCGATTACTAAACTTGGTTCCATTATAACAGGAAAAGGAACTTCGGCAAATTTTGGAATTCTTATAAGTTTTGCCGTCTTATTTTTATCATCCAACTGAATATATTCAGGAACATCTCTTTCTTTACTTTGTAATGAACCATCTATTACAGTTAATTTTTTTGATTTTTCTCTAATCTCTATTGAGTCAGAACTTTTAACTACATAACTCGCAATATTTACTCTTTTATTATTAACTTTTATGTGCCCGTGATTTATCATTTGACGAGCGGCAAATACTGTTGGAGCAAATTTAGCTCTGTAGATAACTGTATCCAACCTGCTCTCAAGAAGAGCAATTAAATTTTCTGTTGTGTCACCTCTTTTAGAAAGAGCTTTTCTATAAATATTTCTAAACTGTCTTTCATTTATATTACCGTAATAAGCTTTTAGTTTTTGTTTTGCTTGCAGCTGAATTCCATAATCTGTTGGCTTACCTTTTTTATTTTGCCCATGCTGGCCAGGAGGATAAGCTCTAGAGTTGAATGGACTCTTTGGTCTTCCCCAAATATTAGCTTTAAGTCTTCGGTCAACTTTATGTTTAGATTTGAGTCTTTTAGTCATATTAAATAAATGTGTTTTATAAGCTTTACTAATGGTTTGTCAATTAAGCTTTAATGTTATTTTTTACTCAATGTACTTATAATACTAGCTAAAATCCTTAATTCTTTATCGTTTGGTTCTAATCTATAAATTAAATTATTTATATTTATTATCATCGAGTGCCTTTTCTCTTTAGGGATAAAAAAGTCTTTTTTTTCTAAAAGGCTTATTAAATGAGCTAATAAAGAAGATATTTTTGATTTAGATGAAACTTTTAGACTCAGTTCATTATTCTTAATTTTTTTATCATTAAGTGATTTAAAAATCTCGTAACAAATAATAATCAAAGAATGCGATAAGTTTAAAGATTTAAATTTTGGTGAAGTTGGAATTTGTAAAATATAATTAGAAAATGACAAATCTTTATTTGATAAACCTGATGCTTCAGGGCCAAACATTAAACCCAAGTTAAGATTTCTTCTTTTGATTATTTTTTGAAATTCTCTAAGTGAAATATTTTTTTTATTTATGTCTCTACGTCTTGCACTTAAAGATATAACCAAATTAAAAGGCTCTATTGCATCTTTAATATTATTAAATACTTTCGCTTTATTTATAATATCATACGCTCCTACGGATGTTGCTTTAGCTTTATGATTTGGAAAATTAATTTTAGGCTCTACAATGTGAAGTTTTGAGAAACCAAAATTTTTCATTGCTCTGGCACATGCACCTATATTTTCACCCAATTGCGGTTTAACTAGAACGAAACCAAATTTATTGCTCATTTGAATTAGCAGGAGCTTTTTCTTTATAAAGTTTATAATCCAAGCTATCAATTAATGCTTTAAATGAAGCTTCAATAATATTTGGAGATACACCAACCGTAAACCAACTCACACCTGTTTTATCAGTACTTTCAATTAAGACTCTTGTTGTTGCCTCAGTACCAGTATTCAGAATTCTAACTTTATAATCAAGTAACTTTAAATCTGAAAAAAAATTATAGTATTTTGTTACTTTTTTAAAATTAGATCTAATTGCATTATCTAATGCATTAACAGGTCCATTACCTTCACCATGACACTCAATTTCTTTTCCATCTATCAGGAAAACTACGCTTGCTTTTGTTTGTATTTTGTCAAACTTTGAAACATTTACATCGTAACTTTTTACTTTTAAATATTCAGGAACTTTACCTAATAATCTATTAGCTAATAATTCAAATGAAGCATCAGCTCCATCGTACGAATAACCACTAAATTCTCTGTCTTTTACCTCATCCAAAATTTTTTGAATTTTTGGATCTTTAGAATCAATTTTAACTCCGTATTGTTTTAGTCTTGATAAAATATTTGATCGACCAGCTTGATTTGAAACAATAATATTTCTATGATTTCCAATTGTTTTTGGATCAATGTGTTCGTAAGTTTTTGGATCTTTCTTCACTGCTGAAACGTGAAGACCTCCCTTGTGAGAAAAAGCTGAGGCACCAACATAAGCCATATTTTTATTAGGTTTTCTATTTAGTATTTCATCTAACAATCTTGAACATTCAGTTAATGAAGAAAGTTTATCTTTTTTAATGTTAATTTCATACTTATCGCTAAAAGATTTTTTTAAACATAAGTTAGGAATAATTGACATCAAATTTGCATTGCCGCATCTCTCCCCTAAACCATTAATAGTTCCTTGAATATGTCTCACGCCGCTTTCAACTGCAGCTAAAGAATTAGCCACAGCATTTTCTGTATCGTTATGCGCATGAATTCCAAGATTGTTTCCAGGTATTATTTTTGAAACTTTTGTAACAATTTCTCTGACCTCATTCGGTAATGTGCCACCATTAGTATCACATAATACAACCCATCTAGCACCATTATCGTAGGCTTGCTTTAAGCAGTCAATTGCATATTCTGGGTTAGCCTTATAACCGTCAAAAAAATGTTCTGCATCAAACAAAAATTCTTTCTTGTTTTTAACAAAATGTTTTGCTGTTTCTTTTATGTTTTCTAAATTTTCCTCTTTTTGGATTCCTAAAGCAACTTTTACATGAAAATCCCAAGATTTTCCTACTACACAAACTGCTGGTGTATTCGCATTCATTAAAGAAGCTAAACCGGGATCGTTTTCTGCACTTCGACCAGTTTTTTTGGTCATACCAAATGCAGTAAATAAAGTTTGTTGCATTTTGGGTGGGCTAGAAAAAAATTTTGTATCAACAGGATTTGCCCCAGGCCATCCTCCCTCTACGTAATCTACACCTATGTCTGATAAAACTTTTGCTATTTTATTTTTATCTTCTATTGAGAAATCAACACCTTCTGTCTGAGCTCCATCTCTCAAAGTGGTATCAAATATATATATTTTCTCTTTACTCATTTAAATTTCCAAGTTGTCTTTACTTTTTTATCTTCTATGATTACTCCTTTACTTTCTAGTTCAACTCTTATTTTATCAGCAAGTTTATAATCTCCCTTTTGTTTTGCGACCAATCTTTCTTTAATTTTTTTTTCAATAAATTCTTCTGAAATATCTTTATCTATTTTTTTTAACTCTTCCCACTCATTTTTTGTTAAATCAAATAAACCAATTAATTTACAAGCACTATTAAAAAATTTCTTACTTTTTTCATCACCTTTATTTGCGTTTGCATAAAGTTCGTGAATTTTAGCAATGAAACCAGGGGTATTTAAATCATCGAGTAACATGTCTATTTCTTTCAAAGGTATTTCTTCATTATTTTCCTCATATAATTGATACCATTTTTCAATGGTTGCTCGTTGATTTTCTAAAAGTTTATCGTTCCAATCTAATGGTTGACTATAGTGAGCACTTAATAATGCTAACCTAACGACCTGACCGGAATATTTTTTAACTGCTTCAGTTATAGAAATTATATTACCTAAAGACTTTGACATCTTTTCTTTATTAATTGTTACAAATCCATTATGAACCCAATAGTTTGCAAAGTTTTTCGTATTATTGTTACAACAAGATTGGGCTATCTCATTTTCATGATGAGGAAAAATTAAATCAAGACCGCCGCCATGAATATCTAAATTTTTACCAAGGTATTTTTCACTCATTGTTGAACATTCAAGATGCCAGCCCGGTCTACCTCTTCCCCAAGGTGACTCCCAACCAGGGTCTTTTTCTTTTGATGGCTTCCATAAAACAAAGTCCATTGGATTTTTTTTTAGATCAGAAATTTCTATTCTGCTACCTGCCTTTAACTCATCTAAATTTTTATTTGACAATTTTCCATAATCTTTAAATTTGCTTACAGCAAAAAAAACATGGTTTTTATTTTCATAAGCAAATCCCTTTGTGATTAATGAAGATGTCATTTCAATCATTTCTTTTACATGTTCTGTGGCTTTTGGTTCTATCGTTGGTTTTAAACAGTTTAATTTCTTGCAATTTTCATGAAAAATTTTAATCACCCTATTAGTAATTTCATTTATATCTTCTTTATTATTTTGAGAAGCTTCTATTATCTTGTCATCTACATCAGTAATATTTCTTACGTACGTTACATTTGAATTGTACAGAATCTTTAAAACTCTAAATAAAACGTCAAACACTACTAGGGTTCTTGCATTACCTACATGGGGACTCTCATATACAGTCGGGCCACAGGCATATAAGGAAATCTTTTTTATATTATTTGGCTTAAATACTTCTTTTTTTCTTGTTAGAGAATTTGTTAATTTTAAGCTATTCATTAAATGTACATACCGGTATCGGATTCATTTTGTGTAAATTTTTTTCTCTTATTTTTAAATATTTTTGATAGTTTGGATCGTCCTTATTTTCCATAGCTTTCTCTAAATCTGCATAACTCATTCCAAGTTGTTCTATGTCGTTTCTTCCATCATCCCATAGACCATCTGTGGGTTGAGCATTAATTATTTCTTCGGACACACCAAGATGTCTGCCTAACTCCCACACTTGAGATTTGTTGCAGTCAGCTATAGGGGAGATATCAACCCCACCATCACCATATTTAGTATAAAAACCAATGCCAAAATCTTCGACTTTGTTACCTGTTCCAACAACAATTCCATTATTTGCTGCTGCTACTTGGTATAAAGTCGCCATTCTCAACCTTGCTCTTGAGTTTGCATATCCATGTTCATTATCAAATTTATTTAAAACTTGAGAAAATGAGTTAAAGATTTTATCCATCTCCAACAAATGGTGTTCAACATTTTTATATTTTTGTTTTAACCATTTAGCATGTGTCAAACTTAAATCATGTTGAGATTTAATTTGTTTAATTGGCATTGTTAACACAATTGTTTTTCTACCAGTGTTTGCACATAAAGTACTAACTACAGAAGAGTCAATTCCTCCAGATATTCCAACTATTAAAGATTTTGGCTTATAAGAAGCATCATTGCAATAGTTGTCTATCCAGTCGGTTATTACTTTGGCTCTTTTTTTCACATTCATAATTAATACCTTACCTCTTTTCTAAGGTTTGGTCTTAATAATTACAATAATTATTAAGACGCAGCTTGAATAATTTTATTTGAGATTTTTGAATTTTTCTTAATTTCTTCAGAAATCAAGAAAGCTAACTCTAAAGCTTGATCTGCATTTAATCTTGGATCACAGTGAGTTCTGTATCTACTTGAGAGATCTTTCTCAGATATTTTTTGAGCTCCACCTGTACATTCAGTTACATCTTGACCAGTCATCTCGATATGAAGTCCGCCAGCATAACTTTTTTCTGCATGACTAACTGCAAAGAAATTTTTTACTTCTTTAAGAACATTTTCAAAAGGCCTAGTTTTAAATCCTGTAGCTGCTTTAATTGTATTTCCGTGCATAGGATCACATGACCAAATAACTTTAAGACCCTCTTTTTTTATTGCTTGCATTAATTTTGGTAAATATTTTTGAACACTATCAGCCCCAAATCTTGAAATTAATGTTAATCTACCAGCTTCGTTTTCTGGATTGAGAATGTTACATAAATTAATTAATTCTTCTGGTTTTAACGTTGGACCACATTTAAGCCCTATGGGATTTTTTATGCCTCTACAAAATTCTACGTGGGCACCTTCAGGTTGTCTTGTTCTATCACCTATCCATACAAAATGTGCTGAAGTATCATGATATTCTCCAGTTGTGGAGTCTACTCGAGTCATGGATTCCTCGAATGGTAAATGTAAAGCTTCGTGTGAAGTATAAAAGTTTACAGTTCTTAATCGTCTGTTGTTGTCCGAATTAATTCCACAAGCTTCCATAAAAGCAAGTGCATCACTTATCTTATCTTCAATCTCTTTATATTTGCCTTTGGTTTTATCTTTAATAAATCCTAAATTCCATAAATGCACTTGTCTAAGATCAGCAAATCCTCCTTGGGAAAAAGCTCTTAATAAATTTAGTGTAGAAGCTGATTGTGAATATGCTCTGAACAATCTTTTTGCATCTGGAATTCTTGCTTTTTCAGTAAATTCCATACCATTAATGTTGTCACCAAGATAACTTGGCAATTCTTTACCATCTTTTTTTTCAGTTGGAGCACTTCTTGGTTTCGAAAATTGTCCAGCTATCCTACCAACCTTTACAACAGGCACTGAGGCTGATGCTGTCAAAACTAAAGACATTTGTAAAAGAACTTTAAACGTATCTCTAATATTATCAGGATGAAACTCAGCAAAACTTTCTGCACAATCTCCACCTTGTAATAAAAATGCCTTACCTTCAGAAACCTCAGCTAAAGATTTTTTTAGAGATCTAGACTCACCAGCAAACACTAATGGAGGATATTTTTTAATTTTACTTAAAACCAGATCAAGTTCGTCTTTATCCTGATAAACTGGCAGATGTTTAGCAGGAAATTTTGTCCAACTATTTAAATTCCATTTTTTCATATTCAACTGGTAGTATATATAATGATTGAGTAAAATTTCAAAGCTAAATTAATATATTAAGAATAAATTATGAGAATAATTAATAAAAAAAGCGAAAAATCATTAATAAAAGAATTTATCAGTAATTTTAAAAAAGATTATCTAAGGATTAGAAAACAAAATAAAAGATTTAGCATAGTTTTAACTGGTGGTGAAAGCCCAAGAAAACTTTACAGAAACCTTGCCAAAGTCAATATTGATTGGAATTATGTTGATTTGTTTTGGGGAGACGAAAGATATGTTCATCAGCTATCTAAAAATTCTAATTTTAATTTGGCAAAAAATGAATTTATTAAAAAGATCAGAATAAATAAAAAAAATATATTTCCTATTAATACAACAAAAAAAATTTCAGAATGTTCTAATGAATACTCAAAAATAATTAAAAAATATTTTAGAAACAAAAAAATTTATTTTGATTATTGTTTGCTTGGAATGGGAAAAGATGGTCACATCGCATCTCTTTTTCCAAATTCTAAAAATTTATATAAAAAGTTTATTACTAAACCAGTAATGAGAAAAGATTTTAGTAGAATTACTATTGGTTTAAATATAATCAATAGTTCAAAGAAAATTTTACTATGGTTAAATAATAAGTCTATATCAATGATTTATTTAAAAAAGAAAAAAGAAGGAAAAAAAATTCCTGTAAATAATTTAAATAAAAAGAATACTATAATTTATAAAATTATTTAAAAATTTTCGATTTTTTTGTTTAGTGAGATGAGTTTTAATGTAATTTTCAATTTTGGATATCTTTTTTTAAATATTTTTTTTATTTTTTGAAAAGAATTTTTGTGTATTTTTGTTTCTTTAATTTTTGAAAATTCTTTCTTGCCATTGATAATCTTTGCCGCCCCACAGTCTCTATGATTTATTACTATAAGTCTCTTTATTTTATGTAGTTTAATTGAGGTATCAATATTATCCCAAAAAACTTTGTGCCATTTTTTGAACCTGTTTGCAGTAACTCCTATAGCTGCCCCTGCTATAGTAAAAGAACTGTATCTTCCGCTTAATTTTTTTTTCTTAAGGTAGTTAAAAACAATCGGCTGAAATCTAGGATCAATGCATGATAAAACCATAGCTTTATATTTTGATTTCATCTTACTCAACTGTAACTGATTTTGCTAAGTTTCTAGGTTTATCTACATCACAATTTTTTAATAAGGCAACATGATAGGCAAGCATTTGTAAAGGTAACGTTAATAATATTGGTGATAGCAAGTTATCAATGTGCGGAACTCTTAAACCAAATCTTATATTTTCATTTAAAGATTCCTTTTTATTATCTGTAATAAGAAGTATTTTTCCACCTCTTGCAATAACCTCTTGCATATTAGACATTGTTTTTTCAAAATACTTATCCTTAGGTGCAATAACTATTACAGGTAACCCCTCTTCAATTAAAGCTAAAGGCCCATGTTTCATTTCACCTGCTGGGTAACCCTCTGCATGTAAATAAGATAATTCTTTTAATTTTAATGCACCTTCTAAAGCAATTGGAAAAGAAGAACCTCTTCCCAAAAACATTGATCCCTTTGCTGAAATAAATTCTTTTGCCATAAGTTGAACTTCGTTTTGATTTTTGATGCATTTCTTAATTGCTTCAGGAAGTTTGTTTAAATTACTAATATTTTTTGTATATATATTTTCGTTTATATCTTTTCTTAAAAAACCTAATTTTAAACATAATATATAAAGAACAGTGAGCTGACCTAAAAATGCTTTAGTCGATGCAACACCAATTTCTATTCCAGCATGAATAGGTAAAACCCAGTCAGAATTCCTCGCGATTGTGCTTTCAATTACATTTACAATTGAACATGTCTTTACATTATTTTTTTTGCATATATCAAGTGCAGCTGCAGTGTCAGCTGTTTCTCCTGATTGAGAAACAAAAAAATAAAGATTGTTTGAATTAAATTTTAGTTTTCTATATCTAAATTCAGATGCAATATCTATTTCGATATCAATTGAAGTTAATTCTTCAAACCAATATTTTGCTGTTAAGCATGAATTATATGCTGTGCCACAACCTATCAAAATGATCTTATTTATTTTTTGAGGCTCAATTGGAAAATTAAGTATATTGATATTTTTTTTAAGACTATCAACGTATTCGTCTATACAATTTTTTACAGTTTCCGGTTGTTCAATGATTTCCTTTAACATAAAATGTTTGTATTCTCCTTTATCAGCTGGATCTTTGTCTTCTGACATTGTGAGAATTTTTTTATTTATTTTCTTAAGACTTACATCATAAAAATTAACTTCATCTTTTGTTATTACACACAATTCTCCATCTTCAAGATAAGAAATTTTGTTTGTCATGGATTTCAAAGCGTAAGAGTCTGAGCCTATATAATTTTCCTCTTTTGAATATCCAACTGCTAAAGGACTTCCTCTTCTTGCCCCTATAATAATATTCGAAAAATTTTTGAAAATTATTCCTAGCGCAAAACTGCCTTTAAGTTTTTTCAACGTTTTAAATACTGATTCTAACGGCTTATTTTCTTTTAAAGCCTCAGTAATTAATAATGTTACTACCTCTGTGTCTGTCTGAGATTTAAATTTAATTCCTTTATCTTCTAGTTCTTTTTTTATTTCATCAGAATTTTCTATTATACCATTATGAACCACAGATACTTGTTCTGAAGAGTGCGGATGAGCATTTACTACATTCGGAATTCCATGAGTAGCCCATCTTACGTGTCCAATACCAATATTGCCATTTGAAGGTGTTTTAAATAAAATTTTCTCTAACTCATCTACCCTACCTGAACATTTTTTTTCATTAATAGTATTGTCTGTCAAAGTTGCAAGTCCAGCAGAATCATAACCTCTGTACTCAAGTTTTTTGAGTGAATTAATTATATTTATTGAAACAGGTTTATTACTAGCTATACCAATTATTCCACACATTATTATTTTTTCTTTCGTCTGTAATTTTTAATTTCAAGTTGAGAAGCTCTTGTTAAAGCTAATGTTTTCTTTTTAACATTTTTAGTAATTACAGACCCAGCACCTACAACACTATTTTTATCTATTTTAACTGGTGCAACTAAAGAAGAATTCGATCCAATGAAAACATTATCAGAAATATTTGTTTTAGATTTTTTAATACCATCATAGTTACAAGTGATCGTTCCCGCACCTATATTTGATTTTTTTCCTATTAATGTATCTCCAATATAAGATAGATGATTGACTTTTGAATTTTTATTTATGATTGATTTTTTTGTTTCTACGAAATTTCCAATTTTAGTTTTTTCTTTTAAAACTGTTCCTTCTCTTAACCTAGCATATGGCCCTACAACAACATTTTTTTCTATTTTTGTTCCCTCTAAATGACTAAAAGATTTGATAAAAGAGTTGTCGCCAATTTTTACTTTAGGTCCAAAAACAACGTAGGGTTCCACTGTAACATTTTTACCGAATGATGTGTCTTTAGACAAAAAGATTGTCTCTGGAGCTATCAAATTTACACCTTTCAACAAAGCTTTGTTTCTTAAAACTTCTTGAGAAAGGCGATAAGCATTAGCTTTATTAAGTTTATTATTTCTTTTCATTAAAAATTTCTTTACATTAATAATGTAACTGAAATAAGTCACAAAATATTTCTTTTTAATACTTTTAAAATGACTCAAATTTACACAATTCTTTTTGATTTAGACGGAACAATAGTAAATACTGCCCCCGACTTAATGGCGGCTCACAATCATGTAATGAAAAAATTTGGTTACGCTGAAAAGAGACTATCAGATATTAAATCCCTGGCAGGCAAGGGTGCTTGGGTTATGATGCAAAGATCTTTTAAGGAGGAGATAAAAGATGAAAAAATTAAAAAAAAAATGATTAAAGAGTTTCTGGATTATTACGCAAAAAATATTGATAAACACAGTCAACCGTTAAAAGGATCTATTGAATTTTTTAATTGGGCAAAAAATAAAAATATATCAATGAGTGTGTGCACAAACAAACAAGAAAAATTAGCAGTTGATCTTTTAAAAAAATTAGATATTTACAAGTACTTTGAATACGTTGCAGGTTGTGACACCTTTTCATTTAATAAACCTGATCCTCGACATTTAACTGATGTAGTCGAAATCGTTGGTGGAGATTTAAAGAAAACAATTATGGTTGGAGATAGTGAAGTTGACGCTAATTCAGCTTATAACGCAAACCTTCCATTCGTATTAGTTAAAGATGGATATACTGAAAAATCTGAAAATGAAATAAAGCATGATGAATTGATTAATGACTTTATAGGATTTGAAAAAATTATAGAAAAATATTTATGATTACTTTTGCTTTATTCTCAGCATTATCAGCTTTTTATTTTACAATGTTTTTTACACCTGGCCCAAATAACGCGATGCTTACTGCTTCAGGAATGAAGTTTGGATTTGTAAGAACATTGCCTCATTTAATTGGAATTCCATTAGGTCATATTTTTCAAATTGGTTTAACTTGTTTTGGTTTAGCTAATTTGTTTTTACTTTATCCTCAAGTTCAATTCTATATGAAAATTTTATGTTTCATTTATTTGATTTACTTAGGATGGCAAATGATTGGTTCATTTAGCATGACTCAAAGAGAATCAGGTAGGCCTTTAAGATTTTATGAAGCTTCTTTATTCCAATTTATAAATCCCAAAGCTTGGTCTATTGCTGTGACAGTTGCTTCGGGTTTTTTTCCTACAGAGGAAAATATTTTTATTGGAGTTGCATTTGTAACAATAACAGCTGCGATAATATGTTTTCCAACAATAAGTTTATGGGCACTTTTTGGTAGTGGTTTAAGAAAATTTATTACAGATATAAAAACAAAAAAAATTATTGAATATATACTTGCAGTTCTGTTGGTATTAACTGGTTTATTTATATTACTTAAATAATCTTTGATTTTTTTATCTTGCTCTAATATAAATCTCTTCGAATGCATTTTACTAAAAAAATAGTATCTGAGAAACGTTCAGATTTAATTGAAGCACTTAAAACAAAAAAACTGTTAAGATTTCCTGGGGCTTACAATCCGCTTTGTGCAAAACTAATTGCTGAAATTGGTTTCGATGGTGTTTATGTTTCTGGCGGAGTTATGTCTAACGATCTAGGTTTGCCTGACATTGGATTAACAACACTAGATCAAGTTAGTTATAGAAGCGGGCAAATAGCAAGAGTTACTGATCTTCCAACGATTGTTGATATTGATACAGGTTTTGGGGATTGCAAAAAAACTATAGAAGTGTTTGAAAATAAAGGTCTAGCCGGATGTCATTTAGAGGATCAGATTGCAGAAAAGAGATGCGGTCACCTAGACAACAAGGAACTAGTTTCCAAAGATGAAATGGTAAAAAAGATTCAAGAAGCTATAAAAGCTAGAAAAGATGCAAATTTTTTAATCATTGCAAGGACGGATGCAAACTCAGTTGAAGGATTAGATAAAACTTTAGAGAGAATTAAAGCTTATGAAGATGCTGGGGCTGATATGATTTTTCCTGAAGCCATGAAAGATGAAAGTGAATTTGAAAAAGTTAGAAAAGCAGCTAAAGGGTACTTGCTAGCTAACATGACTGAGTTTGGAAAATCTAAGTTGTTAGATAAAAAACAATTAGAAAATTTAGGTTATAACCTTGTAATTTATCCTGTGAGCACACAACGTCTTGCAATGCAAAATGTAGAAATAGGTTTAAAATCTATATTTAATGATGGTCATCAAAACAATATTATAGACAAAATGCAGACTAGAAAAAGGTTGTACGAGTTAGTAGAATATGAGAAATACAATACCCCAGATAAAAAAATTACTGATTTTTCTACAGAGGGACATGAATAATGAGTGAAGAAATTAAAAAAGGATTACTTGGTATAGTTGTTGATGAAACGACGATTTCGCACGTAGTTCCTGAGTTAAGTGCACTAACATACAGAGGTTACACAGTTCAAGAACTATGTGATAAGTGTGATTTTGAAGAAGTGGCATATCTTGTTCTTAATGGTGAACTTCCAAATAAAAACCAGCTAAAAAAATTTATAAAACAAGAAAGATCTGAGAGAAAACTTTCAAAACAAATATTAAACGATATTAAAAAGATGCCAAAAAATGCACACCCTATGGATGTGATTAGAACCTGTGTAAGTTTAATGGCATTAGAAGATAAAGATACCAAAGATAATTCTCCTAAAGCAAACATGAGAAAAGCAATGAGAATTTTTGCTAAAACTCCTACTGCAGTTGCTGCGTATTTTAGAGCAAGAAAAGGTAAAAGTATAATCTCCCCAAGTAAAAATTTATCTTTCTCAGAAAATTTCTTTAAAATGATGTTTAATAAAGTGCCAGATAAAGAAATAGTCAGAGCATTTGATATCTCATTAATTTTATATGCTGAGCATAGTTTTAATGTTTCAACTTTTACAGCTAGAACAATTACTTCAAGTTTATCAGATTTGCACGGCGCAATTACTGGAGCCATAGCTTCCCTAAAAGGTCCATTACATGGTGGAGCAAATGAAGCTGTAATGCATATGATGAAAGAAATAGGAAAACCAGAAAAAGCTAAAGCTTGGATTGAAAATGCATTAGATAAAAAGAAAGTTGTTATGGGATTTGGTCACAGAGTTTATAGGACTGGAGACTCTAGAGTGCCTACGATGAAACATTATATGTTCAAAGTTGCTAAGCTTTTAAAAAAAGAAAAGTATACAAAAATTTATGAAATCTTAGAAAAGGTTATGATAGATAAAAAGAAAATATACCCTAATGTAGATTTCCCTTGTGGTCCAACTTATTACATGATGGGGATAGATATTGATTTTTATACACCAATTTTCGTTATGTCGCGAATTACTGGTTGGTCAGCACACATCATGGAACAACATGCTTCTAATAAATTAATTAGACCATTATCTAAATACAGAGGTGCTGAGGTAAGAGAAGTAATGTTGTTGAACCAAAGATAAATGACTTTAACTAATTTACTTTTATTTTTGATTTTAGTTACTCTGGCCACATACACGTTTATGCCTTGGAAAGGTATAGATAAAGGTTCTTTGGTCAAAGTAGCGTCTCAATGGTTTATGTGGTTTGCAATATTCGCAATCGTAATTTTTTTATCTACTCTCTTTGGAATTGAAGTTTCTGGATAATTATTTTTTTCAAAAAACAAGAATTTTAGACGGTGGCATGGGCCAAGAACTTCTTAATCGAGGAGTTAAACCACATGGAACTTTATGGGGAGCCTCGGCTTTATTTATACGAAAATATCATAAAACAGTTATCAGAACTCATTTAGATTTTATAAAAGCTGGAGCAGAAATCATAGTAACTAATAGCTTCGGTAGCAGAAAAAGAAGGCTAATCGAAAATAATTTAGTAAAAGAATATAAAAATTTGAACGTTCTTGCAGGAAAACTAGCTAAAAGAGCTGTAGCTATGTCTAAAAAAAAAGTTTTAATCGCTGGAAGTTTACCACCTCAAAATTTTACTTATTTTGCTGATCTTGGAAAAGATCTAAAGTTTATAAAAGAAAGTTTTAGATCCCAAGCAAAATATCTCAATCCATATGTGGATTTTTTTTATTTAGATGTAATGAGTAGCTGGAAAGAGTGTTCGTTAGGTTTAAATGCTATTAAAAAATACAAAAAAAAAATTTTAGTCGGTATCCATATTAGGAGTAAAGGGTTGTTGCCCTCTGGAGAAAAATTTATAACTGTAGCAAAAAAAGTCCAAAGACATAAACCTATTGGGATTATAGCCTCTTGTGTTTCATTTGAGGATTTAAATGAGGTGATGAAAGACGCAAAAAAACTAAAAATTCCATTTGGATTTAAAATCAATGCCTTTGAACATATTCCACCAGGTTGGAAACCTGACTCGAATAATCCTAAGGTTCAGCTTGGAAAAAGAAAAGACCTCACTCCCCAAAAATTCCTTGAAATTTGTAAAAAATTAAAAAGTAAGGGAGCTAACATTATTGGAGGATGTTGTGAAATTACTCCAAAACATATTAAAAAATTAAAGTCTTTAGTGTGATTTAATTATTTTTTGTGTAATTCTATCTAAAATAATTGCTAAAATTACTATTCCTGTTCCTCCGATAACTGCAGAACCAACGTCAAGTCTTCCTAGTGCTATATATACAGTTAAACCTAACCCTCCAGCTCCTATAAGAGCTGCAATCACTACCATCGACAATGCAAGCATCAATGTTTGATTAACTCCTGCCATTATAGTTTTTAAAGACAAAGGAATTTCAATTTTAATTAGTATTAAAAATTTTGTAAGTCCTAAACTTGATCCTGCCTCTTTAAATCCTTTACCAACTTGCCTTATTCCTAAATTTGTTAATCGAATGATTGGTGGTAAAGCAAATATGATTGTAGCTACTACACCAGGTGTTAAACCAACTCCAAAAAGCATAACTACAGGTATTAAATAAACAAAACTTGGTATTGTTTGCATTATATCAAGTATTGGGCGTAAGATAATTTCAAAAGTATTGCTTCTAGATGCAAGAATACCTAGCGGTATACCGATTAACATACAAAATAATACTGCAGTGAAGATCATTGCTAATGTTGTCATACTCTCAGACCAAAGATCAACTAGATCTATAAAAACTAAACTTATAAAAGAAAAGATTGCAAACTTTAAACCGTTTGTCCTATATGCAAAAAAAACAAATATTAAAAGAATTATTGGAAAAGGAATAAAATTAAAAAGAGAGTCTAAACTATTTAGAACTGTGTCTATTGGTGCTGAAATCTTTTTAAAGAGTGGCCTTTGTTCAAATAGCCACTCTTTAATATTTCCTTCTATCCATTCACCAATTGGAATGTATATTTCGTAATCTGAAGGGGCTAATTTTAAACTCATTAAAATTAACCTTGATCCTTACTTGATCCAACTATCAAACGTACTTTGATTAGCTTTTATCCATTCAGCTGCGTGTTTCTTAATAGCTTTTTCACTTTTCTCACCCTTGTTCATCTTCAAGTTCTGAGCAGCAATATCTCCAAGAGGTATAGAGGCTTTTTTTAGCATCTTTTCTACCTTTGGATTTGCTTTAAGAAAGTCTACATTCGCTGCTGGTCTAATATCATCAGCACCAAAACCTAAATTTACTTTAGACTTTGTCGCGTTAGCGATCTTAGTAGGTTTTGTTTTACTGTATGGAACTTCAATCCAAACTACATCTTTACCAAGTTTTAAAGCACCAACAGTCCAGTTAGGTGTCCACGTATAAAATAGAATAGATTTTCCATTTTTGTATTTAGACACTGCATCTGCCATTGAAGCTGAGTAGTCTGCCTTTACGGGATTGATAAAATCAGCTAATCCAAGCTCATCAAAGTGTTTTGTGATTTGTTTTTCACAACCCCAACCAGGAGGACAAGCTACCATGTCCGCTTTTCCGTCACCATTAGAGTCAAACTCTTTTGCATGTTTTTTGATATCCATTACGCTTTTGATACCAAATTTATCTGCTGATTTTTTATCAATTAAGTAACCTTGGGCTCCTCCACCCTTCATTACATAACCAACTGGTTTAACTTTCCCTTTAGACTCTGATATGTAGCCATCATGAGTGCCGAACCAGCCGTTCACCCATAAATCAACATCGCCTGATGTTGCTGCTACATAAAACACTTGAGGTTTCATTACAGTTGGGCCTGAAACTTTGTAACCCATTTTTTCAAGAGCCGCTTTATAGATCTCAGCCTGAAAATAACCTGTATCCCAGTCTGCCTTACCCATTTTGATCTCGTTAGCATATACAGCACTACTAATAGTAAGAACTGCAATTATTGATACTAAATGTTTTAAATATCTCATCTTTCCTCCTAAATTTTAAAAATTTTAACATGTAAAAAATTTTAATGTAACCGTAATACAACTAAAAAGTGAGATATGTCTTATATGCGCACAAACGTGCGCATATTTTCTTATTTGCTAATTTATTCTTAATTTATCCAACTATTAAAAGTTTTTTGATTTGATTTGATCCATTCTTCAGCGTGTTTCTTTATTGCTTTTTCGCTTTTCTCACCCTTATTCATTTTTAAGTTTTGAGCAGCAATATCTGCTAAAGGTATAGATGCTTTTTTTAAAAACTTTTCTACTTTTGGATTAGCTTTTAAAAAATCAACATTTGCAGCTGGTCTAATGTCGTTTACACCAAATCCCATATTAAGTTTTGACTTTGTTGCATTTGGTACACTTACAACTTTTGTTTCGCTAAAAGGAGCTTCAATCCAAACTACATCTTCTCCTAATTTTAAAGTTCCAACTGTCCAATTCGGAGTCCAAGTATAAAATAATACTGATTTACCATTTTTATATCTTGAAATTATGTCTGCCATAGCAGCTGAATAATCTGCTTTTATTGGATTAATAAATTCACCCAGACCAAGCTCTTCAAAATGTCTTGATATAATTTTTTCGCAACCCCATCCTGGATGACAAGCAACCATATCTGCTTTACCATCGCCATTTGAGTCAAACTCTTTGGCGTGGTTTTTTATGTCCATTACAGATTTTATATTAAATTTGTCTGCAGTTTTTTTGTCAATTAAGTAACCTTGCAAGCCACCACTTTTTGCAACATAACCTACAGGTTTAACCTTGCCCATAGCTTCTTTTACATAAGAGTCATGGTTTCCAAACCATCCATTTACCCAGAGATCCATATCCCCAGCCGCTGCAGCAACGTAGAAAACCTGTGGTTTCATAACAGTTGGACCAGTAACTTTATAACCCATTTTCTCAAGTGCTTTTTTATAAACTTCTGCTTGAAAATATCCTGTGTCCCAATCAGCTTTTCCCATCTTTATTTCTTTTGCATTTAACGAAATATTAAACAATGAAATAAAAGTTGTTACTAAAAATAATTTAAATAGTTTCATTTTTGATCCTTTTGTTTATTATTATTTTAAAGTATTAAATATTTAGATTAAAAGAGAGTATTGTCGCAGAAATATTAAAAATGAGAATAATTTACTTAGGTAATTATTTCTACAAATCTATTTTCTATTAAATTAAATTTTAGATTTTTTTTTTTTGTGAAATCATTTATTGCTTTTTCTACCTCTGAAATATGACTTTCTTTTCCATAATCATCACATAAAATTACTTTCTTTTGATCTTTCATACTTGCATATAAAATTGAGAGATCATTTGTTACAGTTTCATAACTGTGTCCACCATCTAAAAAAACGAAATCGATTTTTTGTAGATCTATCTTTTTTAAAACTTTATTAGTGTCGCCTGCAATTAATTTTATATTTTGACTGTACTTTTTTAGAAGTTTTTTTACACTTTCAATCGAATTTAAATTTTCTTTTAAAATATAATTATAGTAAATATTTTTAAGCAGATTAGAAAATTTTTGGTTTTTTAAAAAGGTAGGCTCAATTTCATCTTTTTTTTGGGCTTTGTCACTTCCAAATAAATCAACTCCTATATAGCTAAAGTTGATATTATTTTTTTTATACAAAAAATCACAAATATTTCTTGCAGTAACGCCGCAAAAAACCCCAATCTCTAAAACATTTTTTGGATTATGTTTTGAAAGCCTTTCAAGAAAAATATTTCCCCATTTTCCTTTTAAGCCAGATTTTCTCCAATAACTTTTGTAATTCAGACTCAAATATTAAACAAAAACTTCGCCCCAACTTCCTTTTGTAGAAGCTTTAGAGTATTCAGTTGCTCTACCTTCAAAAAAGTTCATGTGTTCAACTCCATTTAACATTGTATCTAACCAAGTTAATGGGTTTTTCTTAACATCATAAATTGGACTTAATCCTAATTGCTCAAGTCTTCTATTTCCAATAAATCTAATGTACTGCTTAACTTCTTCAGCTGTTAAACCTTCCAACGAACCCATTTGAAAAGCTAAATCAATGAAAGCATCTTCGTGATGTACGATTGTTTTACAAGCATCATAAATTTCATTTTTTAATTTATCATTCCAAATTTGTGGTTCTTCTTTAATGAAATCTTTGAATAACCTAATCATAGAATTGCAGTGGAGAGTTTCATCTCTAACTGACCAAGTTACAATCTGACCCATACCTTTCATCTTATTGAACCTTGGAAAGTTCAAAAGAATTGCAAAACTTGCAAATAATTGAAGGCCTTCAGTAAACGCAGAAAACACTGCCATTGTCATAGCAATGTTATGTTTTGATTTAACGTCAAAACCTTGCATGTAATCATATTTATCTTTCATTTCTTTATATTTCATGAAAGCAGAGTACTCTGTTTCTGGCATTCCAATCGTATCCAATAGATGGGAATAAGCCGCTATATGAACTGTTTCCATGGCTGCAAAAGCAGTCATCATCATTAACACTTCAGTAGGTTTGAAAACTGTTGTGTAGTGTCTTAGATAGCAGTTGTTAACTTCAACATCAGCTTGCGTAAAGAATCTGAAAATGTGAGTTAGTAAATTTTTTTCTTCTACAGATAAATTTTTCTGCCAGTCTCTGACATCATCTCCTAGTGGCACTTCTTCTGGTAGCCAGTGAATTCTTTGTTGCGTTAACCAGGCATCATAACACCATGGGTATCTAAACGGTTTGTAAACTGGATTTTCTACTAATAATCCCATTTTTTTTGGTTGGATTATTCCTGGCTTAATTTTTTCTGCTACTGACATGATAAACACTCCTCATAGTTATTTGACTCATTGTTTGATTTTTGTCCGTTTGAATAAACGTTTTTTGTAACATCAGTTTGTGATGTATTGTTTACATTCTCGGCTCTTTGGATTGATTTAGATCTGCAGTAATAAAGACTCTTTAATCCTTTTTTCCAAGCTTGGAAATGAAGATCATGTAAATCTTTTTTATGAATATCTGCAGGTATAAATATATTTACAGATTGAGCTTGTGAAATATGAGGAGTTCTATCAGCTCCTAATTCCACAACCCATCTTTGATCGATTTCAAATGCTGTTTTAAAAGTGTCTTTTTCTTCAGCGGTTAAAAAGTCTAAGTGAGATACTGAACCTTGATTAGTTGTAATACTTGACCAAACTTCATCAGTATTTTTTTTATATTTTTCAAGAATTTTCTTAAGATATTTATTTCTAACGTTAAAAGAACCAGACAAAGTTTTATGCGTGTAGCTGTTAGCTGCAATGGGCTCAATTCCTGGTGATGAACCTCCGCAAATAATTGAAATTGAAGCAGTTGGAGCAATTGCAGTTTTATTAGAAAATCTTTCTTTGATCCCGTACTCTGCGGCATCGGGGCAAGCTCCTCTTTCTTCGGCAAGGCTAATTGATGCTGCATCAACTTTCTCTTGAATATTTTTAAATATTTTTTTATTCCAAACTTTACTCATAACTGATCCAAAAGGAATATTTTTCTGCTGGAAATAAGAATGTAATCCCATTACACCAAGACCAACACTTCGCTCTCTCATTGCCGAATACTTTGCGTGTGCAAATTCATCTGGTGCTCTATTAATAAAATCAGTCATGACGTTATCTAGAAATCTCATTACATCTTCTACAAACTGAGAATCTTCGCTCCATTGATCATAAGTATCTAAATTTAAAGATGATAAACAACAAACTGCTGTTCTTTGATTTCCCTCATTATCTTGACCAGTTGGTAAAGTAATTTCACTACATAGATTTGAAGTTTTAACTTTTAAACCAGCAAGTTTATGGTGTTGTGGAATTTGTCTGTTAACAGTGTCGATAAAAACTATATATGGTTCACCTGTTTCAATCCTTGCAGTTAATAATCTAATCCATAAATTTCTTGCAGGTATTGTAGATTGAACCGTTCCATCATAAGGACTTCTCAATGCCCACTGATCTCCTGTTTCTACAGCTCTCATAAACTCATCGGTAACTAATACTCCATGATGTAGGTTAAGCGATCTTCTATTAACATCTCCACCTGTTGGTCTTCTCATCTCAATAAATTCTTCGATTTCAGGATGATCAATCTGTAAATAACAAGCTGCTGAACCCCTTCTTAAAGAACCTTGGCTAATAGCTAAAGTTAAAGAGTCCATGACTTTAATAAATGGTATGATTCCAGAAGTTTTTCCAACTTTACCAATCTTTTCACCAATAGATCTTAGGTTGCCCCAATAACTTCCTATACCTCCGCCTCTTGCTGCAAGCCATACATTTTCCTCCCAAAGATTTGTGATACCTTCTAAGCTGTCGTTAGCTTCATTTAAAAAGCATGAGATTGGCAAACCTCTTTCTGTTCCACCATTTGATAAAACAGGTGTAGCGGGCATAAACCATAAATTACTTATGTAGTTATAAATTCTTTGCGCATGTAAATTATCATCGGCGTATACGCTAGCCACTCTTGCAAATAAATCTTGAAAGCTCTCATTTTGACCTAAATATCGATCGGTAAGAGTCGCCTTTCCAAAATCAGTCAAATTGGCATCCCTAGATCTATCAATCTTAATTGTGATACCTCTATCATTCTGAAACAGCTCAGTTTCACCTGATAAAGAGAATAAATCTGGCTTTTTAGGTCCATTATTTCTTTGATCATTTTGGTGCTTATGGCTTATACTGCCGACAGCTTTCTCTATTGCCAATGATAAGTTTTTATTCATATTTTTACTTATTTACTTCGATTTATTAACAAAACAACTACATGTTGTGTTACAGTAATGTTAATATACTATATAACATCTAAATCAATAGAACATTATAAGAACATTTAAATAATTTTGCAAGTGGAAAGTTTTGTTAATAAACATTTAATAACAAAAGCCCTTATTCTTTAGTATTTATAGTTAATGAAAATCAATCCAAACGGTTTTAGAGAATACGACGCTAGATGGCTCTATGAAAAAGACATCGATTTAGAGGGAATCACCGATTTGGGAAAAGGACTAGGTTCTCAAATAATTAGTCATACTAAAAAAGCAAATCCAAGAGTGATAGTAGGTCATGATTATAGGTCCTACAGTGAAGATATTAAAAAAGCTCTTGTCAATGGCTTATCCTCAACAGGGTGTCATATAGAAGATGTAGGCTTATCACTGTCTCCTACTGTTTACTTTGCGCAATTTAATTTAAATTCTGATGCCATTGCAATGGTTACGGCTAGTCACAATGAAAATGGTTGGACTGGAGTAAAGATGGGTATCAAAAAAGGGCTAACCCATGCACCTGAAGAAATGAGTGAACTAAAAGATATCACCTTGAATAAAAAGTTTGTTAATGGAAAGGGTTCGATTAAAAAAATAGATAATTTTAAGAATGTTTATTCAAATGATTTAATAAAAAAAAATAAGATCAGTAAGAAAATTAAAGCTGTTGTTGCGTGCGGTAATGGAACAGCAGGAGTTTTTGCACCTGAAATCTTAAGAGGTATTGGTTGCGAAGTAATAGAATTAGATTGTAATCTAGACTGGTCTTTTCCAAAATATAACCCTAACCCTGAAGATCTTGAAATGCTTCACGCAATAGCAAAAGCAGTAAAAGAAAACAATGCAGATGTTGGATTTGGTTTTGATGGAGATGGTGATAGATGTGGGGTAATTGATGATAAAGGAAATGAAATATACTCTGATAAAATAGGATTATTAATTGCTAGAAACTTAGCATCTAAACATCAAAACTCAAAATTCGTTGTGGATGTAAAATCAACAGGTCTTTATGCTAAAGATAAAATTCTTTTAGAAAATAACTGTAAGACAATTTATTGGAAGACTGGACACTCACATATAAAAAGGAAAGTAAATCTAGAAAAAGCTTTAGCAGGATTTGAAAAAAGCGGTCATTTCTTTTTTAATCAACCTTTGGGATACGGATATGATGATGGGATAAATTCAGCGATACAAGTTTGTCATTTATTAACTAACCGAAATAAGAAGATGAGTGAGATCATTAATGAGTTACCCAAAACATATCAATCTCCAACTATGGCTCCATTCTGCAAGGATGAAGTGAAGTATAAAGTAGTAGAGGAAATGATTAAAAAAGTTGAAGATATAAAAAAACAGAATATTAAAATAGATAATCTATCGATCACGGAAGTTTTAACCGTTAACGGAGTAAGATTTTCTTTAACAGATGGATCTTGGGGTTTAATTAGAGCTTCATCAAATAAACCCTCTCTCGTCGTAGTTACTGAAAGTCCTACTTCAAATGAAAGAAAGAAAAATATTTTTAATTTTATAAATAAATTATTACAAGAAACCGGAAAAATTGGTGAATACGATCAGAAAATTTAAAGATTAAAATACTCGTATAAAAATTTTGTCCCAATAACGATTAAAAAAAGTCCAAAATATTTTGTCATCTTTTTTTTATTAATTCTATGACTAGCTTTTGCTCCCAGCCTTGCCATAAATGCAGTTATTGGGAAAAATATTAAAAATGCTGGAATATTTAAAAATCCAATACTTAAAGGTAAATTAGCGTTTAAATAATTGCCTGAAAAAAGAAAACCTATCGTGCCAAATAAAGCTATTATGAAACCTATTGCAGCAGCACTTCCTATGGCTTTATTGATTGGATAGCCAAAAAACTTTAATATTGGAACATTCATTACTGCACCACCTATACCCATAGGAGCTGAAACAAAACCTGTTATGATCCCTGAGATTATTTTAGCAGGTAAACCCATCTTAATTGAAAGATCAGACTCTTTCTCTTTTAAAAATAATAAATAAAAAGCGAGAATATAAACAACGATAGTAAAAAATAATATTAAAGGTTTTGTTTTTAAACCAGCAGCTAAAATTGTACCAAGTATCACTCCAATAATAACAAATACTCCATAGCCTTTCACAACACTAAAATCGACTGCATTATGCTGATGATGTGTTAAAACTGAAACAATTGACGTTGGAATAATAATTCCAAATGAAGTTCCAACTGCTAAATGCATTAGATACTCTGGCTCTATACCAGCTGCACCAAAAATATAAAATAGAATTGGTACAGTGATTAACCCTCCCCCAATTCCGAATAAACCTGCAGCAAATCCAGCGGGGATAGCTGTCATGACCATTATTAAAATTAGATAAAGAGTTTCTGATTGGAAAAGAATATCCAAAATTATCTTTCTAAAGAAACAGGATTTGTTTTTCTAACCTGGTCCATTATATGATTTACTTTTTGAAGATCAGCATCTCTGATGCACATATTTTTAGAAAGATATTGTTTCCATGTTCTAGAACCATTTTGTCCGTGAAATAATCCCACAGTGTGTCTCATGATATGATTTAATTGTACACCTTTTGAAGTCTCTTCTTGTATGTAAGGAATTAATTTTTCCATAACATCACTTCTTGTAGGTACATTTTCATTATTAAAAATATCCCTTTCAATGTCAGCTAAAAAATATGGTGAATGATAAATGGCTCTCCCAATCATAGCGCCGTCTACTTTTAATAAATGTTGTTTTATATCTGCTGTAGTTTTAATTCCTCCATTAATGACTATTTCATCATTTTTAAAATGTTCTTTTAATTGATAAACAAATTCATATTTAAGCGGTGGAATATTTAAATTTTCTTTTGGGCTTAATTTTTTTAGTAAAGCTTTTCTTGCATGGATAATAAATTTTTTTGATCCTGCATCTTTTGTTGTTTGAATAAAAGATTTTAAAAAATCAAAATTTTCAACATCATTGTAACCTATTCTTGTTTTAATTGTTACTGGTAACTTTGTAGCTTCAGACATCGCTTCAATACATTTAGCTACAAGATCTGGTTCTTGCATTAAACACGCTCCAAATTTATTTTTTTGAACTTTTTTACTAGGGCAACCTAAATTCAAATTAATTTCTTTATATCCGTAATCTTCTGAAATTTTACAAGCCTCTGCTAGTTCGTCGGGATTTGAACCTCCAACTTGCAAAGTGACAGGATTAGAAATTTTTTTGAAAGATAATAATTTATCTCTATCCCCTCTTATAATTGCATTAGCTACAATCATTTCAGAATATAAATGAATATTTTTACTGATAAGACTTAAAAAATATATTTCATGTTTATCAGTGCAATCCATCATTGGTGCAACTGAAACAGTTTTTTTCATGATTTACTCTGATTTATTTTCTTCTTCTACAGGAGCTTCTTCACTCAATTCAAGTGGAGCTTCTTCAGTTTCTAAATTTTCTTCTTTAATTTCAGGCTGTTCGGCTTTTAATTCTGATAAAGCTTCATCAGCTAAGCTAGGTTTTTTAACTTCCGGAATTCTTCTAGTTCTTTTTGATGGTAGAATTGCTACACCGCTTTTTGAGACTTGACCTTTGTATAAATTTTCAAAATCATCATTAGTTTCTTCTTCTGTTTCTTCTTGTTGTTCAATCTCGTCTGGCTCTTTTCTAAGTCTTTTAATGGCGCTTGCCTCAACTTCTTTAACATCAATTTTTCCATCACCGATTTCTCTTAGTGAGATAATTGTTCTCTTGTCATTATCCTCTTCAACAAGCATTGGAGATCCAGCGTTTAACTGGACTGTTCGCTCTTTAGCTAAAAGCACTAAATCATATTGATTATCAACTTTTTCTAAGCAGTCTTCTACGGTAATTCTTGCCATATTGATTGCTATTTATTCAATTAGGTTTAATAAATCAAGCTTAATTTGGCAACCTTACAGGTTCTATTGTTTTCCTAATTATAATTAATAAAGCTAATGAAATAACAACGTAACTAGCTCCCAAGAAAGCAATATTTTCTATAGTAAATCCTTTATCAATTAACAAGCCAAAAACTGCTGTACCGAAGGCAGTTGAAAAAACCATAAATGCAGTTGTTAAAGCTTTAATGCTTCCAATATATTTTACTCCATATATCTCCGCCCATGTAGAGGAACCTAGAATATTTGCCAATCCGTTAGAAACTCCTATTAAACCAAGAAAAACATATGCAAATATTTCATGATTAAAATAAAATAAAGTAATCATAGCAAACAATAATGGTATGTTCATATACATAATAAGTTTTCTTCCTGTAAATTTATCTACTAAAAAGCCTGAAACAAATAGTGTAGCTATCGATGTTATTGAATAAACCATAAATGCTTTAGGTATGGTATAAATAGCCCACATTTTTGAGTCAGAAATAAAAGATTGATAAACAAAAACTCCTGTCGCGATCCAAGGCATCGCAAGCATGTTCAAAGATACAATATAAAATCTATAATCTTTTAAAACATCTTTTCTTCTCCAGCTCTTGATTTTAAGTTTTTTATTGCCAGGATTAGGATCTGCTTCTCTTGAGTCTAGTTTTATCGATTTAATTGTATTTAAAATTACTAAAGGCAAAAATAGAATTATAAGTATTGCGATTCCTTGCCAGACAGTTCTCCAAGAGTAAATGAGAAAAAAATAAGTTATCAGGACAGGTAAAATAAATTCTGCTGTAGATAAACCTAACCAAATTGTACTTAAAGCTTTTCCTCTAGATCTCTCAAAAAATCTGGAAATGGTTGTAGTGGAAGTATGACTCATTAAACCTTGTCCAGAAAATCTCATTAAGAATATTCCAATCGCTAAAAGATAAATACTATTTATAAATGAAAAAAATAATGAAGAAGCAAATAATAATATAACTACAAATAATGAATAATTTAAAATTCTATAATCATCTATTTTTTTTCCAACCCAAATAAGAAGCAAACTTGAAAAAATAGTCGCGCTTGCATAGATACTGCCGAATTGACCGTGAGTAATACCAAGTTCATTTCTTATCGGTGCGTTAAACAATCCCAAAAAAAAGCTCTGTCCAAAACTAGAAAAAAATGTAAATATAAAACCAAATATAATTACTTTTTTATTTAACGTGAGGTTAATCATTAATGAGTTGTAAAGTTTCTTTCATAGGTCTTGGTGTTATGGGTTATCCCATGGCTGGTTATATATCAAAAGCTGGTCACAATGTAACCGTTTATAATCGTACTAAAGCTAAAGCTGAAAAGTGGACAAAGGAATATAAAGGTAATGTCGCTGACACTCCAATGGACGCTGCTAAAGATAGTGACTTTATTTTTACATGTGTTGGAAACGATAATGATTTAAGAGAAGTTACTTTAGGTGACAAAGGATTGTTTAAAACTGCAAAAAAAGGTTCAATCTACATAGATAATACTACTGCCTCAGCAAATATTGCTAGAGAGTTATATAAAGAAGCAAAAGCAAAAGGTTTTGATTTCTTAGATGCTCCTATTTCGGGTGGACAAGCTGGAGCCGAAGGTGGAATTTTAACTGTGATGGTTGGAGGAGATGAAGCTCCATTTAAAAAAGCAGAACCAGTTATTGATTGTTATAGTAAAAAAATAAAATTACTCGGACCATCTGGAAGTGGTCAATTAACTAAGATGGTCAATCAAATCTGTATTGCGGGTCTTGTACAAGGACTGTCAGAAGCAATAAATTTTGGAATGAATGCAGGATTAAATATGCATGATGTTATAGAGGTTATTTCAAAAGGTGCTGCTCAATCTTGGCAAATGGAAAATAGACATAAAACAATGATTGAAGATAAATTTGATTATGGTTTTGCTGTTGATTGGATGAGAAAAGATTTAAAAATAGCAATGGATGAAGCTAAGAAAAACAACTCACCCTTGCCTATCACAAAAATAATTGATGAATATTATGCGGAAGTACAAAAAATGGGTGGTCAAAGATGGGATACTTCAAGCTTAATCAAAAGATTTAGAAAATAAGTGTCACAAGAAATTGTAAGTTACTACGAAGATTTCAAAGAGATTGAAAAAAAGATTTGGGATCTTTTAACTAAAGCAGTTAAAGACAGATCTTCAGAGTTTAGAACACCTGTATTTATCTGCGGCAATGATAAAGATCTTGATGGGAGAGTTGTTGTTTTAAGAAAAGCAGATGAACAAAATAATTTTATTCAATATCATAGTGATATTAGATCATCAAAAATAGAAAAGATAAAAAAAAACCCTAACTGCTCAATTTTATTTTACGGTAAAGAAGAAAAAATACAGCTTAGAGTAAAAGCCGAATGTCAGGTAAATTACAATAATGATGTTACAAAAGAGTCTTGGGAAAAAACAGGACATATAAGTAGAAAATGTTACTTAGTTTCAAATGGACCTGGAACTGAATCTGAAAAACCAACATCAGGTTTAGATAATAAATTTGATAACTTTGATTTCACAAAAGAAGAAAGCGAAGCGGGCTACAAAAACTTTTGTGTGATAAAATGTAAAATTAAAAGTATAGAGTGGCTTTATTTAGCAGCTAAAGGTCATCGAAGAGCTTTAATTGATTTTAGTGGATCTAAAAAATTTACTTGGTTAGTTCCCTAGGTTTTTAGTTACTTTTTCTTTTGTAGAACCTAAATTAACTTCGTCAAAGTAGATAACCATATTCGGATACGGTTTTTCTCCATGTTCCCTCTTCCAACCGCTGACAAATGTTTGATAAATTCCAAAATCTAATCCAACACCTCTTTTGGTATATGGCGTAATATTTTTTATATTCTCTGAATTTAATACTAATTTATTATTAATCCAAACTTTCATGAACCCATTTTCTTCTCTTGAGTATCGAGCATTAATAAGTACGTCTGTCCATTTACCCTTCATATCATTTATCTTGATTGCTTTCTTCATCTCAACATATTCACCACTCCACATTCTTCCAACTTCTAGCCACTCTCCACTTCTATCTGTCACCATTAGGATGGGCTTCCAACCTTTTTCATAAAGTTGAGCAAAAGTGGTTCTAACTGGAGCTACTGATTGATAGTCATTTGGCAAATAGATAGATGCGGAGTACCAATGATCTTTTTTACCAATTTGATATTTTTTAAATTGTAGCTCAGTTCTTTGTCTATCTTTTTTACAATCATCGTGTCCACTATCTTTACCACAATCGCCTAATCTAACCTCAAATCTGTAAGATTTTTTTCCAGATCTTACAGGATGGCCATCTTTACTATTAACTAAATTTAGAGAATATTTTTTTTTATGAGAGATAGTTTTCTTTTTCACCTCAGTATTAGAAACATCTTTACTATTTTTGGCTTCCAAATTTGAGAAACCTAAACATAAAATGGCAATCAAAAAAAAACTATTTCTTATATTTCTTAAAATTTTCGACATAGTCTCTAGCATTTTCTTTTATGTGTTCTATTTCTTCATCGGTTACTTGTCTTACAACTTTACCAGGGCTACCAAGCACTAATGATCTTTCAGGTATAACTTTATTTTCTGTAACAAGTGCATTAGCGCCAATGATACAATTTTTCCCAATTTTAGTTTTATTTAGTATTGTTGAGCCTATTCCAATTAAACAATCATCAGCAATCTCACAACCATGAAGCATCACCATATGTCCTATGGTAACTCCTTTTCCAACTATAGTTGGACAACCCGGATCAGTATGAATAACACTTCCGTCCTGAACGTTTGAATTTTCACCAATGGTAATTGGCTCAAGATCTCCTCTCAAAGTTGTATTGAACCAAATATTAGAATTTTTTTTTAGTTCTACCCTGCCGATGATAACAGCATTAGGTGCAACCCAACTACCTGGATCTATTTTTGGAGTTTGTCCTTCAAAATCATAAATCATAAAATTGCTGTAATGTATTATTAAATAATTTATAATACATTATGGCTCTAACTAAAACCCCGGTTTGTGATTTTGGAAAAAAAGCTGAGGATTTCAAACTAAAATCAATCAATAATAAAGTAATCTCTTTAAATGATATTAAAGGTGAAAAAGCTACTCTCATAATGTTTATCTGTAATCATTGTCCTTATGTGAAAGCAATTATTGAAGATTTGGTAAAAGATTGTAAAGAACTTAGTGACGACGGAATAAGTTCTGTGGCTATTATGTCAAATGATACTAAAAATTATCCTGAAGACTCTTTCGATAACATGATAAAATTTGCTGATATTAATAATTTTGGCAACATAAATTATTTATTTGATGAGACACAAGAAATTGCAAGAAAATATGGAGCAGTATGTACACCTGACTTTTTTGGTTTCAATAGAAAATTAGAACTTCAATACAGAGGAAGATTCAGAGAGTTAAAAGATTTAAAACCAGTAAATAATGGCGATAGCGATTTAAAAATAGCCATGAGAATGGTGGCACAAACACAAAAAGGTCCTAATGAACAAATTCCAAGTATGGGCTGTAACATAAAGTGGTTTAATTAATGTTTTTGGTTTCTACTAGAAATTTTCCTCCTGAGCTTGGTGGTATGCAGAACCTAATGGAGGGTTTATCCAACGCCCTTTTAAATCATGGTCCGGTAAAAGTTTTTGCGGAAACTCACGATGGAGATAAAAATTATGATCAAAATTCAAAATTAAATATTCAAAGAGTGTCAGGTTTAAAAATTTTTCGTAAATATAGAAAAGCAAACCTAGTAAAGGAATTCTTAACATCTAACGAGGTGAGAGCTTGTTTTTTTGATCATTGGAAAAGTATTGAAAATATTGAAAAAAATTTATTGAACAGATCTAAATCATTTTGCTTAATTCATTCAAAGGAAATTAATCATCCAGTTGGATCGTCATTAAATAAAAGAGTTTTAACTGCACTGACTAAGGCAGACCACGTTATAGCTAATTCAAAATTTACAAAGGAGTTTGCAATCAAGCTTGGTATTAAAAATGTTACTGTAATCAATCCAGGTTGCAATTACCCTATTCCTATAAATGATGAAGCTAAGGAATTTGCAAAAAAAATATATGGAAACGCTTCACCAAAATTAATTACCATTTCAAGATTAGATGGAAGAAAAAGTCATCACAATGTAATGATGACGGTTAAGAATCTTCTTCCAAAATATCCAAGCCTTAAATATGTCTCAATAGGTGATGGTGATGAAGGAAATAATCTTTTAAGACTTAGAAAAACACTTGGATTAGAAAAGAGTGTTGAATTTATATTCAAATCTACCGAACAGGAAAAATTAGCTTTATTAGAACAGTCAAATATATTTGTTATGCCTTCAGTAATTTATAAAAAATCTGTTGAGGGATTTGGCATTACTTATATTGAGGCAGCCTCATATGGCAAACCGTCCATTGGTGGAATTTATGGTGGAGAAGGTGATGCTATTAAAAGTGGTCAAACTGGTTATCTATGTAATGGAAATGATTTAAATGCAATTTATGACACTTTGTTAAAAACTCTAGCTAATGATCACTATTTAGAGTTGGGATCTAATGCTTTAGAATTTTCAAAAGATTTTAGTTGGGAAAAAATTGTAAAAAAATATATTAGTCTAATTTAGCTTTCACTTCATTTAGTACGGTATTAACATCTAAATCATTTAAATTTTTCACTGAGAGAGCTTTGAAATTAAAATTTTCAATACTCACTTTTTTTGCTGAAGTGTGGCTTCCGAATAAAACTAAACCCTTTTTATCTAGATGGGAAGCAATATGAGCTGGGCCTGTATCATTTGCAATAACAAGTTTTGCACTGTGTATTAAAGATACTAAAGTTTTTAATGTTACATGTTCGTTATTCTCTAAAACAACTTTAGCATTTAATTTATTGGCTTCTTCAATTTCATTAGGGCCTGGGGCAAGAAGCACTGAATACTTATTTTTAAATTCTTGTTTTAATTTTTGAATTAGTTCTTTGTAATAAGGCCATTTTTTATTTTTTAGCTTTGGAGAGCAAAATGGAAATAATAGAATATACTCTCTATTTGTATATTTTTTAACTAAATGGGAAGTATTTTCAACTGCCCAATTTAAATCAATATTTTTAGTAAATTCAGTTTCAATACCACTTTTTTTAAGTTGTATTTCCATTCTATCTAGAACAGGATCTTTATCAAAATCTCTTTTCCGCTGACCTGGTTCTAAAGTTGTTTCAGTTGATGACCATTCAGCATTATTTATTATAAATCTTTTATAAAATTTTGTCCGACTTGAATTCTGTAAATCAAAAACTTTACTAAAATCATAATTTGATAAAGTTTTTTTTAAATTATTTAAATAGAATAAATTCCACCTAGGTAATCTTTTATCAATTAATACACCATCTAAATAAGGACACTCAGACATAAAAATTGAGTATGGTTGAGTTGTAAGAAGTAAAACTTTTCTATTAGGATAAAAATTTTTTATATCTTTAATAGCGCCATTAGCTTGAATTAAGTCCCCAAGCGAACCATGTTTAATTATTAATATATTTGACATTATTAATTCCGAGTATATTTAAAGAATGATATAGTCAAATATTAATATGAGCAATAAAATAGACAAAATATTGGCAGAAATTTCAGCGGGAGAATTATTTGATAAAATTACAATTTTAGAAATAAAAAAAACTAAAATATCTAATAAAGAAAAATTGATTGATATTAATAAAGAGCTCTCATCTTTAAATGAAACAGTAAAAAAATTTATTCCAGATCAAAGTGGTATCTCAAAATATATAAATGATTTGAAGAGTATAAATCTAAAACTATGGGATATCGAAGATGGAAAAAGAGCTGCAGAAAAAAATAAAAATTTTGATAAAAAATTTATAGAGCTTGCGAGAAATGTTTATAAATTTAATGACGAAAGAGCAAAGATTAAATTAGCAATCAATACTTCACTTGGTTCTAACATCAAAGAAGTAAAATCATACGAATAGTTAGTCAAATTTTAAGCTGGGAATTCTAGATCTTAACTTTTTAGGAAGAGCAGGATCAATTGAGACTGTTATTACGCCCTGTGTCTTTTTAAGTTCTTTAAGTATTTTACCATCTGGCGAGACTACCATTGAATGCCCAAAAGTTTTTCTGCCGTTGTAATGAGTGCCTCCTTGAGCTGGAGCAAAAATATAACAAAAATTTTCTATTGCTCTTGCTTTTAATAAAGAATGCCAATGTTTTTTTCCAGTTGTCTCCGTAAATGCTGAAGGAATAGAGATATAATCGCAACCAACTTTTGATAGTTTTCTGAACATATTCGGAAATCTTAAATCGTAACAAATGGACAAACCAAGTTTTCCCCACGGTAGATTTGAAGACTTTATCTTTTTTCCAGCGGTAAAAGTTTTTGATTCAAAGTATTTTTCTTTTTTACTTAGTGCAACATCATACATATGAATTTTATCATAATACGTTCTTATCTTTCCGGTTTTATCTACAAGTACTGATCTATTTACTAATCTATTTCTTGAAACCTTAATAATTAACGAACCAATTAAAATCCATTTTTTATACTTTTTTGCTAATTTTTTTATGCCATTAAGATAAATATCTTCTTTCATTGATTTACAAATTTTCAATAACTTTTTTTTTTCTAGTGAAAATAAAGAAGATATCTCCGGCGTTAATATAAAATCAGATTTTTGTTTTACAGCTTTGGAAATAAGTTTTTCTGTTTTTTTTAAATTATATAAAATATTATTATTTGATTTTAATTGAATACAAGAAACACGAAACATCACTTCATTATAGATGAAGCAAAATTCCAGTTACAGTCAAAACTTGGGATATAAGCACCTGATAATTTAACATTTCCGAAGCTTTTTGATAAAACTTTACACCAATTTTTTACTTGTTTTGGTTTTTTATCATAGCTTCCAACCTGTGCAGTAATTACTCCGCCCTTTTTAAGAATTCTTTTCAAGCCTTTCATATTTTTTTTTGCAAGATCTATACAATATTGATCATCATTTAAATCAACAAAAATTTTATCATATTTAGAGTCTTCAATTTCTTTTATGCTTTTAAAAGCATCTCCCCAGAAAGTTTTTATTTTATTGCTCTTTTTTACTTTAGAGCAAACCTTAGGCAAATGACGATAACAAGCGTCTACTATTTCTGGATCGAGCTCGAACCAGTCGATATAATTTGAATTATTTTCTAAACAAGCACGCGCTACACCGCCGTCCCCTCCTCCAATTATAGCTACATTATTATTTTTTTTACTTAAATCATAACTAGATTTAAAAAAATTTGAGCTATAAATTTTTTCATCTTTTTCTGCTACTTGAATCTCATGATCGATAAATAAAGCATGTCCAAACTCTTCGATATCCATAACCTCTACGAATTGACCGACTTTAGAAGTAAATTTTTCTAAAACATCTTTAACAACATAAAACTTTTTTTGACCTGGCGTACTATAAATATCATCATACAGACCGATACTACTTCTATCAAAAGCATTCGTAACTACTCTTTTATGATCAATTTCATTTCTCAATATTTTTAAAGCAACTTTTGGATTTACTTTACCACAAGTAAAAAAATCAAAACTAATTACGCCTCTCTCTGGAAAAGTATGAAAACTAAAATGACTCTCTGATAGTAGTGCCACTAATGTAAAACCCTGGGGCTCAAATTTATGTGATGCTACATTTAATATCTCTACTTTAGCTGCCTTTGCAATTTTATAGATTACTTTTTCATAGAATTCGGGTGAATAATCTTTTTTTACACCTAAGAAATCGATGGTAATGTGTTCACCAACTTTAATCATTAAAAACTATCCTTTTTTATAATTTTTAAATTTACCTAGGACTATTTTCATTTCTTTTTTTGAAAGTATCTTAGGTATTCCAATTCTTAGGGCATTTATATATTGATGGCAAATATTTTCGATCTCTTGAGCAAGCTCAAAAGTTTTTTTTAAATTTTCCCCAAACGCAACTTGTCCGTGATTAGCAATCAAACATGCTGATCTATTTTTCAGAGCTTTGATAATATTTCTGGAAAGATTTTTAGTTCCAAAAGTTGCATATTTACTGCACTTAATGTCTTCTCCTCCAGCTACTGCAACCATGTAGTGAAAAGCTGGAATACTTTTTTGATGTGTTGAAACTGCAGTTGCACAAGTAGAGTGTGCATGAACAATAGCTTTAGCTTCTTTTTTATTCACATATATATCCTGATGAAACCTCCACTCTGAGGATGGTTTACCTTTTTTTTTATCGTAAACACCTTTTAGAGTTACGAAAACAATATCCAAGGGTTTTAAAGAACTGTATTCTCTTCCTGATGGAGTGATATAAAACCCATCAACTCCTTTTTCTTTTGCTCTTATAGAAATATTTCCTGATCTTAGGGCGGATAAATTAGTTATGTTTAATTTTTTAGAATATTTTATTACTTCAGCTTTTATTTTGCTCACTTAAATAAACCTTTCAAACCTTTTTCTGAAGCTTCACAGACTCCTTTTTCCGTGATTAACCCTGTTACTAGTTTAGCAGGTGTCACGTCGAAGGCTAGATTTAAAGAATTACTTTTTTGTGGGTAAATTCTTACTTTTTTTATTTCATTATTTTCATCTATTCCTTCTACATGTGATAGCTCCTCTGAGTCTCTTTCCTCGATAGGAATTTCTCTATGATCTTTGATACTCCAATCTATAGTTGAGCTTGGTAACGCTACATAAAAAGGAACATTATTATCCTTAGCAGATAATGCTTTTAGATAAGTTCCAATTTTATTACAAACATCTCCATTAGATAAAGTTCTGTCAGTTCCAACGATACACAAATCTACTTGTCCTCTCTGCATTAATATACCACCGGCGTTATCAGTGATTACAGTGTTTGATATTCCTTCTTCATTTAATTCATATGAAGTTAAGTTCGCTCCTTGATTACGCGGCCTTGTCTCATCAACCCAAACATGAACTTTAATACCTTTTTGATGAGCATGGTAAATTGGTGAGGTGGCAGTTCCCCAATCTATTGTTGCTAACCAACCCGCATTACAATGAGTTAAAATATTTACCGTATCCTTTTTTTTATTCGCAATATCTTCAATAATTTTAAGGCCATTCAAGCCAATATTTTTACAAAATTTTTCATCCTCTTCTGTTATCGCCTTTGCCTCATCTAACGCTATTTTCAAGATATCCTTATCATTTACTCCAGATAACTTTTTCATCATTCTATCTACTGCCCACTTAAGATTGATTGCAGTGGGTCTTGAAGCAATTAATTCTTCGCTAGACTTTTTAAGAAAAGATAAATCATTTTTTTCAATAATAGATAAAACCAAACCATAGGCAGCAGTTGCACCAATTAATGGAGCTCCTCTCACCTCCATTGTTTTAATGGCATTAATTGCATCTTTCACAGTTTTTAACTCTTTAACGATAAACTGATGAGGAAGTTTTGTTTGATCAATAATTTTTACTAAATCGTTCTCAAACCAAATTGTTTTGTATGATTTTCCCTCTATTTTCATTTACCTTTTTCCATTTTTTTTAGTCTTTTTCTTAAACTTGGTGATATCGCATTAAACCATTTTTTTTCCTGTCCTGATTTTGGTAGAATTTCTCCATACTCGATCATTTGATCTGGTAATAAATCTTCCAAATAAACCCAAACAAAATCGCTCTGCAATTTTGTGTTCTTAATCAAAATTTTTCTTAGACCTAAAATTAATTGTTTTTTGACTTTTGATGTTCGTCCAGCTCTAATCTGCCCGTTTAAAAAAATTTCTTTAGTTTTTACTAATTTGCCACCCATGAAATGAGAATCTCGTTGATTTTTTTGAAATATTACTTGAGCGAAAAAGCTATTTGCACCAGTAATTTTACTATGAGTATTAGTTATATCATTGGCAATAGAATTTTTTTGTTTTTTCGAAAGATAAATATTTGAATATTTTACCGTATATGTTGGCATTAAGATTATTTTTTGTTCAGAACTCTTCCAGCAATATTTTTTAATTTCTTTATTGTTTTTTTTGTTCTTAATTTTGGATCAGTAATTATAGCAACATCTAAACAGTCGTTTGCAGGATCTTTCTCTACTGAATGGTTCTTAAATGTTTTTATTATTTCTTTGATCATATTTTGTGCGTTAGCTGCATTTTTCATAAGAGTTTGAACAACCATGTTTACATCAACTTCATCATGATCAGGATGCCAACAGTCGTAGTCTGTTACCATTGCAACAGTGCAATATCTAATTTCCGCTTCTCTTGCTAATTTAGCTTCAGGCATATTAGTCATGCCAATTACATCAGCTCCCCAAGATCTATACAATTTTGACTCTGATAAAGTTGAAAATTGAGGTCCCTCCATTACTATATATGTTCCTCCAACTTGATGATTTATATTCAGCTTCTTTAACGCAGCTTCGCAACAATTTGAAAGCCCGAGACTTGTAGGTTTGGCCATTGAAACATGGGCAACTATATCTTCATTGAAAAATGTTTTTACTCTAGAAAAAGTCCTATCAATAAATTGATCTATTATTACAAATTTTCCTGGCTCTAAGTTTTCTTTTAAAGATCCAACAGCTGATACTGAAATAATATCTGTAACTCCCAATTGTTTCATCGCATCAATATTAGCTCTAAAGTTAATATTTGTAGGACTTATTTTGTGGCCTCTGGAATGTCTTGGAATAAAACAAATTTCCTCTTTTCCTAATTTAGCAATTAAAATTTCATCAGAAGGTTTCCCCCATGGAGTATTAATTTTTTTCCATTTAGTTTTCTCGAATCCTTCCATTTTATAAAGACCGCTTCCGCCAATTATCCCAAGTTTTCTTTTTTTCATTATTTAATTATTAATGGTTTTTTGTTAATACTTGAAGTTAATAATGGACTTAAAAAAACACATCAGATCAATACCTGATTATCCAAAAAAGGGAATATTATTTAGAGATATCACAACTTTGATAAAAAATGCTGACGCATTTAAATATACTAACGATAAAATTATTGAATTAGCTAAAAATATTGAATTTGATAAAGTTGCTGCAATTGAGTCGAGAGGATTTGTTTTTGCTTCAACTGTATCTTATAAGCTAAAAAAACCTTTTATTCTTCTTAGAAAAAAAAATAAATTACCAGCCGAGGTTCATTCTATAGATTTTGAACTTGAATATGGAAAAGCTACTATTGAAGTTCACAAAGATTCGATTGAAAAAAATGAAAACATTTTAATAATTGATGATTTAATAGCTACAGGTGGAACAGCTGATGCAGCTGCTAAATTAATTGAAATTTCAGGTGGAAAAGTTGCAGGTTTTATATTTGTTATAAATCTTTTTGATTTACCAGGAAATGATTTGTTAAAAAACAAAGGATATAAGACAGAGAGCTTGATAGAATTTCCGGGTCATTAACTATTTTCACTTAAAAATTCCTGTATATAATCTTTTAAATTAATTTTTCCAAATCGTTTATACATTTTATTAGATAAGTTTTTATTAATAAGGGCTGAAGCATATCTTTCACCAGGTCTTTTTGGTAAAAATTTTATTTTTGATTTAAACATTTTAGCTACTTCTAAAATTGAATAAGATTTTTTATTTGCAATACTATAGTGTCTACAAAGATTTTTTTTCCAGGCTAAATAACATGTATCTACGGTATCATTAATATGGGTGAACCTTCTTGTTTGAGTTCCAGGTTTCACCACAGGTAGTAATTTTCTTTTTTTATAATGATCTTCAAATATTCCAATCACAGTCGACATTCGACCTTTACAAATTTGATGTGGCCCATAAACATTATAAAAATAAATTACTTCATATTTAAAATTAAACCATTTTTTTAAATTTTCTAATAATTCTAAGTTTTTTGATTTTGAAAATGCATAAGGGGATAAATTTTTATCATTACCCCTATTGCCTAATGAAGCAGATGTTGCTGAATAAATTAATTTAATTTTATATTTTAAACAAAAACTAAAAATAGTGTTTGAACCAATTGAATTAGATCGTAAGCACTCATTCATATTTAAAAAACTTTGATAAATTCTTGCAAATTCTCCAAAATGAAAAATTGATTTAATTTTTTTAGGATATTTAATTAATTTAAAAATTTCAGATGTTTCTCCTTTAATATACTTTACTCTAGGACTCTTTATGTGGTTTGATCTTGAGCCCGAAGAATAATTATCAATACTTATAAGATTATATCTTGTTTTATTTATTAATAATTTAATTAAATTTGTTCCTACAAACCCTGCTCCGCCAGTAATTATAATTATATTTCTTTTTGGCATTACAATTTTTTATATTTTTAAATTAAATAAATCAATCTAATGGTGGTCTATACCAAGACTTATTGCCAGCTATAGAATTAAAAATACCACTTAATCTACTCAAATAAATATCTCTTTTTTTTTTGTTAAAAATAATAAGATAAAATAATGACTTAATAACAGCAGAAAACAATTTAGGAAAAATAATAAGGATAGCAAAAAAAAATCCTTTATATTTTTTTTGAAAGTAAAATGTTGACCACATCCAATGCCAATTTCTATTTTTTTCAAGCTCATGTGTTTCTTTAATATTTACTGAGCTTGAGCCCTCATGTTTAATTTTTATGAGCTTGTTAAGTAAAATTTTCCCACCATTAATTTTTACCCTTTTGCATAAGTCAATCTCCTCAAAAAAAAGGAAAAAATTTTCATCAAAAAACTCGTTATTAAATTTACTAATATTAAAAAAAATTGCAAAACCCTTAAGGTTATTAACTTCACATAGAGTATTTTCTTTAAACTCTATTTCTACCGTTTGATCGTTAGCTGGGCCCATTAACCAAAAATCTTTTTCTAAGTTAGCTGAAACAAAAAAATTTTTTATCGCATCGTTATCCAAAACTGTATCGGGGTTCAAAACTAAAGCATATTTTGTTTTTACAAGATTTAGTCCTAAATTGTTCGCAACCGAGTAACCTTTATTTTCTCCGGTAAGTATACATTTTACGTTGGTATAATTATTTTCAATTTTTTTTTTAAAATTTTCATTTTTTGAATTCTCAACTACTATCACTGGAATTTCATTAGGAATTGAATTTAAGCAATTAATAACTTTTTCCTCACTTTTAAACGTAACGATTATAATAGTAAGCTCATTTGATTCCATTTAGAAATAATATTTGATTTTAAATGATAATTCTTTTACTAATTTAACACATTAGATTTAAAATTCTTTAATTAAATGAAAAAAATCATCGTTACAGGAGGATCAGGATTTATTGGCACAAACCTTGTTAATTTTTTACTAAAAAAAAAATTTTTCGTAGTCAATTTAGACAAACTAACATACTCATCTAATAAGTACAAAAATATATTAAGAAATAAAAAGAATTATAAGTTAATAAAAGTAGATTTAATCAATAAAAATAAATTAATCGGTATAATTAAGAGATATAAACCAAAAGCAATCTTCAACCTAGCTGCAGAGACTCACGTTGACAGGTCTATTGACGGTCCTGCAAATTTTATACACACAAATATTAATGGAACTTTTAGTTTACTTGAGGCATTAAGATTTTTACAAAAAAAGAAAATTAATCCAAAACTGATTCATATTTCAACTGATGAGGTATTTGGAGATATAAAAAAAAATATTAGATCTAACGAAGATCATAAATATGAGCCAAGCTCTCCTTATTCAGCTTCAAAAGCTAGTGCAGATCACTTAGTAAAATCTTATATAAGAACTTATAAAATAAAAGCTGTAATATCTAATTGTAGTAATAATTATGGACCTTACCAATTTCCTGAAAAATTAATTCCTAAAATGATTTCAAATATTTTTAATAACAAAGAACTTCCAATTTATTCAAAAGGTGAAAATTCAAGAGAATGGATACATGTAGAGGACCATTGTGAAGCCTTATTCATGTTATATTTAAAAGGTAAGAGTGGAGAAAGCTATAATGTTGGCTCAGGAATTAATTTAAGAAATATAGACTTAGTAAAAAAAATTCTAAAAGTCTGTAAAAATATGAAAATAAAAATTGGAAATAAAACCAAAATAAAATTTGTTAAAGACAGGCCGGGTCATGATTTTAGATATGCTTTAGATAACAAAAAAATTTTTAGGCAGTTAAAATGGAAACCCAAAAAGAAGTTTGATGCTGGCCTTAAAGAAACAATAAGTTGGTATCTTAATAACAAAAAATTCTTAAACAACATAGCAAAAAAAAGTTATGAAAAAAGATTAGGACTAAAAGTATGATTAAGAAAGGGATTATTTTAGCTGGAGGTATGGGAACTAGAATGAGCCCGCTTACAAAAGCAGTAAATAAACAATTATTACCATTATATGATAAACCATTAATTTATTATCCACTTTCGGTGTTAATGTTAGCTGGTATTAGAGATATTTTAATAATAGTAAACAAAGGTCAATTAAGTCAATTTCAAAAAATATTGCCAAAAAATAATAATTTAGGATTAAACATTCAATATAAAGAACAGCTAAAACCAAGAGGTTTGCCAGAAGCATTTATTCTAGGTGAAAAATTTATAGGAAAAGATAACGTGGCTCTTATATTGGGTGATAATTTCTTTTACGGTCAAAGCTTTACATTAAAATTGAAAGGATGTGTTAAATTAAAAAAAGGAGCTACTGTGTTTATCCATCCTGTTAAAAATCCTAATTTATATGGTGTAGCAAAAATTAATTCTCAAAATAAAGTTCTAAAGATAATAGAAAAACCAAAAAAATATATTTCTAATTTAGCTGTAACAGGCCTTTATTTTTTTGATAATAATGTTGTTAAATATAGTAAAACTTTAAAACCATCTCAAAGAAAAGAAATTGAAATAACAGATTTGTTAAATATCTATAGAAAAAAAAATAATTTAAACTCTGAAATGTTAGGTAGAGGTGGCGTATGGCTGGATACAGGTAGTATTGAAGATTTTTATAGCGCTTCGAATTTTATTTCCACAATAGAGAATCGACAAGGATTTAAAATCGCATGTCTTGAGGAAATTTCATTAAAAAATAAATGGATTAAAATCAAAGAGATGAAAAACCAAATGTCTTTTTATGGAAATTGTGAATACTCAAAATATCTTAAAAATTTAATTTAATGAAAATTTTAAATACAAGAATTAAAGGTCTTAAGATAATAAAAGGAAAAAATTATTACGACTCTAGGGGTTTTTTCAAAGAAATCTTTATCAAAAAAAAATTAAAAATACATAAACCTATATTTTGGTGTATGTCAAAATCTAAAAAAAATGTTTTAAGAGGTCTTCACATACAAACTAAAAATAGCCAAGAAAAATTTGTATCAGTTGTTAAAGGCAAAATTTTAGATGTAGTGGTTGATTTAAGAAAAAACTCGAAAACTTTTGGTAAAAATTTTAAAACAATTTTATCTGAAAAAAATGCCAAATCTTTACTTATACCCGCTGGTTGTGCTCATGGTTTTTTAGGGATCGAAACAGAGAATATTGTTCTCTACAGTAACAATAATTATAGGTCTAAGATAAGTGAGACTGGAATTCTTTGGAATGACAAAAAATTAAAAATAAGATGGCCAAAGAAAAAATTTATTATATCCAAAAAAGATAAAAATAATCCATCGTTTACAAACTTTTGTCATAAAAATAAAATTTAAATGAACAACTTACATATGTTTTGCTTAAGTTTAAATGATGAGGATTATGATAAAATTAAATCACTTAATTACATACCTGTAGGATTAGGTAATAAAAAATTCTCTTCTAAGTGGATAAGAGATAACTCTGGTGAAAACATCTCTGTAAAAAATAGTTTTTACGGGGAATATACGTTTCATTATTGGTTCTGGAAAAATAAACTTAAGGAAATTAGTGATCATACCTGGATAGGATTTTGCGCATATAGACGTTTTTGGACAAAGTCATCAAACTCATTAAAAATTTTTAATAAACAGGATTTTTTAAGTGAAATACCTAATGATTGGGATAATTATGATGTGATTTTAGGACAGAACATCTTTATGGATGGCTGGACACCTATGAAGGTTTTAAAACATGGTTTAAAGTCTTTTATTTTAAATCCAACATTTATTTTTAAAAAAAATTGGAATTTAAAATTACATTTTGACTCTTTTCATGGTTATGGAAATTTAGATAAAGCAATTGAAATGCTAAACGATAATGATAAAAAAGATTTTAGTTCATTTATGAAAAATCAAAATTTTTACAATCGTGGCAATATGTTTATAATTAAAAATAAAAAAATAATTCACAATTTTTATAATACTATTTTTCCTTGGTTAGAGCGATGTGAAAAAGTTTTTGGTTTTAACAAAGATAGTTACGGTAACACTAGAATTTATGCATTTTTAATGGAGAGATTTGTATCTTACTGGTTTAATAAATACGCTAAAGTAAAAGTTTGGCCAATCGCTTTTTATAATATTAATAAAGAGAATTTAATATAATTTATGTTCTGTAAAGTAACAAAAAAAAGGATAAAGACCATAATGTCATTTGGCAGAATGCCTATGGCAAATGGTTTTTTGTTAAAAAAAGATTTTAAAAAAGAATTTTTTTATAATCTTAAAGTTGGATTTAATGAACAAAATTTTCTATTTCAAGTAGGTGATTATCCAAAGTCATCGAAGATTTTTAATAACAAGTACCCATTTTTTACTCATAAATCAAAATATATGAAAGAACATTTTAAAAAATTTTTTATTTGGTTGGAAAAAAACTACTTGAAGAAAAGTGATAAAATAATTGAAATTGGATCTAATGATGGAACTTTTTCATTATATTTTGCAAAAAAAAAGTACGAAATTTTAGGATTTGAACCTTCTCTAAATGTGGCAAATATTGCTAGAAAAAAAAAATTAAAAGTTGTCTCAAAATTTTTTAATTTTAAAAATGTTTCGAAATTGAAAAATTTAAAAAATAAGATAAATCTCATTTGTGCCGCTAATGTAATTTGTCATATTCCTGATTTAAAAAATTTGATTAAAAGCATCGATTGCTTGTTAACAGATGATGGCTTGTTTATATTCGAAGAGCCGTATTTAGGTTCTATGTTTCGAAGAGTCTCGTATGATCAAATCTATGATGCTCATGTCTTTATTTTTTCATTGCATTCAATAAAAACTATTTTCAACAGTTTTGGATTCGACTTGATAAATGCGGTACCTCAAAAAACCCACGGTGGTTCAATGAGATATGTTATTGCAAGAAAAAAAGTTTTTAAAACGAACAATGTCATAAATCGTTTATTGAAAAAAGAAAAACTTGAAAAACTACATAAATTTAGTTCTTGTCTTAAATTTAAAAGAGATTGTGAAAAATCTAGAAAAAAATTTAGAACTTTAATTAAAGATCTTAAAAAAAAGGGAAAAAAAATTTGTGGATACGCTGCTTCAGCAAAAAGTACTACTGCGCTTAATTATTGTGGAATTGATCATAGCTACATCGATTTTATTGTAGATTCTACAAAAGAAAAAATTGGAAAATACTCGCCAGGTACACACATCCCAATCAAAAGTCCAGATTATTTTAGAAAAAATTACCCAGATTTTACAATTTTAAATTCATGGAATCATAAAAAGGAAATTGTCAAAAAAGAATTCCAATATAAAAAAAAAGGTGGAAAATGGATCTCGCATGTCAAATAAATTTAAAATAGTTGTAACTGGTGGTAACGGAAGATTCGGTAAAATTTTAAAAAAAAATGTAGATAAAAATTATATTTTTCCAAATAAGAGAGAACTTAATATACTAAATCTAAAATCAATTTTAAAATATTTAAAAAAAAATAAACCTAGATATTTAATTCACTTAGCTGGGCTATCAAGACCTTTGAATCTACATGAAAAAAATTTTCAAAAAAGTATAAATCTAAATATTATTGGAACCTCTAATATTACTATTGCATGTAGCGAGCTTAATATTAAATTAATTTTTTTTTCTACTTCTTACGTCTATCCTGGAAAAAAAGGAAATTATAAAGAAACAAGCCCGCTTCTTCCAAACAATAATTACGCTTGGTCAAAACTAGGTGCTGAAGCTGCTGTACATATGTATAAGAATTCACTTATCTTAAGAGTAAGCATGACCGAAAAGCCTTTTGTACACAAATATGCTTTTGCCGACATGAAAACTAATTTTATATTTCATGAAGAATTTATCAAAATATTTAAAAAAATTATTCATAATAGAGGAGTATTGAATATTGGAGGCCCATCAACGTCCGTTTATAATTTTGCAAAAAAATATAATATAAGGGTTAAAAAAAAATATTTAAAAAAAGAAAGAAAAAATAATCTCCCTTTCGATACTTCAATGAATTTAAATAAACTTAAGCAGCTTTTAAAAAAAAGGTCATGATTTTTGTACATGTGGGAGCCGGTGCTGGTGACCTTGACCCCTCTTCTAATTTTAGAGACGGTTTCACAGAATATGTAAAAAATATAAATTTTTCAGAAAAAAAAATATATGTAGTTGAGGCAAATCCTAAAAACTTAGAAAAATTAAAAGATTGTTGGAAAAATTATAAAAATGTTAAAATTTTTAACTTTGCTATCACTCCTAATAATTTTTCTAATGATGAAATCGATCTGTATTATAGTGAAGATGACAAACCCCACTACCAATTACTTTCTCACAATAAAAAATTTGTAAAAAAATATTTTCCAAATTCTATAATTAAAAATATAAAAGTTCGAACAGTTAAAATAACAGATTTTTTAAATAATAATTTTTTAAACTTACCAATAGAGACTTTCTCATTAGATGTCGAGGGATTAGACTATGATATACTAATGGATATAGATTTAAATAAATTCAATATTAAAAATTTTTCAATTGAATATTTTCATTTAAATAAAGACCAAAAAATAAATATAATAAAGAAGTTTATATCAAATGGTTATTCTTATAATGGTTTTGGATTTGATCATAACAATCTTGATTGGCTTTTTACGAAGAAAAAATCAATTTGGAATAATTTATTATCTAGAATTTTACCTCTAATTCACAGAATTCATTACAAAAGATTAAACAAGTTAATAAAAAAATTATAAGTTAAGATTCGGTAAAATTAAATAATTTGAGTTAAATGGTAGCGAGGGGCGGATTCGAACCGCCGACCCCAGGCTTATGAGTCCTGTGCTCTAACCAACTGAGCTACCTCGCCAATTGCAAAATTTATAATATATTTATTTAACTAAATCATCCGTTTAGTTTGTTAAAAAAATTGTTGTAATTAGATGTTAAATTGTAAGGATTATACCAAAAACTGTTACTGCTGAAACAGCTGCAACTCCTAGAGCTAAATTTCTTTTTTTTTCAATTTTTTTCTCTTCATTTAGCCTAGATAATAAATCGGTAACTTTAACTTTGCTTTGAATGTTAGCGTAATCAGACTGATTTTTTTCAATATTGAACTGCGTACTCATAAAATTATTTAATCATATAATTAAATAATTGAAATATTTTAAAAGAGCAAAATGGGTTTAATAATAAGAATAACCCAAAATGAATTACGCACGTAAATTTAAGGAGTGTGGATCATGCAAAGGTTCTCTTTCAAGACATATAGGGTATTTTTTTCCCTCTACCTCAAGATATAGATTTTTTTTACCCTTTATATCTTCATTAACATAACCTAAACAAATATTTTTTTTATAACAAAAAGAATAGTTTGAACTAGTTGTGTATCCAATAATTTTTTCTTTAAAGAAAATCGGTTCGTCATGAAGTAATAGAGGTTTACCAGGAATAAAATTATTTTTTAAAGAAAATAATTCTAATTTTTTTTTTATTGGCTTATCTTTAATTGCCTCTAATGCTTTTCGACCAATAAAATTTACATCTTTTTTAAAATTTACTGCGAAAGTCAGTCCTGCTTCGAATGGATTGTTTTCAGAGGTAATATCATGACCCCAATGTAAAAATTTTTTCTCCAATCTAAGAATATCTAAAGCATGCATACCTGCGTAAGTAAGGTCATATTTTTTTCCTAATTTTTTTATTTTTTTAAAGATAACGTTAGTTTTTTCGATTGGTATGTAAATTTCCCAACCAAGTTCACCTATAAAAGATAATCTTTGAAACCAAATCCTTGAATTAAGAATATTTAAATATTTTCCTCTAGAAAATGGAAAATCTTCTTTAGAAAAATAGTTTCCGAATAATTCTGTTAAAAATTTTCTACTGTTTGGACCAAATAAACCTATGCATGAATATTTATCAGTCACGTCCTCAAATTTCACTTTTTTGGTTAAATTTTTTATGATATGAGATTTGTTATGACTTCTAGCTAAAGCTGGACAAATAATTCTAAAATAATTTTTTTTTAAACAACTTACGGTCAAATCAGCTTCTATCCCACCAGATGGATTTAGCATTTGTGTATAGGTAGTTCTTCCTTCAATATTTTTTATATTATTTGCAGAAAGATATTGTAGTTGTTCATGAGCATACTTCCCACTTAAATCAAATTTAACAAAGGGCGTTAAATCAAAAAAACCTAAATTATTTCTTGTGTTATTACATTCTATTTTTGCTGATTGATACCAGTTTTGAGATCCATAACTATATTTATAAATTGGCTTTTGGTTTTTTGAAAACCACATTGGTCTCTCATACCCAGCCATTTGTCCGAAACAAGCACCTAATTTTCTAAGCTCTTCGTGATAAGGTAAAAGTTTAACATTTCTTGATGTTTCTAGTTGCTTGTATGGCCAATGCATTTTAAATAGATTACCAAGTGTTTCTGTGGTCCTCTCCTTTATGAATTTTAAAGAGGAATTAAATTTTTCAAATCTTTTTACATCAAGACTTAATAAATCTTGATCAGTGTGTCCTTTGATCATCCATTCTGCAATTGCTTTACCTGCTCCTCCAGATGATCCAATACCAATACTGTTAAATCCGCAACAAACATAAAAATTCTTAATTTCCTCTGTTTCACCAAGAAGAAAGTTGCTATCTGGAGTAAATGACTCAGGGCCTGAAAAATACCTCTCAATGTCTAGATTTTTGATAGTTGGAATTCTTTTTGCAGCCAGTTGATGAAGCATTTTTATATATTTTTTATCAACTTTAAATTCACCAAAAGAAAAATTATTAGGCACTTTGCCAGTTTTTTTAAAAGCATTTTTGGCATTAGGTTCAAAAATACCTAGCATCATTTTACCATGATATTCTCTCGCATATAGATATGTATCTGGATCTCTGAAAGTTGGAAGAGGATTTGGTAAATTTTTATAATCTTCTGTAATCATATAAAAGTGTTCATTTGGGTATAGTGGTATACTAACGCCAGCCGCTTCTCCAATTTGCCTAGACCACATTCCAGCACATAAAACTATATACTCACAATTAATCACTCCAAGATTAGTTTTAACTCCTCTGATCTGATTTTCTCTCTTTAAAATTTTTTCTAATTTACATTTTTCAAAAATCTTTACTCCTTTTTTTTTAGCTGCAACTGAAATATTTTTAGTTAAAATCTGCGGGTCTGCTTGACCGTCTTCTGGTATAAATAGTCCACTAAATACATCTTTATTTTTTGCAATCGGATAAAGAGTTTGAAATTTATTTTTATCGATAATTTCAATATTTAAGTTGAATAATTTAGACATTGTTTTTTGTCTCATAAATTCTTGATGTCTTGATTTTGTAGTGGCAATATTTATTGTACCTGTTTGCCTAAAGCTAGTATCAAGACCAGTAATATTCTTAAGTTCATTATAAAATTTTACGGAATTTTTTCTTATTTTAGTTATTTGTGGAGTAGTTCCTAATTGAGTAACCATCCCAGCAGCGTGCCATGTAGTACCTGATGTTAATACATCTCGTTCAATTAGTACCGTATCCCACCCATTGTTAGCTAAATGGTAAGCAGCAGAGCAACCTGCTATACCCCCACCAATCACAACCACTTTTGCCTCGTGGGGTAATAAGCTCATTCTAATTTTTTAATAATTCTGATGCAGGTGTGTATTTTAAATTAAATGCATCAGACACACCTTTAAAAGTAATGTTTCCTCTGTAAACATTTAGGCCAGCTAAAAAGTTTTTATTTTCTGTAAGAGTTTTTTTATAACCCTGATCAGCTAATTTTAACAGTAATGGTAACGTAGCTTTATTAAGTGCCATTGTTGATGTTCTTGGTACACCTCCAGGCATATTAGCCACACAATAATGAACAACATCATCTACTAAATATGTTGGGTTTGCATGAGTTGTAGGTTTACTTGTTTCTACACATCCTCCCTGATCAATCGCAACATCAACAACTACCGATCCTCTTTTCATAGATTTAATCATCTCTTTTGTTACTAATTTAGGTGCCTCTGCTCCAGGAATTAATACACCTCCTACTAATAGATCACATTTAGAAATTAATTTTTTTAAATCTGTTTTGTCACTTTCAGTTGGGATAATTTTGTCACCAAATTGTTTATGAAGCTCTTCTAATCTTTTTTTTGATTTGTCAACTACATAAACATTTCCTCTCATGCCTGTAGCAATTATTGCTGCATTTTCTCCAACTACGCCTCCTCCAAGAATAACAACATTTGCTGGATCTACACCTGGAGCGCCCCCTATTAATAAACCTCTTCCTTTTTGATTTTTTTCTAAAGCATGTGCTCCAGCTTGAACAGACATTCTTCCTGCTACGGCACTCATTGGAGCTAGTAAGGGTAATCTACCGTTATCATCTGTTACTGTTTCGTATGCTATACAAATTGATTTTGATTTCATTAAGCCCAAGGTCAATTCTTTTGCTGCTGCTAAATGAAGATAGGTATAGATAATTTGACCTTCTCTGATCATTTTAACCTCATTCATTTGAGGTTCTTTAACTTTAACTATTATTTCTGCTTTTTTAAAAATTTCCTCAGGAGTTTTAACGATCTTTGAGCCTACTTTTAAATAATCCTCGTTAGTAAAGCCAGCTTCAAATCCACCGTTGTTTTCAACTAGTACCTCATGCCCTCTTTCAATTAGAGCTTTTACGCTATCAGGCGTTAAACCGATTCTATGCTCTTGAAGCTTAATCTCCTTTGGAACTCCAATTATCATTTATGACTTTGAGTAGTTAGAAATACCTGTTCTTAATTTATCAATTATTTCATCGATGTGTTTTTTTTCACAAATGAATTGTGGAGCGATAATTAAAGTATCTCCAGTATTTTTAAAATTAACACCAGCATCATAACAATGTTTAAAAGTTTGAAAACCAGACTTTCCTGGTTTATCTTTCATTTTCATTTCAATTCCACCCATCATTCCATAACCTCTTATACTCACAACTTCTTTTAAATCCTTTAATGTGTGCAACCCATCTTGAAAGTATGGTGACATTTCTTTTGCTCTATTAAAAATATCTTCTTTATCAAAAATATCTTGAACTGCTAATCCTGCTGCAACAGCTGCGGGGATTCCTGAATAGGTATATCCATGAAATAATTCGGGTGTGCCTTCTGGATTTTTAGAAGAGTCTAATACAGCATCATACATTTCTTCTTTAACTGCAACCACTCCCATTGGAATAACTCCGTTTGTTGTTGCTTTAGCCATTGTAATCATATCAGGTGTAACTCCAAATTCTTGTGACGCAAAGGCAGAGCCCGTTCTACCCCAGCCAGTTATAACTTCATCAAAAATTAATAAAATTCCGTGTTTATTACAAATTTCTCTTATTCTTTTTAAATAACCTTTTGGTGGAACCAAAGTACCTGTTGATCCTGCAATAGGCTCAACTATGCAAGCTGCAATATTTTCTCCACCAAAATTCATAGCTATTCTTTCGAGATCTTCAGCCATTTCAACACCCGTGTCTGGCTGGCCTTTCACAAATTTATGTTCAGGTAAATGAGTGTGCCTCATATGTTGAACTCCAGGCATTAAAATGCTTGCAAAAGTTTTTACATTATTTATCATTCCTCCTACAGTCGTCGCTCCAATATTCATACCGTGATAACCTCTTTCACGACCAACAAATCTAAATCTTTTTGAGTCACCTTTTGCTCTGTGATATGCGATTGCTATTTTAATTGCTGTCTCTACTGCAGTAGATCCACAAATTGTATAAAATATTCTATTAATTCCTTCAGGAGTTTTCTTTGCTATTCTAGTTGCAAGTTCAAATGAACCTCCATAGCCTTGATTGAATGGTTGGCAATAATCTAATTTTTCTAATTGTTTTGAAACAGCTTCGGTAATTTCCTTTCTACCATGACCAAGTGGGTTACAAAATAATCCAGAGCTTGCATCAATCATTTTTTTACCTTGATGATTGGTTAGGTAAACCCCTTTTGCATCTGTAATTAATCTTGGATTTTTTTTGAAAGTTTTATTGTCTGTAAATGGCATCCAGTGCTCATTTAAAGAATTAGGTATATTCGTTCTGTTCGAAGTGCTCATAATCAACTTGTAGACTATTGTTATAGTTTGACAAGAAATATAACATACAATCTTTGGTTGTAAAATCAATATGGCCTTACATACCCAATCAACTATTTACTTCTTAATCAATTTAATTTTAAATCTGAGTATTAAACAAACCATATGGGAGAACTATGAAAAAAATAATAAGTACAGTTCTTGGGATTTTATTTGCGTTTACTCTAACTGCTACAGTAGCTAACTCAGCTGCGAAAGAAGTAAGAGTTGCGTACTTTTTGGAATGGCCATCTCCAAATCTTGAGGACATGAATAAAAAAGCATATTCAAAAGCACTTGGTGTACCGGTTAAGTGGACTAATTTCACAAACGGCGTAGCAATGACTGATGCTATGTTAGCAGGAGATATCGATATATCTTACTCACAAGGTTTAATGCCTTACATCAATGCTGTTAAGGCAAAAGCACCTATTAGTTTAGTAGACGTTGCAATGGAATACGGAATGGGAGGAACAACATGTGTTACTTCTAAAAAATCTGGAATTACAAAAGCTAATGCTTCTGAACTCGAAGGTAAGAAAGTTGCAGTTCCTCTAGGAACTATGGCTGAATACGTTTTCACAGAAAGTATGAAAATTGTTGGTGCTGATAGAAAAAAAATGGAAATAATTGCAATGGATCCTGAAGAAGGTGCTGCTGCATTGGTTAGTGGCGATGTTGTAATGGCATGTTTATTTGGAGGTAACTCTATTAAATCTGCTACATCTGTTGGAACAAGACTTCTTACAGTTGATGAAGCTCGTGCTGGAGGTATCATGGGAATAGATATCGTTTCTGTAACAAATAAATTTATGAAAGAAAATCCAGGTATGTTGAAATCTTTCGTAGAATTAACTCATGAAGCTAATGAGAGATACAGAAAAGGTGGAAGTGATATGAAAGCTATGTCTAAAGAGTCAGAAATGAAAGTTGCTGACATGAAAGACACTTTAAGTGGCTTCAAATTCTTAACGCCAAAAGAAACAAAAAAATCTATGAAGAGTGGAAACCTTGCTAAATTTTTAAAAGGTTTTGACACTCCAAGAGGTACAGTAACTACTAAGTTTTTACCGTAGTTCTTGAAAGAAAAATTATAGGCACCAATGAACATTATTGGTGCCTATTTTTTTATCAAAATATCTAATATAGTTCTTTTATGAGCAATCTAATTTCTCAAAATTTAAATATGATATTTAAAACTCCTAAGGGAGAAACTGTTCATGCTCTTAAAGATTTAAATTTTACAATTAAAAAAGGAGAGCTGCTTACTGTGCTTGGGCCTTCAGGTTGCGGAAAAACAACGTTATTAAATATTACAGCAGGATTTATTAGACCAACTTCAGGAAAGATCACTCTTAATAATAAAGAAATTAATGGACCAGGTGTTGATAGAGGAATGGTTTTCCAACAAGGAGCTTTGTTCGAATGGCTGACTGTTGCTGAGAATGTAAATTTTGGTTTGAGAATGAAGGAAGAAGATGCCGCTCAAACTCAAAAAAAAGTTGATGAATGGTTAGATATAGTTGGATTAAAAGGTTTTGGTAACACTCCCACTTATCAATTGTCAGGAGGAATGCAACAAAGAGTGGCTTTAGCAAGATGTTTAATTAATGATCCAGAATTAATATTGATGGACGAACCTTTAGGAGCTTTAGATGCTTTAACAAGAGAAAAAATGCAATCTTTAGTTCTTAAAATTTGGAAAGAAACTGGAAAAACAATTATTCTTATTACACACTCTGTGGAGGAAGCGTTGTTACTTGGTGAAAAAGTTTATGTTATGGCACCAAGACCAGGCAGAATACACAAAGAATATAATTTACCTTTTGCATCAATGGGTCTTAAAGAAGACTTGAGAGATATTAAAAACAATAAAGAGTTTGTCTCTAAAAGAGAAGAAATTCTCTCAATGATATGGGACATGGAAGAAGAAATAATGGGAAAAGAAGTTTAAATGATAACAGGTTTTCTAACATTTTTATTTTTTTTCGCCATTGTTGGATGTGTTTTATACGGCAGGAAATTAATTAGAACTGAAAAAGTCGATGCTGTTTTTGGAAATCCTGAAAGAGCACAAGGAGGTATCCATTGGGTAATTGTAGGAAGTAGTTTTCTTTTATTAGTTTGGCTCTATTATTCATGGGATATAGCTAAGTCTTTTTTTCCAAAGTCAGCTAATGAACTTTGCCAAGTTGGAAAAGTTAACGAGTCTCTTCTCTCACTTAAGTATCTATTTCCAATAGATGAACGTCAGCTTAAGAGTACATCGGTAATAGAAACAGAGTCAGAAAATTTAAACAAAATTACTATTGAAATAGAAAAATCAGGTATCAAAAATCAAGATAAAAGTAAGTTACTAAACTTTATTTCTCAAACTAAAAATACAATACCATTGCTTACAAATGAACAACTTTTAAGTAATGATACTAGACAGCAAATTAAATTAATTAATGAAAAAATCGTAAATCTAACTGAGAATTTTAAAAGAAGTGATTATCCCAGTGAGAGTGCTGAACAAGAATTAGAAAGAATTGAAGCTGCTAAGGAAGAAGGTTCTTGGAAAGCATCAAGTACCTCAATTGAAAATACAATCGAAATTCCCTTTATTCCAAAAACAAAGCGAGGTTTAAAATTCCAGGCAGCAGCCACAGAATTAAATTTGATAAGTGATGAATTCTTTGAACTTAAAAATCATAATGAACAATATGCTTCAGCCTTAGAAAAACTAAAAAAAGAAATAAAAGATTATAGAAACAGTTTAAGCGACTCTGAGGAAATTTCCTCTTCGTTAGCGAAAGATATTCTCAAGATTGCACGTAGAATTGAATACGCAAGTATATTTCCACCTAATACTCTAAATGACATGCAGGCATCAATCATCAATTTTGATAACGTACAAAAAAAAGAACAAGGCAGTCTAAGATGGGTAGATCTTCTTTTGTTTCCATCAGGTACGATCATTTCAAGTGGCCCAAGTTGTTCTGAACAAGGCTCAGGCAGATGGCTTCCAAAACCATCAGATACTCTTAATAAATTAACGTTAATGTTAAACCCAAATGTCGGCTACAAACAAATTCCATTAATTTGGTATGAGATGATGGATGTTAGTAAGATCATAGGTTTTTTAATTCCTGATTGGTTTGCAGATATTTTACCTGGAGAGTACCCGGTTCATAATGAACAAGGTGAAGTTAAACCAAATTTCAAAAGTAAAGTTTTAAGTTTTGTTACCGGAGACTTTAACTTATTCAAAATTCCAATTCCTACTGGTCACATATGGGACTCATTTTTAAGAGTGTTCCTTGGATTAGTTGCGGGAATTATAGTTGGAGTTCCATTGGGATTATTCATGGGATTAAACAGATTTGCTAAAGGATTTTTTGATCCTTTGATTGAATTATACAGACCTGTTCCGCCATTGGCATGGGCGCCATTAGTGATTTCAGTACTTGGAATAGACAATCTTGGAAAAGTATTTTTATTATTTATGGTGTCATTATCAATTATGATAATTTCAGCTAGAGCTGGTGCATCAGGAACTCAATTATCAAAAATTCATGCGGCGCATTCTCTTGGAGCATCCAAATGGCAAATATTAAGACACGTTATTTTTCCTAATTCCTTACCAGAAATATTAACGGGAATAAGAGTTGCAACAGGAATGTGTTGGGGAACATTAGTTGCGGCAGAATTTTTAGCAGGAACTACAGGTGTTGGTTTCGTAGAAAATGTCGCGAAAAAATATTTTCAATATGAAGTAATATGGATAACGATATTTATTATGGGAATGTTGGGATTAATTTTTGATATCACAATTAGAAAGATAATAGACAAAACGATACCTTGGAGAGGAAAAGGTTAATCCATTTAATAATTTATGATTGGAATACTTGGTGGCATGGGCACACAAGCAGGGTTAGATTTTTGCTCTAAACTTGCAAAATTAAATAGAGGAAAAGCAGATCAAAAATATCCTTTATTTGTTTTATACAATAAATCAAACATTCCAGATCGAAAGCAAAATCTTAAAAAGTATAATAAAGTTTTAAAAAGTCTTATAGAGGGATGCAAGTTTTTACAGAAAAACAAATGTAAATTTATATCAATTCCATGTAATACCGCGCACTATTGGTACAAAGATCTCAAAAAGAAAATAAAAATACCAATTTTAAACATGCCAGAAATTGTATATTCGAATGCAAAAAAAAATTTAAAAAGAAATTCTAAAATTGGCTTATTAGCAACTGAAGCAACAATAAAAACTGGTGTATATAGTCATTTCTTTAATAAAAAATTTTTATTAATTTCACCGAATACAACATTGCAACAAAGAAGCGTTAATAAATCTATAAAGCTTGTTAAAATGGGTAAAACCAAAGAGGCTGAAAGAGCTATTAAACCTGCGGTAAATTATCTAATTAAAAAGAAATGTAAAAAAATCATTTTGGGCTGTACAGAGTTGCCAATTGCAATTTTTGCATATAAGTCTTTTAAGAAAGCTAAACTTTCAAAAACATTTATGGATCCAAATCTGATTTTAGCTGAAGCTTCTATGAAAAAATATAAATGAAAAAAATAATTTTAATAATTTTAACTTTAATTCCCTTCTCTTTAAGTGCGAGTGAAAATGCTAAAGAAAAAAAAGTCGCAAAGTTCGTTATGGAAAATATTCAAAGAGATTACGTTAATTGTTATAGTTTTTACAAAGTTGCTGCGCAAAGTTTTAAAGATGCGGGAAAAGATAAAAATATTATCGATAGCTTAGAAAACAGTGCGGATGTATCTTTAAAATATAACTATGATCTTGGGGAAATAATGGGATTAAATCCAGAAGTAATGTCTCAAATGACAAAAGATAAAGTTAAAAAATTTGTAGAATTAGCTAAAAAAGATTTTACTTCTCTTGCTAAACAGTATGGAATGATGTGTAAAAGTCTAGTTGAGAACCCAGAGCAGAGAACAAATTTTTGGGAAGCTAAAGGAAATAAAAAATTTAAGTGAAAAAAAGTCTTTTAAAATCAAAACTTAAACAAATATTTTTAAAACATAAACTTTCAAAAAAACACGCAGAAATTTGTTCTAACTATTTAATTAAAGCAGAAATATTGGAAGCAAGAGGTCATGGTTTGGCTAGACTAAAAATGTATTGCGATAGAATAAAAGCAAAGGTAATTAATCCTAAACCTAAAATTAAAATAAAGAAAATAAGTTCTTCAGTTTCTTATATCAACGCAGATAACAGCATTGGTTATGTAAGTGCTGATATTGGCATTAAACAAGCAATTAAAAATGCAAAAAAAACTGGAATAGGTTTAGTGGCTATAAAAAAAAGCGGACATTACGGACTTTCAAGTTTTTATGCAGAGCAAGCAGTCAATAATAAATTAATAGTTTTTTGTTTTACTAATGCGCCAGCCGCTTTAGCCCCGCATGGTGCAAAGAAATCTTTATTTGGAACAAACCCTATTTGTTTTGGTGCGCCGACAGGAAGAGTTCCTTTCATTTATGATGCATCAACGTCAATAATAAACAGGGGAACTATAAGAAGAGCTGAAAAGTTAGGTTTGAAAATTCCATATGGTGTTGCTCTTAACAAAAAAGGTAAAATTACTACCAACGCTAAAGAGGCTCTTTCGGGTACTCAATTACCCATTGCAGGTTTTAAAGGTTCTGGGTTATCTTGGATGGTTGATATTCTAAGTGGTGTTTTCACAGGCAGTAGTCATGGAGGAAAAACAAAAGATCCTTTTGATGATTTTTCAGGACCCCAAAATATGGGTCATTTATTTATTACTATTAATCCTAAAATTTTTATCGGAAATAAGTTTGTTACAGAAATGCAGAAAAATATAAAGCTTGTCAAAAAACTTCCAAAAGCGAAAGGGTTTACAAATATTTTATATCCAGGTGAAAGAAAAAATAAGACGTATAAAAAGAATTTAAATAAAGATATATCTATTCCACCAAAAATTTTAAAAGAAATGGAAGAATTAAATGCTTAGTAAAAAAGAAATTATTTGCCCAGAAAGTTTGCTTAAAATAGCTAAAACAAAAGGACCAGCAAAAGCCGTAATAGTAAACGCTGTAAAGCCAGTTTCAATTGAGTCAGCAAAACAAGCTGTAGATGCAAATTTAATACTACCAGTTTTTATAGGAGACAAATCAATTATTGAGGAGAATGCTAAGCAATTAAACTGGGATATTTCTAAATATGAAATAATTAATGAACCAGATGAAAACAGTACTGCTCCAATTGCTGCAAAACTTGCAAGTGAAGGTAATGTAAAAATAATTGTTAAAGGACATATTCATACCGATGTACTTATGAAAGCAGTTTTGAAAAGAGATTTAAATTTAATTGGAAAGAAAAGACTAAGTCATATTTGGCATATGACTTTAGAAAAAAATGATAAACCATTTATCATTACTGATGGGGCATTAAATGTATTGCCAAAATTAGAAACAAAAATGCATATATTAAAAAATTCGATTGATTTTGCGAATAGGATAGGAATTGGAAAACCTAAAGTATCAGTGCTATCAGCCACTGAGGAAGTTTTAGATAGTGTACCAAGCTCCCAAGAGGCAAGTGAGCTTACCAGAAGAGCAAAAGAGGAAGGTTTGAATGCAGAAGTATTTGGGCCAATGGCATTCGATAATTCAGTTTCTGAAAAAGCTGCTCAAATTAAAGGAATTAAAAATGCGGTTGCTGGTAAAACTGATATTCTGTTAGTTCCAAACGTAGAAACTGGAAATGCCTTAGTAAAAATGATGATTTTTTTTATGGGGGCTTGCGCAGCTGGCGTAGTAGTTGGTGGAAAAGTTCCTGTTGTCATAACAAGTAGAGCTGATGATACTCAAGCAAGACTTGCTTCCATGGCTGCTGCTGTTGTTGCCCTTTAATGAAAAGACTTAAAAACTGGGATAATAAAACTTGGTTATCATCAAAGTCGTATATCTCTCAATTTAATAAATTTCTTAAAACAAACATTAATTTTAATAAAAATTCAAAAATATTGGACATTGGATGTGGAAGAGCAAATATTATAAGCACTCTTCAACAGAAATATAAATTCAGAAATAAACCCATTGGAATTGATATTGTTGGTAATAAGGGTGTTAAAAAGAATATTATATTTAAGAGAGTAGAAGCTTTAAAATATTTAAATAAACAAGAGAAATATGATCTAATATTAATTAAACAAACTATTCATTTTTTTTCAAAAACAAATTTAAATCGCCTTCTAAATCTTGCTAAAAAAAGATTAAACACCAAAGGTAAAATATTAATTTTTTCTCTAAAAACAAAAAATAATAAGATACCTTGTTTTAAAAAAATGAGAAAAAATTTAGAAATAAGTTTAAAAAGGGATGAAGTTTTATTTAAAATAATCAAAAAAAACTTAAAAAAAATAAGTTATACAAACTTTAATTATAAAGTAAATATCTCTAAACAAAAATACGTGAGAATGATTAGAGAGAGATACATTTCATGCTTATTAAATATGAGTAATAAAGAAATAAAATTTGGTATCAGTGAAATCAAATCTAAATATAAAAATCAAATAAAATTCACTGATACCTTAAAATGTATTAGCTACAGAAAATAATTATTTTCCTGGCTCTTTGTATGATGAAGCCATTTTCTGAGCAGTTTTAGCTATCTCGTTAAGATCTACATCTTCTAAAATTGTAAAATCTGAAACAGCACCACTAGAAACAGCAACCATTGCAGCTGCAGCAGCTTGTTCAAAAGTTCCCTCAATCACTGCCATAAAATCATATTTTCCTCTTAGGCCTGAGTATTGAGTTACTTTAGCTCCCACAGAAGCAGCAAGTGCAGATGTAGCAGCTTTTCTGTCTGTAGATGGATTGCTTACAAATCCTGCTAGACCTTTAGCTGTGTAACATCCTAATGTATAAAATTTAGCCATTGTTACCTCCTTTTTTTTTATTGACCCGGAGCCTTATAAGACATTTTCGAAGCTTTTGTTGTAGCCTTCGCAAAATCTATAGCTTCAAGTGCTGATAAGTTTTTTACAGCTCCAGTCGACTCCACTACTAATTTAACAGCAGCAAAATCATCAAAACTTGGAAGATCTGCAACTACACAAAAATCGTATGATCCTCTTACGATATCCATAGTGTGTAATGTTCCACCCACACCTTTAACAAGTTTTTCAACTACTGCTTTTCTGTCACTATTTGGATCTTTTAAAAAACCTTGAAAGGCTTTCTCGGTATAGTTTCCCATAATGTACATTTTTGCCATATTATTTCTCCTTTCTTATTTCTCGATCACAACTGTTCCAGAATGAGGATCTGTTACTCCTAAATCTGATGACAGCTCTTCTAAAGTGTGCCGAAGTGTATCCAAGAATGCAATCATTTTTGGTCTTGCTTTAGCAATGTCATCTTCAGAATTCCATTCACCTATCATAAAAAATTCATTGGGTTTCGTTTCAACGTATTTTGCTGAAATCTGCCCATCGAACTTTGGCATTTCATCTATTTTTTTTAAATATTCTTCTCTGCCAGACGATTTCACTTTACATCTAACAATATTCATAAACTTTGCCATGTATCTCCTTAAACGTAAATTTTATCAGCCAAACCGTAACAAAGAATAGCACTGATAATAACAAGAACGAGAGGAGCATATATTCCATCGTTTCTAGTTTTTTTAGTTAAACCTGTTTTATCAATTTTTAATGTGTAAAAATTTACAACCAATATAGAAACATTCATTATAAAGACTAAGTTAAAGAAGGCCCAAGTAGCTTCTACACCGCCTGATCTAATAAAAGCGATATATATTGCCATTAGAACAGTAGCAATCATAAATGAACCTGCAAATCTTGTAATTAAAGTTGCAGTTTTATCTACCCCTCTACCCTTAAGAAATTTTTTAGTATCAAAGACTAACTGGTAAGCGTAGCTACCAACTATAATAAAATGTGCTAAGTAAATTATTAAATAAAATGCATTCCCAAATTTGTCTATCATAAATATCCTATGCGTTATAGTCCATGACTTGATCTGTGCACTCAACAAACTTATGTGGAGTAAAAAAATCATTCATTTGACCTAGTTGATTAATAATTGCTTGTTCATCTTTTCCTTTCCACCAACAATACATTTCCATTGTATCTCCTGGCGTGTTCCAAGTCATTTGACAAGCTGCATTGTCACTTTTCATGCTCTTAACAATGTCCTCCATCTTCATAGAAGCTACTGTATCAGTAAATTTTTTTTTCATTTCGGCAGACTTAAAAGTATGCGTTACCATATAGTTTTTCATTTTTCCTCCTTTATAAATTTATTTTTGATAATTCATATAACTGAGCACTATCTACACACTCAGCATAAATTGCTTTAGCAGTAGGATTGTTACCTGTTACAAACTCTTTCATCCCAGATTCGTTATGAACATTAACTTTAAATAACATTCCACTTTTATCTGGAATCATAGCACCAATAGTTTTTTCCGGATATGCAACACTTTTTCTAACACCCATACCTTCGTCTGATTGCATCCAACCCGTAAAAGTTTCTAATTTGCCTTCTTTAAATTTAAGATGTACTAACATTTCTTTTTCCATTTTTTCTCCTTTTATTTAAACTCCTTTAATTATTATTCCATTCGCAACTGAGTTTGCTAATCGAATTGGTTTTACTGGTTTATACTCATCAGAATCATACCACTCTAAAGCTTTTTCATAGGTTGGAAATTTAATTACTACAGTTCTAGGATATTTCCACTCACCATCTATAACTTTATATTCCCCAGCACGCACAAGATACTCACCTCCAAATTTTTGAACAGTCGGTAACACTTTACCAACATATTCTTTATAAGCTTCAGGATTTTTTACATCTATATTAGCTATAACGTATCCGCTCATTAGCCTGCATAAATCGTTCTAGATAATTTTTCGATTTTTTCTTCTGAACCTTTAATTTGCTTATAAATAAATTTATTACACTCACCATTTTTAGCTTTATCAAAAGGCTTTCCATAAACTTTGTCCACATAAACATTCATGCCTTTGTTCATCTCATCATCCTTAACACCTTCAGATGTGAGGTATTCTCTAATTACCTTTACTGAAGCCAAAGCTAATTCCATGTTTTTAACTTCAATAGTCTCAGCTGGTAAAACAGCAGTCGCACTGTAGTGACCTAAACACTCTATTGTTTTTTCTTTTTGAGCTTTAGTAATGTGCCCTGCAGCAAAGGCTGAGCCTAAGTATAAGAAAGCTATCAAAATTGATAATTTTATTTTCATAATAAATCTTATTTAATATTCTTTTAAATTAACTATGTTAAAATTTTATTTCAGGTATGCAATTTGTCTACAACCAGAAGAAGAACTAAGGAATAAGAATGATTTTAGGAGCAACACAAGTGCCATTATGGATTTCTTGAAATGCATCTGAGCCTTTTTTAAGATCTCGGTATTCTATCCATCCTAAATCACCTAATTTTTTATCTTTTAAGATTACTAAACTATTTTTAAAATCGTTATTTGTATAACAATAAGTTCCAACTAATGTTATTTCTTGGATTGTAAGTTTTTTAAAATTAAAAGTTCCAGATGGTTGGGTTAAACCTATATGAACTATAGTGCCTCCGGGCGCTATTGAATTAATCGCTTGATGTCTAGTAATCTCTAGTCCCACAGACTCTAATATTAGGTCAAAATGATTTTCTTTAATAGATTTATCATGTGGTGCAACAAAACTTGCTTCAAGATATTTTCCACATTCGTCTAATCTTTTTTTATTAGGATCAGACATTATTATATTACTAGAATTTTTCTCTTTATTTAGCACCAGACCACAAAGCAAACCTATAGCCCCCGCACCTTGAATTAAAATTTTACACTTTGATAAAGGTTTTTTTAAATTTGCCTCAGCTAATAAAACTGCATGCAAAGCAACAGCAGTGGGTTCAGCTAATGCAGCTTCTTTCATATTTAAACCTTTTGGTACCTCAAAAATATTTTGCTCTGGAACAGAAACTAACTCTGCTAAACCACCATCTCTTTTTGTAGGAGTGCTCATTCCAATCATTGTTCTTTGCGGGCACAGATGCTCTCTTTTGTTTTTACAATAATCACAGTTCTCACAACTAATAAGTGGATTGATTACGACTTCTTTATTTTTAAATTTTCCATCCAAACTTGTTCCGCTAAACTCATGACCTAATATAAGTGGTGGAATTCTTCTTTCATCTTTACCGTGATAAGCATGCATATCTGAACCACAGATACCTGATGCATGAACTTTTACTAATGCCTCGCCAAGTTTTTTAGTGGGATCTTTTTCTTCTCTGTAAACTATTTTTTCTGTACCAGTATAAACTAAAGCATGCATTAATTAGAAAAACCGTATTTTCTTAATCTCACATCTCCAGTTCTAGCGTGAGCTTCCATTCCTTCATATCTTGAAAGTCTAGCAGCAGCTGCTCCTACTTCCTTAGTCGACTCTTTTGTCATTCTTTGAAAGCTTAATGTCTTTATAAATTTTCCGACAAATAAACCACCTGTATATTTTCCAGCACCTTTTGTTGGTAATATGTGATTTGTACCTGAACATTTATCACCGTAAGCAACAGTAGTTTCTTCTCCAATGAATAATGATCCATAATTTTTAAGTCTTTTATGGAACCAATCTAAATTTTTTGTTTGAACTTCTAAGTGTTCTGGTGCGTATTCATCACTTATCTGAACCATTTCTTCATCAGTGTCACACAGGATAATTTCTCCGTAATCTTTCCATGCAGCTTCCGCACTTTTTCTTGGTAGTTCAGGTAGTTCTTTAATTAATTCTGGTACTCTTTTTAAAACTTTGTCTGCTAAATCTTTGCTTGTAGTATAAAGCCAAGCTGGTGAATTATAACCATGCTCTGCTTGACCAACTAAATCGACTGCAACAATTTCAGGATCTGCATTTTCATCAGCTATTATTGCTATCTCTGTTGGTCCAGCAAATAAATCTATTCCCACCCTTCCAAATAAAATTCTTTTAGCTTCCGCAACAAATTGATTGCCAGGGCCAACTAGCATGTCAGCGGGAGCATTTTTAAATAATCCATAAGTCATTGCAGCAATAGCTGGAATTCCTCCCAAGTTCATTATTACATCTGCACCGCATAAGTTTGCTGTATAGATTATAGTTGGATGAGCTCCAACATTTGGTTTTGGTGGGCTACATGCAATGATGTTCTTAACACCAGCTACTTTTGCTGTAGTAACACTCATAACAGCTGATGCGATATGAGCAAATCTTCCTCCCGGAATATAACAGCCTGCAGTATTGACTGGCACAAGCTTTTGTCCTGCATATAAACCTTTTGATAGTTCTATTTCGAAATCATTACCGTAATTTTTTAATTGAGCTTCTGCAAATTTTCTAACTCTATCATGAGCAAACTTTACATCGTCTTTAGTTTTTTGATCTATAGATTTATTTATTTCTTCAATTCTTTCTTTAGAGACAATTATATCTCCTTCATATTTGTCAAATTTCTTTGTTAGTTCTTTACATCCAGTTTCTTTAGATGTTTCTAAATCTTTTAAAAGTGTTTGAACGATTTCACGAGTTTTTGCATCATCTGTGGATGCTGTTTTAGGTGCCTTTTTTAAATATTTAATTGCCATATAAAAGTGTTGGTAACCACAATGCAATTTGTGGAAATATAACTATTAATATTAATCCAATTAATTGTAAAACCATAAATTGCATCATTCCAAGATATATATCTTTTAAATCCCATTCAGGCACAACACCTTTTAAAAAATAAGCTGATAAAGCGACGGGCGGCGAGAGCCAACAGGTCTGAAGATTGACGGCAACGAGAATAGCAAACCAAGTTAGGTTAAAACCAAGAGCTTCAACTAATGGCAAAATAATTGGAATTATAATCATAACTATTGGAACCCATTCTAAAGGCCAACCAAGTAAGAAAATCATCGCCATGATCATTGCTAAAATTAAATACTTATTCATCTCTAGACCTAATAAAAACTCAGTTAATAAAGTTGGCGTACCCAATCGTGCAAACACAGCTCCAAAGAAGTTTGAAGCAGCTACTAGAACCATTATTAGAGCTGTTATTTCTAAAGTTTTCACAAGAGCCTCTTGTAATTTAGGGAGAGTTAATTTTTTATATGCGAGTGATAGCAAAAGTGCACCCATTGCTCCACAACCCGCGGCCTCTGTAGGTGTTGCAAAACCTAATAGTATACTTCCTAGTGCAGCAAAAACTAATGCAGCTGGAGGAACTAATCCTAAAAGAAATTCAATCCAAACAGTTTTCATACTGGTTGGTCTCATGTCTTCTGGTAATGGTGGACCTAATTTTGGATCCAGCATACATCTAATTGTTGTGTAAGCCGCAAACAATGAAGCTAAAAGTATTCCAGGTAATATTGCAGCTGCAAATAAATCTATTACAGGAATTTCCATAATTGGTCCCATCACAACAAGCATGATGCTTGGTGGTATTAAAATTCCTAATGTACCACCTGCCGTAATTGTTCCCGCAGCAAGCTGAACATTATAACTAGATCTATTCATAGATTTAGCAGCCATAATTCCTAAGATCGTTACTGAAGCTCCAACTATTCCTGTCGCTGCAGCAAAAATTACAGATACAAATAAAACAGCATAATAGAGTGATCCTCGCACTCTAGCTAACATAAGTTGGAATGCTGAGAACAATCTCTCCATTAAACCAGCTTGCTCCATCATAATTCCCATAAAGACAAAGAGCGGTACGGCGGCGAGGGTTTGTTCGGTCATGACCATTGAAAATTGTAAGGTCATCAAATAGAAAACTAGTTTACCAAATCCTAGATATCCAAATACGAAACCTAAAAAAATTAAAGTAAAAGATATTGGAAATCCAACAAAGATAGCAAAAAGCATTACTCCAACTAAAATGATTCCTAATATCGCTGGATCAATTAATTCTGCTATCATTTTTTCTCTTCTCCAGGCCACTCACCTTTTTTAGCAGCCCAAAAGCTTTTTAGTAATTCTGATACGCCTTGAATTAAAAGAAATATTATACCTATCAGTAAACATGATTTTATAGGCCACATAAATGGCATCCAAGTTGTATCCATTCCCCTTTCGCCTCTTCGAATTGACTCTTCGACATATCCTATAGTCATGTAAAGAAAGACTATTAATCCCGGGAAATAAAATAAAATATATAACCAAAAATCAACAAGACCTTGATTTTTAGTTTTAAAATTTCTGTATAAAAAATCTGCTCTTATGTGAACTCCTTTAGAAAGAGCATACCCTGCTCCTAACATAAATAGAGCTCCATATAAAAATCTACTCATATCGTAAGCCCAAATTGTTGGAGCTAAAAATAATTTTCTCATAATAACTTCATAAGTCATTGCTAAAATTAAAGGTACAAGTATCCAACAAACTACATTGCCTACACGTTTGCTGAATTTATCTATTGAAGTAATGGTGTTAGCCATCCAAGCTGGCATGTCAGCTGGCATTTTTCCTGAACCGCCGCGTCTTTCCGCAATCATTTCATCTGAAATGTCTATTTTTGGTGGCTTGTCATTCATAATCTAGTCCTAAAAAATTAGAGCGGACCGTTAAGTCCGCTCTAAAATATTTTTAAAGTTTTTGCTTATTACTTTAATGTCGCTGCGTGAGCCATTCCTAGCTTAGCGTTTGACATTTGAGCACCACTCCAGAATGGTACAGCAATATCAGCAAATTCTTTCATTGATTTGTAAACTTTAGCAAAAAATTTATTTTCTGCTGCGTTTTTGTTCAATGTTTTCTTTGCTGCTGCCATATATTCTTTAAAGTAGTCTGTTGGAGTATCTTCTAAAATTACTCCATGCTTAGTCGTTAACTCTCTTAAAGCTTTTCCATTTTCATAGATTCTGTAGCTTAAAGATTTAGCTAATGAAGCATTTGCAGCTACTTCAAGAGATTTTTTCTCATGAGCAGTCATTTTTTTATAAGTTTTTCCAGTAATATAAAAGTCAGCATTTACTACTACTTGGTGTAAACCTTGTAGGTAATAGTGTTTTAATACTTTTTGGAAACCAAATGTTAAATCTGGTTTTGGACAACACCATTCTGCTGCATCGATAGTACCTGCTTGTAATGCTGGAAGAATATCTCCACCACCCATTGCTACAGATGCGATACCGATATCTTTATATGTTTGACCAGGAATTCCTGGAGGTGTTCTGAATTTATATTTTCTAAAATCAGCCATGTCTTTAATTGGTTTTGGAAACCAACCTAAAGCTTCTGGGCCAACTGGTTGAAGCATAAATCCTTTAATGTCTCTACCCATTTCTTTCCATAGTTGGTCGTATAATTCTTTACCACCACCATATTGGAACCAAGATAAAAATGCTAAGTTATCTATTCCTACTCCACCACCTGCTACTGGCGAACCGAATAACATGGCAGCTGGGTGATCTCCAGACCAATAGTGTGTCCATGCGAAACCACAATCTATCAATCCTTTATCAACCGCGTCTAAAGTCTCTTTTACTCCTACAACAGCACCTGCTGGTAAAATCTCAAATTTTAAAGATCCATCAGTAAGCTCTGTTACAGTGTCAGTAAAGTCCTTCAACATTTTCACTTCATCAGCTTTAGTGTTAAGAACGGTCTGACATTTTAAAGTTTTAGCATTTGCTGAAGTCATAGAAAATCCTACAAGAACAGCTAAGCCGAAAACTAAAGATAATAATTTTTTCATTATTTCCCCCGTTTTGTATTAATAAAAAAGAGAATTAAACCTCTTATAAAAATCAGAGTCAAACCAAACTAATTAAACCCAGAGTTGAATAAGTCACATTGGTATGTATGAGTTTTCTAAAGTATAGTTTAAATTCTAAACATGGATGAATTTGATTTTGTAATAATCGGTGCTGGTTCAGCAGGATGTGTGCTTGCTAATAGATTAAGTGCAAATCCAAATGACAAAGTTCTTTTGTTAGAAGCAGGCGGTAAAGATACTTATCCATGGATCCACATACCCGTTGGATATTTTAAAACAATGCATAACCCTAAAGTTGATTGGTGTTTTCATACTGAAAAAGATGAAACAATGAATAATAGGTCAATAAGATATCCTAGAGGAAAAACTTTAGGAGGTAGTTCCTCTATCAATGGTCTTCTTTGGATTAGAGGTCAAAGCAATGATTATGATAATTGGAGACAACAAGGTAATGCTGGTTGGGGTTGGGATGATGTTTTTCCTTATTTTTTAAAATCAGAAAACAACGAACTTGGTCCAAATGAATTTCATAATGACAAAGGTCCGATAACTGTTTCAAATAAAAAGATTAATTTAGATATGTTAGAAGAGTTTCAAAATGCAGCTGAAGAAACTGGAATACCGAGAACTGAAGATTTTAATACAGGAGATAATTTTGGTATTGGTTATTTTCAATTTACTACAAGTCGAAATAAATTATTAAAATTACGATGTAGTGCTGCCAAAGGATATTTAAACCCTGTTAAAAATAGATCAAATTTAAAAATTGTAACTAAAGCACATGTGCAAAAAATAAATTTTGATGGAAAAAAAGCATCTGGTGTAAGCTATTATCAAAAAGATAAAGTAGTTACAGTTAAAGCTACCAGAGAAGTAATTTTATCAGCTGGTTCGATTGGATCACCGCATATTTTACAAGTTTCAGGAGTAGGAGACTCAGAAAAATTAAAAAAATACGGAATAAAAACTATTCATGAATTAAAAGGTGTGGGCAAAAACTTACAAGATCATTTAATGTTTAGACCTGTATATAAAGTTAAGAATTTAAAGTCACTAAACAGTAAAATTAATAGTCTAATAGGAAATTTTTTTATTGGATTAGAATATATATTTAAGCAAAGCGGTCCAATGACAATGGGTGCTAGTCAAGTATGTGGTTTTGTCAAAAGTGATCCCTCCAGAGCCACTCCAAACTTACAATTTCATGTCCAACCAATTAGCACTGATATTTTGGGGGCAACAAAAATGCATGACTTTGACGGAATAACTCCAACTGTTGCTAATGTGAGACCAACAAGTAGAGGAGAAATTAATATAGCAAGTAATGACAGTAGAGATAACCCAAAAATTAAAATGAATTATTTATCTACTCAAGATGATAGAGATGTTGCGGCTAAAGCGCTCAAAATTGTAAGAAATATAATGCTTAATACTGAAACATTTAAAAAATACGAGCCCGAAGAATATAGGCCAGGCTCACACATTACAGATGATGAAGAATTAGTTAGAGCCGCAAGTGATCATGCACAAACTATTTTTCATCCTGTTGGAACTTGTAAGATGGGTAAAGGAGATGAGGCTGTAGTAAATGATAAATTACAAGCGCATGGAATACAGAATTTAAGAGTTGTGGATGCATCCATTATGCCCAATATAACCTCTGGTAATACCAACGCACCAACAATAATGATTGCGGAAAAAGCCTCAGACATGATACTTAACAAGTAATCATGCTTGCAGAATTATTTACGCCTGAACAAATAACTATATTAACTCAAATTATTTTTATCGACCTAGTCTTAGCAGGTGACAATGCCATTATTATTGGAATGGTGGCTTCAAAATTTCCACCGGATCAGAGAAAAAAAGTTATTTTTTGGGGAATTGGAGGCGCAGTAATTTTAAGAATAATTTTAACCCTCCTCACAGCTTATTTACTGCAAATTACAGGTTTAAGACTAATTGGAGGAATTTTATTATTATACATTGTTTATAAACTTTACGTTGATGTAATCAAAGAGGCTTCAAAACAAGAGGATATCAAAGTTGATAATTCAAGTTTTATTAAAGCTATTTGGACCGTTCTGTTAGCGGACTTTACTATGAGTTTAGATAACGTTCTTGGTGTAGCTGGTGCTGCTGGTCATCATTATCATTTATTAATTTTTGGATTAGTTCTATCAATAGTATTGATGGCTGTAGCTGCTAATCTAATTTCGGGCTGGATTAAGAAGTATAAATGGATAGCTTGGTTAGGCTTGCTGGCGATTTTAGTTGTAGCTATTGAATTAATATATACAGATATTAAAATTTTAATACTTTAATGTTAAAAAAAATAAATCTTAAAAATAAAATAGCTCTTGTCACAGGTGCTGGCAAAGGTCTTGGTAAAGCTTGTTCAATAGCATTAGCTGAAGCAGGAGCGAAAGTAGTTATATTAAGTAGAACAAAATCTGACCTAATTAAAGTAAACAAAATTATAAAAAAAACCAAAGGTTCAAGTCAATTATTTGTTTGCGATGTAACAAATTTAGAGGAGTTAAAAAAAGTTTTAAAAAAAATAAAACGATTAGATATTTTAGTTAATAACGCCGGAAATAATAGACCTCAACATTTTACAAAGGTTAGTCAAGAAAATATGGAGTATTTAACAAATCTTAATATGAAAGCAGCATTTAATGTTGCACAATTATGTTCTCAAAAAATGGTAAAAGCAAAAAACAGAAAAAAAATTGGAGGATCTATCATTCATATGTCATCTCAATTAGGTAGGGTTGGTTGTGAAGGACGTAACGTTTACAATATGAATAAATTTGGGGTAGAAGGCCTTGCTAGAGGTATGGCGTGTGAATTAGCCCCTTACAATATAAGAGTTAATACCATTTGCCCTACATTTGTCGAAACACCAATGGTCAAAAAGTTTTTTAAAAATAAAAAATTCAAAAATAAAATGCTCAAAAATATTCCTTTAGGCAGAGTTGCTAAAGAAAGTGATGTTGCAACTGCTGTGGCATTTTTAGCTGCAGACTCATCTGAAATGATCACAGGAACATCTTTGTTAGTTGATGGAGGCTGGACAGCTCAATAATGGGAATATTTCTTCAAGACATAAATTTAAAGGGTAAAACAGCTTTGATAACTGGTGCCACTAAAGGTTTAGGCAGAGGTACAGCTATAGCTATAGCTGAAGCAGGTGGAAATGTAATAGCTATTGGCAGAAATCAAATAGAACTTAATACTTTGAAAAAAGTAATCAAAAAATTTAAAGTAAACTATTTATCATTCAATTGTGATGTAAATAATTATAATCGGATGAAATTATTTATTTCTAGTCTTAAAGAATTGGATATTTTAGTCAACAATGCAGGAACAAATATTCCTGAACCTTTTCTAAATGTAAAAAAATCTTCATTAGAGACTTTATTAAATGTAAATACTAAAGCAGTTTTTAATGTCGCTCAACTTTGTGCTAATCAAATAATTAAATTAAAAAGAAAAAGCGGTTCAATTATAAATATTTCATCTATTTTTGGTCTTGTAGCAGGGCAAAAAAGAACTGTATATAGCATGACTAAATTTGGTGTTGAGGGATTAACTAAAGGAATGGCGTTAGATTTAGCAAAGTACAATATCAGAGTTAACAGCGTTTGCCCTAATATAGTTTTAACTCCAAGAACAAAAAAATACTTTGCAGACAAAAGATATAATAAATACGTAAAAGAAAATACTCCAATAAATAAGGTTGTTACTGTTAGTGATGTAGCAACTTCAATAACATTTCTAGCATCTGAAGCTGCTTCAATGATTACTGGATCATCAATTATCATAGATGGAGGATGGACTGCAAAATGAAATTTTTGCTTTTATTTTTAATTATTATTTTAAACTGCCAAAATTTAAGTGCGGTAGAATTTTTAGGAAAATTTGAACAAGGTTCTTTTATATTAGGTAAAATAAAACCAAATTCTAAAGTAAAAATAGACAATAAAAAAATCAGAGTTTCTAAAGATGGTTATTTTGCTTTTGGTTTAGACAGAGATAGAAAAAATAATGTTGTTATAATAATTCAAGAAAATGGAAAGACAAAAACTATTGAAAAACAAGTTTTAAAAAGAAAATATAAAATCCAAAGAATTGATGGCCTGCCGTCTAAACAAGTAACACCTCCACCTGAGGTGTATGATCGAATAAAAAAAGATAATATTTTAATTGGAAAAGCAAGATCAATCGATACCCCATACGATTTCTTTAAAGATAAATTTATTTATCCTATTGATAAATATATAATTACGGGTGTTTATGGCAGCCAAAGAATTTTAAATGGGAAACCCAGAAGGCCACATTATGGAATAGATTTTCACGCACCAGAAGGAACTCCGGTAAAGGCAATGATGGATGGTGAAGTTACTTTATCAGAAAGTGATATGTATTTTACTGGAGGAACCATTATATTTGACCATGGACATGGAATAAGCACTCTATACATGCATATGAAAGACATTCACGTAAAAGTTGGTCAAAAAATAAAAAAAGGTGATATCGTTGGAACACTAGGTCAAAGTGGTAGAGCAACAGGGCCACATTTAGATATCAGACTTAATTGGTTTGACGTAAAATTAGATCCAGCTTCAATCTTAAATTAATCTAATTCAAACTTATTTTTATAATCTTTAATTAAAGATTTATCTTGTTGCTCTTTGAATAAAATGAAATCTTCCAAAACTAGAACATCTAGATTCGTTCCCATAAAACAATTAAATGCATCTTCTATCGAACAAACTATTGGTTCGCCTCTAACATTAAACGAGGTATTAACCAATACAGGACAATTTGTATTTCTTTTAAATTCCTCAATTAAATCATAGTATCTAGGGTTGGTTTCTCTATGTACCGTTTGAATTCTCGCAGAATAATCTACATGTGTAATTGCTGGGATACTAGATCTCTTTACATTTAGTTTATCTATTCCAAATAAATTTTCTTCCTTTTCGTTCATCTTAATTTGTTTATTTTTTTTAACTTCTGAGACTAAAAGCATATAAGGACTATCATTATTTAATTCGAACCATTCATTTAAATCATCTCTCAAAATTGAAGGTGCAAAGGGTCTAAAACTTTCTCTGAATTTTATTTTTAAATTTAACTCTTTTTGCATTTTTTCTGATCTTGGGTCAGCTAAAATAGATCTTCCACCCAACGCTCGTGGACCAAATTCCATTCTTCCTTGAAACCAGCCGACGGTCTTTTCATTTGAGAGTTGTTTTGCTGTCAAAGTTATAACTTCCTTTGTGTCGTATTTTTTATAATTTGCTTTTAAAGATTTTAATTTTTCCTCTATGTGACTATTATCAAATTTAGGGCCAAGGTATGATCCTTTCATTTGGTCTTCATAACTTTTCCTTGGCATGTTTAATTCGCTGTGCCAATACGCTAAGGCAGCACCCAATGAACCTCCTGCATCACCAGCTGCGGGCTGTATCCAAATATTTTCAAATAATTTATCCTTTAAAATTTTTCCATTAGCAACACAATTAAGAGCTACACCGCCAGCTAAGCATAAATTTTTAATTCGATACTCTTCTGCTAAAGATTTAGACATTTTTAGTACTATTTCTTCCGTAACTGCTTGGATTGATGCGGCTATATCCATATGGAATTGTGTTAATTGATCTCTTTTTGGATCTCTTACTGGCTCACCGAACAAATCTGAAAATTTTTTATTCGTCATAGTTAAGCCTGTTGCAAAACTAAAATATTTCATATTCAGTCTGAATGAACCATCATCTTTCAGATCCATTAGTTTTTTAATTATCAAGTCTTTAAATTTTGGTCGGCCGTAAGGTGCTAAACCCATAACTTTGTATTCACCGCTATTAACTTTAAACCCAGTGTAATAAGTAAAAGCTGAATACAACAAACCTAATGAATGGGGAAAATGAATTTCTTTAAGAATTTTGAGTTTACTTTCTTTTCCAATAGCAACTGTAGTTGTGGCCCACTCACCTACTCCATCTAAAGTTAGAACAAGTGACTCTTTGAAAGGAGATGGAAAAAAAGCACTTGCAGCGTGACTATAATGATGTTCAGAAAATTTAATTTTATTAATATCACTAAAATTTTCATCATGTTTTTTTAAATGATCAAATAAATATTTTTTTTGGAATAATTTTTCTCTTAACCAGATTGGCATGGACATACTAAAAGATTTAAATCCTCTAGGGGCAAAAGCCAGATAAGTTTCTATTAATCTTTCAAATTTCAGGAAAGGTTTTTCAAAAAAAACAATATGATCAATTTGGCTAAGTTTTAATCCGCCCTCTTTTAAAACATAGTCAACTGCATTTACTGGATAATTTGCATCATGTTTCTTTCGCGAAAATCTCTCCTCTTGTGCTGCAGCAATGATGGAACCATCTTCTATTAAAGCTGCTGCGCTATCATGATAAAATGCTGATATCCCTAAAATTGTTGTCACTAAAATATTGTGTAAATAAATGGGGCAACTGCTGATCCCTGACTTAAAACAATTAAAATACCAAAAATTGCTAAAACAATAATTATTGGTAACAACCAATATTTCTTTCTTTCCTTGAGAAATTCATAAAACTCTTTAATAAATGCAAGCATAATCTTAATTGAAGTGTTTTATAAATTATTTATTTTAGTAAATCTATGAAAAAGATATTATTATTCAATCTAATTATAGTTATATTTATCTTATCCTTAATTGAAATAGTTATAAGATTAAGTATCAACATCTCGCCCCAAGGAATATCCGAGGGTGTTATTAATACCTCTATTAATCCGATGTATAATTTTCCAAATGTAAATGGAAAAAAAGTTTTTGGTAAAAAAGTCTTCACAGATAAGTTTGGAAACAGAATTTCAAAAGAAGATTTAATCAAAGATGAAAAAAAATTGAAAAATATCTATTTTATAGGTGGAAGTGTAACATTCGGTAGTGGAGTCGAGCAAAAAAATACCTTTTCTGGAATTTTAAATAAAAAATTTGAAAACTATAATATTATTAACTCAAGTGTTATAGGTAGTAACTTAATCAATAACCTCAAAATTTTAAATCAAATAGAAAAAAAAAATTTAGATAAAATATTTATAAATCTTTCATTAGATGATCTTGATGGATTAGAAAAGTTAATAGATGAAAATAGAAAAGAAGATAATCAGAAAAATAATCAAGAGAGTCATGATGAAGTGAAAAATGATTTTATCTCCAAATTAAAAAATAATGTTTTTTTAAACCACATAAATAAGTTTATTAGATCAAAATCTGTGACTTATGTATGGCTTAAAGGGCTTTTTTTGAATTCAGAAGAAAGTTATTATAATTATTCTTTAAACAACTTTAAAAAAAAAGAAAACCAAATTAATTTTAAAAAAATCTTAAAGAAAATTTCTTATCTAAATAATAACGAATTAAATAATAAAATTATTTTTATTGTTATTCCGTATAGTTATCAAATAAGTGATAGAAATTGTAAATTTCAGGATTTTGCAGAGCAGAAAATAGATGAATACTTTTTAGAAAATAAAATTAAATTAATTAAATTTAAAAAAATATTTTGTAACATTAGAGATAAGAAAAATTTATACTTTAAATTTGATCCTAGTCATTTATCAAAATATGGTCATAAAATAGTTGCAAGACAATTAAAGGGAGAAATAAATTGAGATTTTTTTTATCTTTATTTTCAGTAATTTTTACTTTTATTTTATTAGAAATTTTCGTTAGATTTTTTATTAACGATGGAATGAATTATGAAATTGAAATGATGAAATACGCCAAGGATTTAAAAGTAATATCTAAAAATAAAAAAATAGGTATCGAGCATAAAAAAAATATTGAGGGAACTTACATGGGTGCAAAGGTTATTTTAGATGAAAATGGTTTCAGAATTAAAAACAACAAAAAAAAGAGTAATAATAAAATTATAATGCTTGGTGACTCAATGACTTTTGGATGGGGCGCTAATGAAACATTTTCTGATTTATTAAATGAAAAATTACGAAATCATGAAATACTAAATGCTGGAATTGGAAACACTAATACAATTATGCAAATAAGTAATTTTTTTGAGAACTTTAGTAATAAATATAATTACGATATGATTGTTTTAAATTTTTTCATTAACGATTTCGAGTCTGTAATAATTAATAAACCAAATTTCTTACAAAAATATTCTTACTTTTATACTTTTTTAAATAATAAGTTAAATACTGTATTCATCAAATTTAAAATTAAAGAAGACTGGGAGAAATTTTATAGTAAAAATTATTCAAATAAGGAAATAAGAGAAGAGACTTTGAACTTAATCAATAAATTGAATAAATATTGTTTAAAAAATAATATTAAGTTTGTTATTCATAATATCCCAGAACTAAGAGATTTAGATGATTACAAATTTAAAAAAGAAACTTTAATAATTAAAGATTTTGCTACAAAAAATAATATTATTTTTATAGACTCTCATGATGCTTTGAAGATGTACAATGAGGAAAGTCTATGGGTAACAAAACTCGACCCTCATGCAAATGATAAAGCTCATGAAATAATTTCCAATTATCTCTACAAGAATATAAAAAAAATATTAAATTAAAATTGATTTTTCATTGGACCCAATTTATTTTCTCTTTCAATCCAATATGAATTATTTTTTTTACTAAATTTAAGTCCAAGCAAATCTTTTCCAATTATTTTTACCAAAAATGACATTGGCGTTACTACAAATAAAAATACTACTAACATTACTATTGGAGCAATTATTTTACCTAAAAATTCCCCAAGTTTGATCCAGTAATTATTAATTGGAATTAAAATTTTAGATTTAGTAAGTCCAAGTAGTAAAAATATTATGGAAAGTGCAATTGACCAAATTCTTATTTCTTTATCATCTAAAAGAGGCCAAAGACCTATTATCAAGAAAACCAAAAAAAACAGGATTCCAAAACTTTTTATTGAACTTTGTTTTTTCACTAGTAAATATTTTTAGTTTAAGCTTTTTTGAGGTTTCATATCCTCTTTATTAATTCCAGCGACCCTCACTGGTTTTTTCATTGCATCTCTTCTAAATGGCTCACCTAATTCTTGATTAAGTATTACTTCAATAAATGTTGTGATTCCTTTTTTTTGATCTTCACATGACTGTTTAATAGCTTTTGTGGTCTCTTCCATAGTTTTAACAGTTACACCTTTTAAACCACATGCATCAGCAACTTTTGCATAACTTAATTCTGGGTCTAATTCTGTTCCTATAAAATTGTTATCAAACCATAATGTCGTGTTTCTTTTCTCTGCACCCCACTGATAATTTCTAAAGATAACCATTGAAATAGCTGGCCATTCTTCACGTGCACAAGAACTCATTTCGTTCATACTAATTCCAAATGCTCCGTCACCTGCAAAACCAATTACAGGAGTGTCAGGGCAACCAATTTTAGCACCTAAAATAGATGGAAAACCATATCCGCAAGGTCCAAATAAACCTGGTGCTAAATATTTTCTACCTTTTTCAAAAGTTGGATAAGCATTTCCTATCGCACAATTATTTCCAATGTCACTAGAAATTATTACATCTTCTGGCATTCCAGCTTGAATAGCTCTCCAAGCTTGTCTAGGTGACATTCGATCTTTATCTCTATCTCTTGCCTCTTTATTCCAAACTGTTCCTGGATCATCGTCTTCGTGATCTAAACTAGAAAGTTTTTGTAGCCAGGCTGATTTTGTTTGATGAATTAAATCTTTTCTTTTTTGTCTGTCAGTGTCACCCGCCTTTGGAGACAACTTACTCAATAGTTGTTGGGAAACCAATTTAGCGTCTCCACAAATTCCAACTGTTACTTTTTTAGTTAAACCTATTCTGTCCGAATTCATATCAACTTGGATAATTTTTGCATTCTTTGGCCAATAATCAATTCCATAACCTGGTAAAGTTGAAAAAGGATTTAATCTTGTGCCTAAAGCTAAAACTACGTCCGCTTTAGCGATTAATTCCATTGCAGCTTTTGATCCGTTGTAACCTAATGGACCTACTGCTAATGGGTGACTTCCAGGAAAACTATCGTTATGTTGATAGCCAGAACATACTGGTGAGTCTAATTTTTCAGCAAGCTTCACACAATCTTCAATTGCTCCACCAATTACTACACCTGCACCAGATAAAATTACAGGAAATTTCGCACCAGAAAGTAATTTTGCTGCTTCTTCTATCGCTGCTGCACCGCCAGCTTGTCTTTCTAATCTTACGATTGGAGGTAAATCAATATCTATTACTTGTGTCCAATAATCTCTTGGTACATTAATTTGTGCTGGAGCTGAACCTCTAATGGCTTTTTCTATAACTCTATTTAAAACTTCTGCAATTCTAGATGGATCTCTAACTTCTTCTTGATAACAAACCATGTCTTTAAATAAATTCATTTGTTCAACTTCTTGGAATCCACCTTGTCCCATTGTTTTGTTTGCTGCTTGCGGCGTTACTAAAAGAAGTGGTGTATGGTTCCAGTAAGCTGTTTTTATTGGTGTTACTAAACCAGTTATTCCAGGTCCGTTTTGTGCTATGACCATTGACATTTTTCCGGTAGCACGTGTGTAACCATCAGCTATTAAACCACCGTTGGTCTCATGAGCAACGTCCCAAAAAGTAATTCCTGCATCAGGAAAAATATCTGAAATAGGCATAAACGCGGAACCAATAATTCCGAAAGCATGTTCAATACCATGCATTTGTAAAACTTTTACAAAAGCTTCTTCTGTTGTCATTTTAGCCATAAAACTCCTAAAAGTATTTTGAAAATCTAGCTTTCTTTATACTAAATTTTAGTCTATATCCATTAGATATTTTTATGTCACAGCCCGATCTAATTATACACGACGAAAAAGATAACGTAGGAGTTGTTGTAATAGAAACCACTAAAAAAGGCCAAGATTGTAGTGCTTGGATAATGGAAAACGACAAAACGGTTAAGGTGCCATCAACAAATGATGTTCCACTGGGGCACAAAATTGCACTTAAAGATCTCAAAGTTGGAGATACGATTTTCAAGTACGGGCATGATATTGGAAAAGTAGTTAAAGAAATTAAAAAAGGTGAGCATGTTCATGTTCACAATGTAAAAACAAAAAAATGGTAAAGTAATTATGGAAATTCCAAAAAGTTTTTTAGGTTATAAAAGAGAAAATGGAAGAGCTGGAACAAGAAATCACGTTATAATCCTTCCTGTTGATGATATTTCAAATGCTTGCGCTGAAGCCGTAGCTAATAATATTAAAGGAACAATAGCATTACCTCATTCTTATGGAAGATTACAATTTGGTGCAGATCTAGAATTACATTTTAGAACAATGATTGGTACTGGTAGAAATCCAAACGTTGCTGCTGTCATTGTTATTGGAATTGAGCCAAAGTGGACAAAAAAAATTGTTGATGGAATTGCTGAAACGGGAAAACCAGTTGAAGGTTTTCATATTGAAAGAAGTGGAGACATACAAACAATAATGAAAGCATCTAAAAAAGCACAAGAATTTTCTATGTGGGCCTCTGAAAAGCAAAGAGAAGAGTGTCCAATGAGCGACTTATGGATATCAGTTAAATGTGGTGAGTCAGATACAACTTCAGGTCTTGCATCTAATCCAACAGTTGGAAATTTAATGGATAAACTAGAGCCATTAGGTGTTCATTTATGTTTCGGAGAAACTTCTGAACTAACTGGTGCAGAACAAGTATGTGCCAAAAGAGGAGCAACTCCAGAAGCTCAGAAAAAATTTATGAAGACATGGAGTGATTATAACGATTTTATTTTAAAAGAAGCGACTGATGACTTATCGGAAAGTCAACCCACTGCGGGAAATATAGCAGGAGGACTTACTACAATTGAGGAAAAAGCTTTTGGAAATTTTCAAAAGATAGGATCTAGAAAATTTATTGATGTTTTAGAACCAGCTGAAGAACCCAAAAAAGGTAAAGGTTTATATTTTATGGATACTTCCTCTGCGGCAGCAGAATGTGTAACTTTACAAGCAGCTGGAGGATTTAATATTCATCTTTTTCCAACAGGACAAGGAAATATCATAGGTAACCCTATAGAACCTGTTGTAAAACTAACTGCCAATCCTTTAACAGCTAAGTTAATGAGCGAACATGTTGATTGTGATGTTTCTAAGATTTTAACAAGAGAAATGAACCTTGATCAAGCCGGAGATAAACTTATTGAAACAACACTTAAAGTTGCCAACGGTAGATTAACATGTGCTGAATCTTTGGGTCATAGAGAGTTTGTTATGACTAAGCTTTATCGAAGTGCGTAATGTCTTCAAGTACTGAAGACTGTATTTTCTGTAATAAAACTAATTGTAAAGTTATCTCATCAACAAAATATTTTTTTATAATTCGAGATACTGCTTATCCTGTCACTAAACATCATACTTTAATTATTACAAACAGACACGTTGATGATTATTTTGATTTAAATAAAGAAGAGATTAATGATTTAGATGAGATTTTAAAAAATCAAAAAAGAGAGTTAAAACAATTAGACAAAGAAATAACTGCATTTAATATTGGGGTCAATATAGGTAGAGATGCAGGCCAATCAATAATGCACTGTCATATCCATTTAATTCCTAGAAGAAAAGGAGATGTAGAGGATCCAAGAGGGGGTGTAAGAGGTGTTATTCCTGAAAAACAAAAATATAAACGAAAATAATTATTTTACTGGGAATTTAACTTCTTCTTGCTTTGGTTTCTTATGTCTTAAATCATGAATAATTTTTCTCATCCATGCCATTAATGCTCCAAGCACAACTGCAAGAATTATTGCAAAAGCTCCATATAAGAATGGTGCATCGCTGGAAATTTTTACAATAAATTCTGCTAAACTATTTAATTCTGTTGTTTCAACTTTACTTCCATTAAATTCTGTTTTTTTTCTAAAGAAAGAGTCATAGGCGATTGCTATAGCAACAGTTATTAAAAGCATTGCAAATAAAGATTTAAGCTCGTTGCTATCTAAAAATTGACCAATCTTTTGACCTACTTGAACTCCAACAATTGAACCTAAAATTAAAGGGACCACAAGAAACAAATCAATTGTTCCGTAATTAAAAGAATGTAAAATTGTTACAACTGCACTAATGAAAACTGTAACAAATAAAGATGTTCCAGGAATTAATTTAACGGGCATCCCTATAATATAAATCATTGCAGGCACCATTAAAAACGCACCACCTATTCCCATCATCGATGCAACAAATCCAACAACAAATCCTAATAAAATAGGAGTGAATGCACTTTCATACAATCTAGATTTATTAAATCTCATTCTTAAAGGAAGACCTTGTAGCCAATTGTGATCGTGTAATTTTTGTTTTGTTTTGATTTTTGATTTTAAACGATTTCTTTCCCTTATACCTTCGATCAACATTAACGTACCGACGATTGCTAAAAGATACATATACAATAGAGAAATTATTAAACTTATTTTTCCGATTTCTGAAAAAAAAGTAAACGTCATAATTCCTATAATAGTTCCAACTACACCTCCCGAAACAATCATTAAACCCATCTTATAATCTAAAGTTTTTTTATACCAATGAGTAAGAGAACCAGATACAGAGGTAGCAAGAATATTATTGACCTCATTTGGAACTGCATACACCGGAGGTATACCCATAAAAATTAAAAATGGCGTCATCAAGAACCCTCCACCGACACCAAAAAGGCCTGATAAAACTCCAACCGCTAAACTTAAAAATAATAAAAGAAAAATATCTATATTTACTTGTGCGATAGGAAGATAAATTTCGAGCATTATTATTAGGATTATGCCTGAAACATTAAGTTGTCAATCTTAATAAATTGTAGCCCCAAAAACTTTTACTAAACCATCTTCTTCACCTAGAACTAACCTACCTAAAAATTCTCCAGGCATAGTTTGGCTTGTTTGTTTGTAAAGGACAGTTATAAATTGATTTCTTCTTATTGTGCCTAAAAATTCTTGTTTTTCTGACAGACTAGTAAGTAACTTATTGTTGGCCCATTGTTTTCCAAGCTCAACTTCATTTGCTCCGTAAAGCATTTGTGATGAAAAATCTTTAGTGAACCCACCGTAATCTTTTATATTTGATGATTTAACTAAATTATCCCAGATTGGCTGAGCAATATCTTTAATTTCTTTGTCAGATTTTTCCATCAACTCCATTAAACTTTATGAAGCTTTCTTTTCCTTCTTTTCGTCTACGATGTGATAAACAGGAACTTTCTCCATTGTGAACTTTTTAGTTTTTGGATCTCGTCTTGAAACAGTTAAGCAATGCCAATTATCATCGTCGAGTTTTAAATGGTCGCCTCTGTAATAGTAACCTGGCCATCTAGTTTCTTCTCTGAATTTGGTATGCTCAGTTACACATTGTGATGTGATGGTTCTGTGTTTTAATTCCCATGCTCTCATAAGTTGGTGGTAATCTTCAGCTCCAACATTTTCTAAATCTTCTTCTAACCATTTCAATAATTCTAAACCTCTATTAAGCATGTTTTCATTGGTCATATAATTTGTTGCTATACCCCCAACATACTCATCCATTATTCTTTGAAGTCTTTGTAACCCTTGAATAGGAGAAATATAACTTGGGGAAACTGTCCCGCCGGTAATTTCATTTCGACCTACTGTATAATTTTCTAAAGGTTTATAAATAACTTCTTTTAAATCTTTGTATTGTTTATCGCTTACTTTAATTCCATCAGCTTTTTTATCTTCGATATATTTCACAGCAGCTTTTGCAGCTAATCTACCTTCTGTGAAAGATCCAGATGAAAATTTATGTGCACTTCCACCTACAGTGTCACCCGCACCAAATAATCCATCAACAGTTAACATTCTGTTGTACCCCCAGAAATATTCTGGAGGGGATAAATCTTCTGGTCCGCTTACCCAAGCCCCAGAACATGTTGCGTGTGAACCCATTACATATGGTTCTGAAGTTGTAAGCTCTGGGTTTGTATATTTTGGATCAATGTTTTGTGAAGCCCATACAACAGCCTGACCGACTGTCATCCCTAAAAAGTTTTCCCAACCTACAGTTTCTAAATGTGGATCTTGGAAGGCTTCTTTAGTTACCATGTGGATTGGTCCGCCACCAGCTTGTACTTCTTGGATAAAAGCATGATTTCTTAAACAAGTAGGTGTTGGGTGGTGATCAATGTACTCTCCTACTAAAGATTTAGTTTGGTCGTACCATTTTTTTTCGTAATTCTCACCATTAGCGTTTTGAGTGTAAGTTTTTAAATGTAAAAAGTAAGCTCCAACTGGACCATAGCCATCTTTAAATCTGCATAAGACTATTCTGTTTTCCATTTGAGTCATTTTAGCTCCAACAGCTATTGGGAGTGCGTAAGCAGAACCATTACTCCAAGGAGCGTACCAAGTTCTTCCCATTCCTTCGCCAACTGCTCTGGGTTTAAAGATGTGTGAAGCTCCGCCTGCTGCAACTATTACAGCTTTTGCTTTAAACACATGATAGTCACCAGTTCTCATATTAAAACCGACTGCTCCGCCTATTCTATTTTCTTTTTCATCATCCATTAAAAGATGAGTGATCATAATTCTGTTGTAAATTTTGTTTGCAGACTTCTTTGCTGCTTCAGCAACAATAGGTTTATAGCTCTCACCGTGGATCATGATTTGCCATTTACCTTCTCTTAAATATCTTCCTGTTTTTTCATTCTTCATCATAGGTAAACCCCATTCATCAAACATATGAACTGTTGAGTCTACATGACGAGCCATGTCATAACCTAAATCTTCCCTAACCATTCCCATTAAATCATTTCGTGCATATCTAACGTGATCTTCAGGTTGGTTTTCATCCCACTGCATACCCATATAACAATTGATAGCATAAAGACCTTGAGCTACAGCACCACTTCTATCGATGTTAGCTTTTTCTACGCAAACTATTTTTAAATCTCTTCCCCAGTGTCTAGCTTCAAATGTAGCGCCTGTACCGGCCATACCGCCACCGATAATGAGGATATCGCTTTCTTCAACATGTGTTTTTACATTGGCCATTAATAGTAAACACCTTTTTTAAATGAATCTTTACTTACAGTTGGAAGATCTCCATCAATATTTAAACCTTTAGGTTCTGTGTAAAGTCTTTGTGTAGTTATTTCGCCTTGATTTGGTTTGTCCTCTTCGGCAAGTTTCGGAATGAATTTACCCCAAGGTTTCGTTGTGATTGGTGATACAAAGTTTTTCTCAGTTCCGTTTCTAAATTTTATTCTCCAAGAAATAGTTCCTTTTTCTTCTTCTCTTCTTACTCTCACACTGTGTCCCATTGGAGCGAAATCAGCATAACCTCTAACATCAATTGCATGATTTGGACAAGCTTTTACACATGAATAACATTCCCAGCAAAAGTTAGGTTCAATGTTTTTTGCTCGTCTAATTGTCTCGTCAATATGCATAATATCTGATGGACAGATATCTACGCAATGACCGCATCCATCGCATCTTGTCATGTATACAAAAGTTGACATAAATTATTTTTTTTCCTTTAGGTTTAATAACATAAATTTTCTAATAATGCTTCGGTTGTTCTCTTTTAATTCCCAGTCCGAATTGCTCCGGAGCATCAGCAGGCGGAGGCAAATTGTCTCTAGATCCATCAGCTTCAGCTAAATTTTTTTGAATCGCTGCACCAGGTTTATAGAACATATGAGCAAATTTCGACCAGTAAACACCTCCAAACAAAACTAGATTTGAAACAATAAATAAAACTAAAAATAAATAACTAAGACCAGTCATCCCTGAATATTGTGTGTATGACCAAGCTAAACCAAATGTTGCGCAAGCTAATAAAGCTAAAACAAACAAATCTGCTTTTATAATTCTATACCAAGGATGTGCTTCTGCAGAAACATCAACTCTTAAGAAAAACCAAAACCAATATCCACCTAAACAAGTTAAAATAGCCCCAATGTGCCATAGAGCTGTTAAAGGTGATGGAGTTTCAATACCTACAGATGAGTAAGAAAAAATTAAAATAGCTGAACAAACCCAAAAAATAATAGTTCCATACATGCCTAAAACGTGTGCCAATCTTCTTTTGCCCCATCCTAGTTCTGATGTTGTTGCAATATCATGGGCAACAGTTTTTAAAATAACCGCAGTTCTTTTCGCAGTAGTCAATTCTATCTGAGCATTTTTTTTAGCTTTTTTTGCGTTCTCAAAAAAATATTTCACATTTTTTTTGTGCCTTATGTCAACCAACACACCGATTAATGTTAGAGCTGCCATGGCTATTACAAACCCTTGCATTGCAAAAGCTGGAATTATTTCTGATAGAGTAGAGAATGGATTATTAGTTAACATTAAATATTTATATATAGGCCTATTTTAGAGGTCAAGTGAGAATGAATCTCAACTATTTTAGCTTACCCTCTTTTCTCATCTGTTCTCTAATTTTAGTCGCTGAAATTTGTTGTGTTTTCTCGTCTAAAACGATCTCTTCAATCTTGTAGCCGACTCCTCTTCCGTAGCAAATATTAGTTATATTAGGAACTAAAGTGACTTGAATTCTATTTTTATAATCTTCTAGTGCCTCAAAAATATTTTTTTTTACAGTTTCAAAGTCAAACGGATTATCATCAACACCTTTTACATCTCGAACCATAATATTTACCTGTCCGGTTTTTTTTAATGTTTCTTCAAAGAGTTTTTGATGACCAGCATGCCATGGTTGCCAACGACCTAGCATTTGTGCTGTAGGATGTTTGTTATCCCAAACGTGATTATCGTTTTTCATATTTGCAAGCTAAAATATAATTTTAAGCAGCAATAGTTTGAAGTTTATGTTTAGTAGTCATCCCGCTTAAGAAATTCCATAAATATCTAGCAGTTAACAATGAAGCTGATTCAGCTTTTTCCTGTTCTTCTTTAGAGAGACTATCTAATAATTTTTCACATTCAGCTCTATGAATTACATCTGCAGATTTATGCGCCTCAAAAAATTCAAGACCTTCTTTAGATTTTACTCCATAAAATTTTTTCAACCCCTGGATTTTAGTCTCAGCTATTTCAGGTATTTGCCTTTCATATGTATATAAAGATGCAAGACCTTCAGCATAAGATTTTCTAGCTTGAGAAAAAAAATTATCAATCATGTCTTTTGTGAACCAGTCAAGCTTTACCTTCTCAATTTTTTTTTCATCAGCTCCAAGAGCTTTAGCAAAATTTTTCCACAATTTTGGATGGTCCCCATCTTTGTTTTCCTCGTCTTGCAAGTTTTCTAAAAGAATTCTTCTTTTTTCTAGATCTTCGCAAATTGAATGTGTTGCACTAATGTATCTTGGAAACGCTTTAACGTGTTGATAATATTGTTCTGCATAATCTTTAATAATTTCACGAGTTAGTTTTCCTTCGTTCCAATAAATTTGATAGAAAGGATGTTTTAGTAAATGATATTTGTCTAATTTCGCACCAAGTTCTTTTGAAAACATTTTTACTCCTTTTTTTTTATAATTAATTATTTAAATTATAAATGTTTTAATGAAAAAATTATCCACAATTTTTAGTTGTGTAGCTACAAATGTTCACGTTTTGATTCACTTTTGATTCCTAATCAGACTCAAAATACAACTTTAAAGAGTGTTATCCACACGAACTAAGCGTGTCTCATCTATTGGGTAATGAACAATTGTAGCAAAAATAGAAAGAGCGATAGCCAAATACCACGCATAATCATAACTTCCGTAGGTATCAAAAAAATACCCTCCCAAAAATGCACCAGCAAAAGCTCCGAATTGATGACATAAAAAAACTATACCGAATAAAGTGCTTAAATATTTTGTGCCAAAAATTTGAGCAACTATTCCATTCGTTGGAGGAACAGTAGATAACCACAAAAGTCCAAAAGTAATTCCGAATATAATTGAATTGAGCATTGAGGGAGGAGAAAAAATAAACACACATATACTTAAAGCTCTTAAAGAGTAAAGAATGCTTAATAAATTTTTCTTTTTATACTTAGTGCCGAGATAACCCATACCCAAAGTACCAAAAATATTAAAAAAACCAATCAACGCTAAAATTATAGTAGCGGACCATCCTGCCATTCCTCTATCTTGCATATATCCAGGTATGTGGGTTCCTACTAATGTAATTTGAAAACCACATACAAAAAAACCTAAAACTAATAATATATAACCTTTATGAGAAAAGGCTTCTTTAATAGCAGACAAAAAAGTTTGGTCTCTATCAGCTTGGGATGAATTAATAACTGTTTTTGCTGGGAATAAAAAAATTGAAACAGCAAGACCTATAACTATAAATATCATAAAATATTTTAAAGTTTGCTCCCATTCAAATTCTACTAGACTATATTTTGTAAGTAGCGGTGATAAAAAATAACCTATAGACGCTGCAGCTGTAACAACTCCTGTAGCAATAGTACGTGTTTCGTTAGGAAAATGCTTTCCAACTTCTGATACTGGAACTCCAATTGCTGTTGCTCCTAAAGCAGTTCCAACTAAAACCCCTAACGCTAATTGAAAATAAATTCCAGTGTTAGGACCAGAGTAAAGCATAAAAATACCTAGAGCAAAAATTAGAAATCCCAAAAATACGGCTTTGTTACCTCCAAATTTATCCGCTAATAGTCCAAACATAGGAGCAAAAAATCCCCAAAATAACATTTGAATACCTATTGCTAAACCAAATTCTGTTCTTGTAACTCCAAGACCTTTTTCAAATGCATCAAAAAAAAGTCCGAAAGTTTGTCTGAGACCCATTGAAATTAAAATAATACTGCAAGCTGAAATTAAAACTATAAGAGCAAGTCTGTTTGGAATAAAATTAAACATTATTTAATATATCTTAAAGATCTTTTTAAATCATTAATTAAATCTTTTGGGTCCTCTAAACCAATATGTAATCTAACTATATGTTCATCTTCATTAAATCTAAAATACTTTCTACCTTGAAGGTACTCATCTTTTTTATTTGAACGAAGTTCTTGTAAAATTGCAAGACTTTCAAACCCACCCCAGCTATAGCCAATACCAAAAAGTTCTAGTGAATTTACAAATTTAATAACAGATGATTTTTTTTTACTTTTAATTACTACCGATAGTAATCCGGTTGCGCCCGAATAATATTTTTTCCAAAGTTTATAATTTTTACTTGATGGGTTATGAGGATATAAAATTTCTTTTATTTTTTTCTGTCTCCCTAGGAATTTAATTACTCGTTTAGTATTTTCGTAATGTGCGTTTAATCTTGTATCTAATGTTCTTAGACCTCTAATAATTAAATAAGCCTCATCAGCAGACATTCTGTATCCTGAAAGTTTATAGAAGAACATTATTTGTTTAAAAACTTTTTTATTAACTGCTAGTGAACCACCCATCGCATCTGAATGACCAGAAAAATATTTTGTTGCAGAGGAGAATGACATATCAAATCCAAGTTTTAAGGGTTTTAGATACAAAGGGGTGCCCCAAGTATTATCTAAGAAAGTGAATATTTTTTTCTTTTTAGCTAAATTGACAATTTTAGATAAATCTTGAAATTCAAAGGTATTACTTCCAGGGTTTTCAACTAATATCATTTTTGTTTTTTTTGTAACTTTACTTTTCAAATCTTCAAATGAGTCTGGATTGTAAAACTTTGCCATGACATTGAATTCTTTAAGAAGTTTTTCGGAAATTTCTTTGGTTGGACCATAAACATTATCAGACACTAAAATTTCATCTCCTGGTCTACATAGACTCATAATAGCCAGAGCCACTCCTCCAAAACCTGTCCCTGTCAAAAATACATGAAAAGCTTGCTCTAATTCTTTAAGCATGTTTTCTAATTCGATTGTCGTAGAACTTCCATAACGACCGTAACTGTAATGGCTTACTTTTTGATGTCTTTTAATTTTTTTTTCATGATCATAAAGCTCCTGCATAGTGTTAAAGAGTATAGTAGAGGCTCTTATTACTGCAGGGTTTGCAGATCTATTAGAATTATCTTTAGTAGGATGTTTTAGGAATGTCTTTATAGACTTTTTCATAAATAATTATAATTGATATTTATATATTAATTGTCTAATTAAGATACTAAAAGGAGGCAAAAATATGGGTTATCCAAAAAAGCACCGTGGTAGAAGAAAAATTGGCTCAAAAAAAAGAAGAGCAAGAAAAAGAAATAAAAAAAAATAATCAACTAAACATTTATGAATGAAATAACTCAAATAAGAAGATTGAGTTTATGGATATTTTTTATTCCGTTAACAGCAATAAACCTTTGTTTATTTATTTCTCAAAACCCTGAATTTTTGGAAAATACTTTTTTGGCTGTAGATCAAATTGGAAGATCAGGATTTTCAATACCTTATCTTGATGGAAGTTTGTCAATAAGCAGAGCCTCTCGGACATTTCCACAATATTTAATTTTTAAACCAGCGATGATAACTACTGCAATAATTCTTTATTATTATTGGTTAAATAATAATAATTTGGTTAACCATTTCAAATCGACTAATACTAATTATAAATTTAAGATCTTTGGAATTCTTTCAGCTGTATTTTTGGCAATTCACTCAATATTTTTAGGTATAAAGTTTGATATTCAAATTTATAAATTATTAAGGAGAGTAGTTTTACTATTATTTATTATATTTGAAATTATAGCTCAAGGAATGCTTGTTTATCATTTCTTTAAATTAAAAAAAGAACTCTCAAAATTAATTAATAAAAAAATTTTAATTTTTAAAGCAATTTTAGTTTCTGTTTTAGCTGCTGTAGCAATTCTAAGTTTGCCAATCCTTTTGAATAAAGGTAATACTAACTTTAAACATGCTTTAGAATGGAACTATTTTGTAGGTGTTATACTATTTTATTTATTTACTAGATTTTTGTGGAAGAGAACCACATAAATTTCTAGGCTTTCGCCCAGAAATTTAGTAGTTTTGGCTCGTCGTTTTAGGCGCTACCGCCAAGCCATCCCGATGAACTATTCTAGCGCTACTAGGTTCATCTTTCTGCCCTTTAAGCTTGAACCTCTCGGTTTTTCCTTAAATGGCCAGTTAAGAGTTGCCTCTTAATTAATTTAATTAAATCATATTTAAAAAAAATAGGTATCACTTAAAACGAGCAATAATTTAACTTGTTAACTTAGTGGATAAATTTTTATTTAAAGTCTTATGTATCCAGCCACCTCCTAAAACTTTATCCCCAACTTTATCTTTAGAGTAAAATACACAAGCTTGGCCTGGAGAAATTCCTGTTTCTTTATCTAAAATTTTAATATCAGCTGAATTTTCTATAATATTAACTTTTGCTTTTAAAAGCCTGCCGGTAGATCTAACTTTAATATTTATAACTTCTTCAAATTCTTTTTTTGATCCAAGGACATTTAAATCTCTTAATTTAATTTCTTTAACTTCAAGACAATCTTTACTTCCAACTATTATAGTATTGCTGTCTGCATCAATGTTTACAACATATAAAGGAATATTACTTGCGATCTTAATTCCTTTTCTTTGACCTATCGTATAATTTATAATTCCATCATGTGAACCAATTTGTTTTCCCTCAAGATCAACAATTTTCCCAGGTTTAAAAGACTCTGGTCTAAATTTTCTTATTACCGATGCATAGTCACCATTAGGAACAAAACATATATCTTGACTATCAGGTTTAGAGGCAACATTTAATTTTAATTTTTTGGCTATTGCTCTAGTCTCTGACTTATCAATTTCACCTAAAGGAAATCTTAGATAGTCTAATTGTTCCTGTGTAGTGCTAAATAAAAAATAGCTTTGATCTCTATTTAGATCTTTAGCTCTATACATATTCGCACTGCCATTGAATTGAACTCTAGAAACATAATGACCTGTTATGAGTGCATCTGCTTTCAAATCTTTTGCGTATTTAAATAAATCCCTAAACTTAACAGTTTGATTACATTGAACACAAGGTATTGGAGTTTCACCTGCAGCATAACTATCTATAAAAGAGTCTATAACTTCAGATTTAAATTTTTTTTGGTAAAACAAAATTTTATGATTTATATTAATATTTTCTGATACTCTTTTAGCATCTAAAATGTCTTGACCAGCACAACACTGTCTTCCTTCTTTTGAAGATTTAGTGTCGTCATATAGTTTTAATGTTATTCCTGTAACATCATAACCTTCGTCTTTCATAAGTGCTGCTACTACTGAAGAGTCAACTCCACCAGACATGGCTACTACCACTTTAGTTTCTTTTTTTGGTTTATTAATTCCTAGTGAATTCATTATTTAAGTGTATAATGTAAAAAATTGTGATTTTCCATGATGCTTATTGATTTTGAACCAGGAGATTACGTTAAAAATCCTGCAAATGAAGATTGGGGATTGGGACAAGTTCAGTCTATTATCAAAAATAAGGTGACAGTAAATTTTGAAAATTATGGGAAAATTGTAATAAATATTGAGAATGTTAATTTAGAAAAAGTTGAAGATGAAAACCAGTGATCTAAAATCTCTAAGTGAAAATTTAATTGATACTTTTAATCTAGCGGGAAAAAAGTCTATTGATCTCTACAAAAAAGGATTAAAGATAGAGGAAAAAGAGGACAAATCTCCTGTGAGCAATGGAGATTTAGAGGTAAATAAATTAATTACCGATAAAATTAAAGAACTCACTCCAAACCTCCCTATAATTTCCGAAGAAACTGTTAACTTAAATATTAAGAATAATGCAAAAACATTCTGGCTCATAGACCCAATAGATGGAACAAAAGAATATATAGCTGGAAAAGAGGAATATACACTTAATGCAGCTTTAGTAATTGACACTATTCCAATCCTTGGTGTTGTAGGAGTTCCAAGAAAAAATAGACTTTTTTTTTCTTATGGTGCTAATGAAAGTTATATGATTGAAAATGGGTCTACAAAAAAAATTAGTTGTAGAAAACAACAACCTAAAGGAAAAATAGTTGCTTTATCCAGCGCTTTAAAACCATCAGATTTTATTTTAAATAAATTAAAAGAATTTAATGTTAACTCAATAGTAAGAATGGCAAGTTCTTATAAATTTTGCGTTATCGCTACAGGTGAGTACGACATTTATGCAGCAAGAGAAAGAGCTAATGAGTGGGATTATGCTGCCGGCCATGCAATAGCGCAGAACGCAGGTGCAATTATAAAAACATTAGACGGTAAACCATTTTTATATGGGAAAGATGATTATAGAAATCCAAGTATTTTAATTAAGAGAGCAGAAAAATTGGGTGATTAAAACTATTTTAACTATAATCTTATCGGTAACTTTTTTTGGTATTCTATTTTTTATTTTAGTTAGAAATTCTCTCAAAAGAAAACTTGATATTCTTATTGAAGAAGAAAAAAAAAGAAAATCAGACAATCTTGATTAATTTATTAAATTCACTCTTTTCTAAGTCCAAAACTCTTTTTGATAATTCAAAACTATAACCACCTCTGGCTAAAATACCCATATCTTTTTTATAAAATAACTCTCGATTCTCTTGAGGTCTCAATGGTCCTATTCTTCTTCTTTTGCAGAGTTTTAAAGCGGAGACAAAATCTGGCTCAATATTATCTTCTTTAATTTTATCAATACTTTGTTTTATAAACTTACTCTCAATACCTTTATTTCTTAAAGATTGATTAATTTTATTTAAAGAATATCCTCTTCTTAAAAACATTCTGGCTTTTGAGTCAGAATACATTTCATCATTTAAAATTCTATTCTTTTCAAGATTTAAAATAATTTCATCAATAATTGATGTGACTTCTTTTTTCGATTTTGTTCCTTTAATTTTTGTTAAATATTTTTTAAGCAAGTATATTTTTAATTGTTGTTTCGAAGGACTATATTTTTCTAAATATGAATAAGCCAAGTCTTTAAGATTTGTAGTTAAATCTTCAAAATCACTTTTATTAACTGTGGGATTCATAAAGCTAATATACTATATTATATTTTATGATAAATGATTTATTACCTTATTTAACTTATGAAAATATTTATTTAGTCGCTAATTGGGGAGTAATTCCTTTTTGGCTTTTATTAGTTTTTCTTCCCTATCACGGTCTGACAAATTTTTTATCACAATCAATAATTCCTTATCTGCTTTTAGCTTTTGGTTATGCTTATTTATCTTATTTAATTTATATCGATGGAAATATTTTTGATGGATTTGAATTATATAGTGGTATCAATGGACTATATTCGATGTTTGCAAATGAAGCTTTGTTATTAATCTTTTGGCTACATTTTTTAGCAATAAGTTTATTTGCTGGAGCTTGGATAGTTAGGGATGCTAGACGATATATAATTCCTAGAATAGTTATTATTCTATCACTAATTTTAACATATTTCACTGGCCCAATTGGAATAGTTATTTATTGGTTTATAAGAATTATCTTTGCTAAAAAAATTAGCTTTAATGATTAAACCATTCGATTTTTATTTTGATTTCGTAAGCCCATATTCCTTTCTTGCGCACAAAGAAATCAGAAAAATTGAGATAAAAGAAAATATAAAGATTAAATATATTCCAGTGCTATTAGGGGGGCTTCATAATTTGCATAATATTAAAGCGCCAGCTTTTATACCTGCAAAGGCAAAGCATATGATAAGAGATTGTAAATTAATTGCAGAGAAGAATAGTATAAAATTTAAATTCAACTATTATTTCCCAATAAGAACTTTAAACTTAATGCGAGGAGTTCTCGTAGCTGAAGAAGATAATATCAAAAGCTATTATATAGACAGTATATTTAATACAATCTGGCAAGATGGTTTGAATATGAATGATGATATCATTATTCAAAAAGTTTTGAAAAATTTAAATATTAATCCAAAAACTTTTGCCTTAAGGACTTCGTCTTCTCTCATTAAAGATGGTCTTAGAAAAAAAACTAGCGATGCATTTGCTAAAGGTATTTTTGGTGCACCAACTTTTGTAGTTAATAATAAAATTTTCTGGGGTCAAGATAGAATTGAATTCGCTTTGAATGAAGCTAGTAAATAATTATTTTCTCTTTTTAACAACAACCTTTAAACCAATTTTTTTTAAAGCATCAAATCCCCCGTCTACGTGAGCAACATTTGTAAAACCCATATCAACTAACGATTTAGTTGCTAATGCTGAACGCCACCCTAGTGCGCAATATAAAACCATTTTTTTTATATTTTTAATTTTATTTTCTTTGTAATAAGTGCTTTCAGGATCAAGCCAAAATTCTAACATTCCTCTTGGTATATGTTTAGAGTTCTCGATTGTGCCCTCTTTCCATAATTCCCTTACATCTCTTACATCAATTAAAGTTATCTCTTTGTTTTCCACTAATTTTTTAACTTGATTAGGTTTTAGAGTTTCTATTCTTTTTTGAGCTTCTTCTACAAGTAACTGGGATGATTTTATGTTCATAGAACTAGAATATAAACTAATATATACAATTAACCATAATGAAAAAAATAAAAAATACGCAAAAAACTAATTTTTTGAAAAAAATATTTATAAAATTTTGTAGATTAATTGGTTATGAAATTATTGATCAATCTAATTTTAGGTCTACAACCTTAAACAAAAATTTGAACGAAACGTTAAGCGTCCAAGGGAAAAAATCTATAACTATTCCTTTAGGTCAGGTTGATATTAAAAATAAAATAAATAGCCTTAAAATAATTGTAAGAACTTGCACTTCTGAACTAATAATGGACCAGAATAAAAGGAGAATATTTAATGAAGAAAAAAATGAATATACTTTTAGAACTTTAAGATCTTTAATAAAATCAATTAATAAAGCTTCTTTGGAATTTAAGAATATTAGGTTCAATCTTATAGTTACTGATACAAATTCTCCGAAAGAAGATATATATAAAATTAAAGAAATATTAAATAAATCAAATATAGAGAATAAATTTCAATCAATTAACCTTGAAGATTTTAAGGACAAAATCAAACCAGGATATTCTAAAGCGAAATTTTCTAATATGGCTAATTTTTACACTTCTTTATTGATTGCTAAAAAAGAAAGTGCAGATATTATTTATTTTGTCGAGGATGATTATTTACATTCAGAAAATGCAATTACAGAAATGATTTTTTCTTATGAGAAATTTAACACTATTTTCTCTAAAGACTTGGTTTTACTGCCATCTGACTATCCATATTTATATACAAAAGATGAAGCAACAAAAATTTATTTAGGTGAGAAGTATCACTGGAGGTTAGTTTCTGAAAGCTTGGTAACTTTTATGACTAGTAAGAAAGTTATAGAAGAGAATTACAATAGTTTAGAAAAGATGGGTATTGAGTGGGTTGACCCTTGGGAAAAACCTTTACATGATATTTACAATTCAAATCCTTGCTTGTCTCCAATTCCCTCTTTAGCTGTTCACTGTGCAAATATTAATTCGGTTTTTGGAGTTTCGCCTTTTATTGACTTAAAAAAACTTTGGGAAAATAATGAAAGTTAAAGAAAATACTAAAGCTCCTACATTTAAGCTTTCTGGAACAAAAGATGCAAATTTTGATCTAAAAAAAATAAAAGGTAAATTAATAATATATTTTTATCCTAAAGATGACACACCAGGATGTACTATTGAAACTAAAGATTTCTCCAAACTATATAAGAAATTTAAAAAGTCAAAATGTGATGTGATTGGAATTTCAAAAGACTCAATTGAGAGCCATAAAAAATTTAAAAAGAAATATAAGGTTCCATTTGACTTACTTTCAGATCCTGACTTAAAATCACAAAAAAAATATGGTGTTTGGGGAATTAAGTCCTTTATGGGCAAAAAGTTTCTTGGCACAATTAGATCAACTGTGTTCATTGATAAAGGAAAAATTAGAAAAATTTGGTCAAATGTAAGAGTAAAAGATCATGCCAAAGAAGTATTAAAATTTGTGAGCTCTAATAAATAAATGATGCTCGATCAATAAAATATCATTCAAAAAAGAGCGAATTACCTTTATTTTGCAACGCATTTGTCGATACACTCTTATTGGTCTTTAATAAGATTTTATGTATAAAATAACTTACATCCTTTAAAGCTTTTAAATTTTAACCCAAATAAAATCTACATCTGTCTAAATATGACGACCTTTTAGAGAAATTTTTATAAATTTAAAGTTTGATTGAGTATCAAGTATTGCAAAATACAACCGTCAAAATTTGATATTAAATACATAAGGCCTGGACGGGGGATCCGAACCAGGCCTTATAATTGTTCCCAACTAACGAGGGAGGGAGAGTTTAGTTTAGTCTCTGATGCCGTAAGCTATTACACCGACTTCTGCTTTGTCAGTTCCTAGTCTTTCAGCTTCTTTACTTATTCTTAATCCAATTGTGCTCTTAATAGCTTGGAAAACAATAAATGAGACTACAAATACGAATACCACAACTGAGATAGTTCCTAGGAATTGTGCTCCAAAGGTAACATCACTGTTTGTTAATGGCACTGCTAATGTACCCCATACTCCAGCTACTAAGTGTGCTGGAATGGCACCAACTACGTCATCAATTTTCATTTTAAACAATAATTTTACTGAGAAGTACATTAATACTCCTGCTATTGCTCCGATAAAGATTGCAGCTAACGGACTTGGTGTTAATGGTTCTGCCGTAATACCTACTAAACCAGCAATTGCGCCGTTTAGCATCATCACTACGTCAGTTTTACCACCAAATACTCTAGAAACAGTTGCAGCGGCTAATACACCACCACCTGCAGCTAAGTTCGTATTGATATAAATTGTTGCAACTGCTGAAACGTCTTCTAACGTTCCAGAAGCTAACTGAGATCCACCATTAAATCCGAACCAACCTAACCAAAGTATAAATACTCCTAGTGTTGCTAACGGAATAGATGATGCAGCAAATGGTGTCATAGCTTTTACTCCGCCGCTAGAACTAAATCTTCCAGTTCTTGCTCCAAGCACTATTGCACCTGCTAATGCGGCGGCACCGCCAGCAGCATGTACTAATGTTGAACCAGCAAAGTCTGAAAATCCAGCAACAGATAACCATCCGCCACCCCATTGCCAGCCCATTGAAATTGGATATATAATTCCAGTTAAAATTGCGGCAAATAAGAAAAATGGCCAGATCTTAATTCTTTCTGCTAACGTACCAGATACGATTGACATTGTTGTGGCGCAGAACACCATTTGGAAAAACCAATCAGAACCATCAGAATATCCTGTTTCTAATGCTGAATTATCACTCCATGGTGTGAATGAGCCTATATATCCACCTTCTGGGATACCGTAAGCTAAATTATAACCAACCAACCAGAACATTACTCCGGCGATTGAATAAAGACCTATATTTTTTGCACAGATTGCTGATACAGATTTTGATGTTACTAACCCTGACTCTAACATTGCGAAACCTGCGGCCATCCACATGACCAAAAAACCTGACATTAAAAATAATAGGGTATTAAAAATGTATTGTACTTCTGCAGACACTGTAGTCTCAGCGTATCCAAGACCAGCAAAACCAAAGTAAATGGCTGTACCTGCTAAAAAGTATCCTAAGTATTTTTTCATAATAACTCCCTTTGTTAAAGGAGGTTTATAGAATTTGTAAATTTATATTTGAATTGATATATCTTAATTTTAGCTATGCAATTTTTGCAAGTAGTTAGCCCCTATTTGAGATTATTAAATAAGGGCTAAATAAACGTTTATCGATTAAACATTTCTTTTAAGCTTTTAGCAGGTAAAAACTTAACTTTCTGTGATGCAGCGATTTGGATTGACTCACCTGTTCTAGGATTTCTTCCTACTCTAGCTTTTCTCTTTGCTACTTTATAAGTACCAAAACCAGCTATCTTTACAGTATCGTCATTTTTCAAAGCATCTAAAATTATAGTCGTTATTGAATCAAAGGTTCTTTCAGCATCAGCTTTACTCTGACCCAAAGTTGACGATATTTTCGCTACTAGTTGTTTTTTATTCATTTTATGCCCCTTTATTGGTTAATTTCTAATCTGCAGAAAAACCTAATAAAATCAATGTTTTTTTGGTGTTTCACGTAAATGTTAACACAATATATTGTGCCTCAAAAAGTGTTGATTTTATTGACTTTTTGAGCTTAAAAAAGTGGCTTAAAACAAGCCTAAATCTTTAAGGTCGTTAAATGTTGTGAAAAACATTAAAGAAAGCAGCAAAAATAACCCGATTCGAAAAAAACCCTCCTGGGTTTTTTGAGTTAAAGGACGCCCTAAAATCTTCTCAAAGGCGTAAAACATTAAATGTCCCCCATCTAACATCGGAATTGGGAAAAGATTAATAAATCCTAAGCTTATTGAAATATATGCCATTATACTTAAAAAGGCGACAATTCCAAACTTAGCAACCTGTCCAGTTATTTTAGCAATTTTAATTGGGCCACCTAACTGAGAAGTGTCCCCCGTCCCTTTAAACATGGAAATTACGAATTCCCATGATGCTTCAATAACAAACCAAGTTTCTTTAACGGCATAATATAATGCTGTTGCAGGTCCTAGTCTCTGCCTATTTATTTCTTCATTCAAAGGTGCAACTTTAATTCCAATAATCTTCTTGTTAATTTGATTTCCTAATGAGTCTTTCCCCTCAATAAATTTTGGCTTAACTTTTAAAGTTATTTTATTACCTTTTCTTAAAACCTGTATATCAATAGTTTCTGAAGATGAAGCATTTATGAAAGTTGAAACCTCCATAATACTTTTTACTTCTCTTTCGTTTATTGATTGGATTACATCACCTGATTTAATACCCGCAACATAAGCTGGGCTTTCAGGCTGAACCTCTTGGATTTGAGCGGGGGTAAAATCCTTGCCCGCAAACATATAAATAAAAGCAAAAATCACTATAGCTAGTAAAAAGTTTGCAAATGGTCCTGCAGCAACAATTAAAGATCTTTGATAAAGAGGTTTTACAACAAAAAGTTTTTCTCTATCTTTCTCATTGTACTCTTTTAAAAGCTCTTCTTGTTCTGCTTGACTAAAAACGTTTCTATCACCAAAAAATTTAACGTATCCTCCTAAGGGTATTGCGCAAAATTTCCATCTGGTACCTGATTTGTCATTAAAACCAAATATTTCTTTACCAAAACCAATGGAAAAATCAGTAACTCCAACACCATATTTTTTTGCAAAATAATAATGTCCGTATTCATGTATAAAAACAACTATGGTTAATAAAATTATAAATGGAATTATAAAGGATATTAAAATTTCCACTCGTTTACCTTTGTAAATATAAAGTTTCTAAAAGCCATTAATCTTGCATTATTTTTCAGAGAAGCAGGATAAACGAAATGCGTTTCTGTGGGTTTCCCTGTTTCCTCAGGTAAAACTTTAGTTATATTATTTACGTTATGAGCGATGTAATCTGGTAAAGCAGCTAAACCAACTCCGCTTTGCACTGCCAATAACAATCCATAAACGCTGTTTACTTTCATAATTGATTTTCTTTTTTTTCCATCTTTAACACCATGTTTTAAAACCCAGTCAGGATTATAAACTGGAGATGGAGCTCCCTTTCCGTAAGTTATAAATTTATGTTTATCTAAATCTTTTAAAGTTTTTGGATATCCATTTTTTTGCAGGTAATCATTTGAACCGTAAATATGATAATTAAAATCTACGAATTTTTTTTGAATTAAATTTAATTGTTTTGGCCTTCTCATTCTTATTGCTACATCTGCTTCTCGTGTACTTAAATCAAGTTCTTTATCGTTAAAAATTAATTCAATTTCAATATCTGGATGTAAATCCATAAATTCTTTTATTCTAGGTGTGAGCCAAGTCGTGCCAAAACTTACTACTGTAGTAACAGTAAGTTTTCCATTTAGTTTATCTTTGTGTCCGCTAAGATTAGACTCAACATCTTTTAATTTTGAAATGATCTCATGTGCTGATTTGTAGAGATATTCACCATTTTCAGTCAGAACTAAACCTCTTGCATGTCTTTCAAAAAGTTGAACTTTTAAATCGCTCTCTAATGCTTGAATTTGGCGGCTTATAGCTGATTGGCTTAAATTTAATATGGTAGAGGCTTTAGTAAAACTAGAGGCCTCAGCAACAGTATGAAATATTTTTAATTTATCCCAATCCATAGATAAGATTAATTATAAGTTATTTATTTGGATTTACTATAGCTCTTCCAAAAAACTCTCCTTTAAGAAGTTTTGGATAAGTTTCTAAAAGTTCAGTAAATGAAAGCTCTTTAGTAAATGATTTTAATTTAGAAAAATCTATTAACTTTGCCGCTTCACCCCAAACGAATTCTCTTCGTTTAATTGATGATCCTGACGAATCAATTCCCCAAAGTTTTACTCCTCTTATAATAAAAGGCATAACATTCGTATTAATTTTGATACCACCAGCATTTCCGCAAGCGGCTACTATCCCACCAGGTTTTGTTTGGGCAAATATTTTAGTTAAGGCAGATCCTCCAACGGTATCAACTACACCGTCCCATACTCCTTTTTCTAACAGTTTACTTTCACCTTCAAACTCTTTTCTGTCTATAATATTTTTTGCGCCTAAACCTTTTAAGTAATCGTTCTTATCTTTTTTACCTGTAACAGCATGAACATCGTATCCCATTTTTGATAAAATCATTATCACAATACTTCCGACGCCTCCTGTTGCACCAGTTACTAAAACATCTTTTACTTTTTCGCCTAAAAGTAATTCCTCTTTCGCCTTTACAGCAAAAGAGCAAAGTAAAGCGGTAAAACCGGCTGTACCTAACATCATAGCTTTGTGTGAATCTAATTCTTTTGGTATTTTGATTAAAAAATTTGAGTCAACTTTTGCGTATTGAGAAAACCCACCAAAATATGCCTCTCCTACTCTAAATCCTGTAAGAATTACTTTATCATCTCTTGTAAATTTACTATCTTCGCTCTCTACTACTGTTCCTGAAAAATCTATTCCCGGAACAAAAGGAAATTTTCTTACAATCTTTCCTCCATCATTTAAAATCAGAGCATCTTTATAATTTAAGCTTGAGTAGTCAACTTTGACTAATACATTTCCATCTTTAAATTGGGTTTTGTCTATTTCTTTAATTTCTCTTGTGAATTTTTCGTTTTGATTATCAATAACAATAGCTTTGAATTTATTAGACATCTACTTTCCAATATATTTTAGGTATCTATTTTGAATACTTAAATCTTCTTTAAAAGAACCTAAAAAATAATTTGTAACAGTTGTTGCTTTCTCTTTTTTAATACCTCGCATAGTCATACATTGATGAGCTGCATCAATTGTAACTGCTACACCCTTTGCATCTAAGGCGCTCATAAGTGTTTTGGCAATTTGCATTGTTAATCTCTCTTGTGTTTGAAGTCTTTTTGAAAAAATTTCAACTGTTCGAGCTAATTTACTTAGCCCAACAACCTTTTTATTTGGAATATAAGAAACATGAGCAACGCCTATTATTGGGGCCATATGATGCTCGCAATGACTTTCTAAAGTTATATTTTTTTCAATTACCATATCATCGTAACCTTCAACGTCACCGAAAGTCTTTGATAAATCCTCCACCGCGTTTTGATGATATCCCTTAAAATACTCTTTAAAAGCTTTAACAACTCTTTTTGGAGTTTCCTGAAGCCCTTCTCTACTAGGATTTTCGCCAATCCAGGCTAATAATTTTTTGATTGCCTCTTCAGCCTCTTTATCACTGACTTGAGGTTTGATTGAGCTTTGCTTATTTATGTCTTTGACTAATTTCATTTCTAGATGTTTTTATAGGACATAGTTGATTATTGCAAATTGCTATTTTGTCTTTTTTTCACTATTTTACTGACATGTTTAAAAAAAGAGAAAATGTATTTGATGTTGAGGAAGGAAAATTTCTCTCTCCAAAATTTGATGACAAAGGTTTAATTCCTGTGACCACTACAGATAGTGGTTCTGGAGAATTGTTAATGCATGGTTTCATGAATGAAGAGGCATTAAAGAAAACAATAGAAACTAAAGAAGCTCACTATTGGAGTAGGTCAAAAAAAGCTTTATGGCATAAAGGTAAAACGAGTGGATTTATTCAAAAAGTAATTGATTTAAGAATTGATGATGATCAGGATGCTTTATGGATGTCAGTAGATATTGGAAATGGTGCGAGTTGCCATGTAGGGTACAAGTCGTGTTTTTATAGATCAATACCTTTAGGGCCAATTAAAAACGCTGAAGAAATTGAGCTAGATTTTAAGGAAAAGAAAAAAAAATTTGATCCTGAGGAAGTTTATAAAGGTCAACCCAATCCTACAAAATTATAAGTATGAGAGTTTTAAGTCCATTTGGTCCTAAAATCGCAAGTCTTAAACTACCAAAGAATACTATAAAAAAAATAAATGCTGAGGTTGATAAAATTACCTCAAAAAAAAATTTGTTAAAAAAATTAGATTATTCAAATAAACTAGTCGGACAAGTTAAACAAGAATTTCAATTGCCAAAAAACTTTATTAAAAAAAACTTAGAAAAGATTTTATTTAAAGCTGTAAAAAATTATATATTTAAAAGTTTAGGAAAAAAAATTTCGAAAATCAAAATAAAAAATTTTTGGGTAGTTCGTCAATTTAATGATGAATATAATCCTATTCATTTTCATGATGGGCATATTTCAGGAGTTGGTTACTTAAAGATGCCAAAATTTATTTCTAAAAATAAAAAAAATACTAAAACTGACGGCTCAATAGATTTTATTAATGGAAATAAAATGCTAATGAGTGAGTGTATTTTTAATCATCAACCAAAAGTGGGTGATATGATATTGTTTCCTCACTATTTAATGCATACAGCGTATCCATTTAAAACTAAAGGTGAGAGAAGATCTTTTTCTTTTAATTTGGAAATTGATAAAAAAATTGCAAATGTATTTAGTAAATGAGTGAAAAAATTCAAAAAAATGTTTTTGGAGAACCCCTTGAACCATGTTCTAATGATCCTTTAACTGGATGGTTTAGAGACGGATGCTGCAATACTGATAAAAATGATCGAGGGGTACACACGGTGTGTGCAAAAGTAACTGATGAATTTTTACAATGGTCTAAAAAAGTTGGTAATGATTTAATCACACCTCATCCCGAATTTGGTTTCCCTGGTTTAAAAGACGGCGATTCCTGGTGCGTGTGTGCTACATGGTATGCAAGAGCAATTGAAGAAGGAGCGGCTTGTCAAGTTTACTTAAAAAAAACTAATGTAAAAACATTAGAACTTATTCCGATTGAAAAGTTGAAGAAATTTGCTTTAGACTTGTCTTAATAAACTTTAACGCCCTTATTTTTTATAATCAATTCAAGCTCATTATACTCATCACAATTGCAATTTTTAAGTACTGCTAATCTTTCGTTAGCTTTGTCTATTTGATTTGTCTGGACATAAAGTTCACCTAAATATTCATTAATACCATTATGATTTGGTTTAATTTTTAAACCCTCTAAGTAAAATTTTTCAGCTTGTTCGAAGTTTCCAACTTTTCTAGTTGTGAATCCCATATAATTTAAAATGTCTGGATTTTTTTTATCTGATTTATAAGCCTTTTCTAATTTAGAGAAAGCTTGTGAATAGAGCTTCTTAGCTTTATCTAATTTTTCTTTTTTCTCAAGCTTACCAGCTCTTTTAACTAATTTCACGGCATCGTCGTATAATGACTCTTCGGAAGAACCGCTACTACTACTATCGCTACCTGCTGCTATTAGGTTAGTGCTTAAAAATAAAGAGAATAGTAAAATAATAATTTTTTTCATATTATTAAATTAAGTATTTTTACAATGATTGTTATGCGACAGATGATCTTCCTCCGTCAACACCAAAGATTTGTCCAGTAATCCAAGAACTTTCTTCTGTGAGAAGAAACTTTGCCACAGATGCAGAATCCCCTCCTTCTCCAATTCTTTTTAGTGGATGCATTTTAGCAATACTCTCAGCCATCTTATCATTTTTGAGTAAAAAATTTGATATTTTTGAATTAGTCAAACTTGGAGCAATGCAATTTACTCTAATGTTTGGAGCATATTCAGCGGCAAGAGCAAGAGTTAAACCTTCAACCGCTCCTTTTGCAGATGAAACTATGGCATGGTTTGGAAAGCCTTGTTTAACAGCCACTGTGGAGAATAAAACGATCGATCCTTTACTTGCTTTTAAGTTATCAGCTAAAGCCTTAATAATTTCTGTTGCAGAAACTAAATTTAGATTAAATGACTGCATAAAATCACTTTTCTTAATAAGCTTCAACGGTTTAAGATCTATAGATCCAACACAATAAGCTAAGCCGTTCACCTGATCGTCTTTAAGATCATTTACTATTTTTTCAGAAAAATTTTCCTCTAAAACATCACAGGTTGTATACGTAGAATTCAGTTCGTTTGCTAACTCTGATAAACTAGCTTCGTGTCTCCCTACCAAATGGATTTGTTCCCCTGACTCTACAAGTTTTTTTGCGAGTGATGATCCAATAGATCCGGTTGCACCTAATATTACTTTTTTCATATTTAAAAATAACACTATTAACCATGAATTAAATGCAAATAATGACGCGTGTAATAACTTAATAAAAGGTGTAATTTACTACATATGAAGCTTTTTTTATTACTTGGAAATCAACTATTTTCACCGAAATACTTAAATAATTTTAAAGATCACACTTTTTTTATGGCTGAGGATTATGGCTTATGTACTTTTGAAAAGCATCACAAACTTAAGATTTTATTATTTTTATCCTCAATGAGATCTTTTAGAGACGAGATAAAATCTAAAAATTTCAATTTAATTTATAAAGATATAAATAAAGATTTTAAAGTAACTTATGAGAAAAAATTAGAAAAAATAATAAAAGAAAAGAAAATTAGAGAAGTATCTTTTTTTGAAATTGAGGATAAATTTTTTGAAAAAAAAATAATTAATATTGCTAAAAAAAATTCACTCACAATCAATCAAATAAAATCTCCAATGTTTTTAGTAGATAGAGATGAATTTAAAAACTACCTCTCAAAGAATAAGCGACCTTTCATGGCAAACTTTTATAAAATTGTAAGAACTAAAACAAATTTATTAATGAATAAAAATGGAACACCTAAAGGAAATAAGTGGAGCTTTGATGAAGAAAATAGAAAAAAACTACCTAATTCAATAAAAATTCCAGAAATATCTAAAGTGAAAGATACGAAAGAAACTTCTATTTTAAAAAAATTTATAAATTCCAACTTTAAAGATCATCCGGGTAATACTGATAAATTTTGGTTTCCTACAACTAGGAAAGATGCAAATAAATGGTTGGATGAATTTTTTAAAGAGAGAATTAAACTTTTTGGGGATTACGAAGATGCCGTAACTGATAGATCAAATACGGTTTTTCATAGCGCTTTAAGCCCTCTTATAAATTTGGGCTTAATTACGCCTGAGGAAATTATTTCTAAATTAAAAAAAGTTGAAAACAAAGTACCTATGAATTCTTTAGAGGGTTACATTAGACAAATTATTGGTTGGAGAGAATTTATGAGAGGAATTTATCAAAATTATGATCAAAGATTAGAAAAAACAAATTTTTTTAATCACAATCGAAAGATGAAAAAATCTTGGTATGAAGGTACTACAGGTTTAGATCCTCTTGATCATGCAATCAATAATGCTAAAGATTATGGATGGTCTCATCACATCGAAAGATTAATGATTTTAGCGAATATCATGAACCTTTGTGAAATTAATCCAAAACAAGTTTATAAATGGTTTATGGAAATGTTTGTAGACTCCTCGGACTGGGTGATGGCTCCAAACGTTTATGGAATGGGTTTATTTAGTGATGGCGGAATATTTGCAACCAAACCTTACATTTGTGGCTCTAGTTATTTTTTAAAGATGATGCATTTTAAAAAAGGTCCATGGTGTGATGTTATGGATGGATTATATTGGAAATTTATAGACGGTCATAAAAAGTTTTTCCTAAAAAATCCTCGTCTTGCTATGATGGTAAGAATTTCTGAGAAGATGAGTAAAGAGAGAAAAATGAGGATTTTTAAAGCTGCAAATAAATTTATTAAAGAAAATACTAATGGTTAAAGTTTTTTTTAATAATTCATGCAATATTTGTAGAGCTGAAATTAATCATTACAAAAAACACAGTGAAAACAGTCTTGAATGGATAGATGTAACCAATAATCAAGAAGCTCAAAAAATTACTTCAAAAACATACGAAGAACTTTTAAGAAGAATGCACGTTATTCAAGATGGTAAAGTAATTGATGGAGCAGAGTCTTTTTTAATAATTTGGAAACATGTTCCTAAATATAATTTTTTATATAAAATATTTAGGATTAAACCAATGTTTTTTATATTAAATATTTTTTATGAAATTGCGGCTTATTTTTTATTTATAAAAAATAAACACCTTCTGAAAAATGAAAAAAACTAATTTGCCTAAAAAAACTTGTCCAGTTTGTAATAAATCTTTTACATGGAGAAAAAAATGGAGACTTAATTGGGAGAAGGTAAAATATTGTTCAAAAAAATGTTCTTCTAAGTAAATTATTGTAAATTAAAACTAGTTAAAATTTTATGAATATTGTTTTTAAAATTGAAATATCCTTTATTAGCGAATTGCCAAGAAAATTTATCTTCCTCGCTCAAAATAAAATTTAATTCTAAATTTTGCTTTTTCCTTATAGTATTTAAATAAGAATAGTTCTCTCCAATGCTTGGGTGAATGACATCAAAAGAGTTGATTTCACCCGTTAGAGTTTCAAATTTTTCTTCATCTATAATTTTTAAATCTTCAAATCGTTTTTTTTGGTCCTCAATAATTTTTGACTTATATTCTATTACATTTTGATCAAACTTTAACTTTCGAGCCTCGTTACTTAATAAAACTAAGTAAATATTTTTATATTTTTTCAAATTTTTATTTTCTAAATTTAATTCGTTTTCAAAAAGTAGTAAATTTTCATTTGAATTATCTTCTGTAATAAAATTAAGTGGATTTAATCTATATTCTCTTTTGTCTGTTACAGGTAAAGCGTTCTCATTTAATTGAACATTCTTATATTTATTATTAGTAAACTTGCTTATATTCCATGATTGTGCAACGTAGTGCTTTCCTTTAGTTTGAAGTCCAGCAACCCATCTCCAGCTCAATGTGTTAGAAGCAGCATCACCATCAAATAAATGTTTCATAAACAATTCTGCTCCTTTTTGCCAAGGTAAATTTAAAGTAAATATCCAAATGCTAGCAAACCACATTCTTGTATGATTATGTAAATAATTATTTTCTTTAAGCTCTTTTACCCAATCATTAAAACATTCAATTTGAGTTTCGCCATTGATTGCCTTTTTATAATTGTCATCTTCCTTCAATCCTTTTAAATCTTCTATAAAGTCAGTCCAAACTTGAGGTCTAAGTTCTAACCAACCTTTCCAATAAACTCTCCAGAATATTTCTTGGATATATTTTTCAACTTTTTGATATGGAAACTTTGCTAAAACTGTCTTTGCGACTTCATATTCGGTAATTAATCTATGAGAAATATAAGGTGATAAGCAAGATACATTTGATTTGTCTTTTGGCCCTAAATCAAAATTTCTTTTGAAACTATAATTTGCTAATTGACTGTTTATAAAAGCATCGAGTTGTTTTAAAGCTCCGTCTCTCGAAATTTCGAATTTCATTAATCTTCGTCATCCCTCCAACCATCAATAAATAGCTTCCAACAAGCAAATGAAACACAAATAATACCGACGCTAAACCCTAAAAGAACGCCATTATCTTTTCCTAAAAAAATTGTTCCGTAATGCGTGCTGAGTATTGGTGGCAAAACTAAAATAGCTCCTATTATAAAATATCTAACTACAAAAGGTGGTTTTCTCATTAAATAGTATTTCCTTGATCCATCGGCATTGAAACTCCAGAAGTAAACCAACAATCTTTACAATTTTTTTCAGAAGCCTTTTGAACATGCCATTCATAGGACAATAATTGTTTATCTTTTGCTAATATTTCAATTTTAAAAATATGTTTATTAGGAGTATTCATTATTAGATTAATTTTATGTGAAGAATGATTCAGCAATGATCTATACTGAGCTCCATAAATCATAATTCTAAATCGTTCGTATGGTCCCGTGATTTTTTTATTATCAGGATGGGCAAATAACCAAGTTTGTTTTATGCCATCATCATCTTTATTATTATTTTTAAGTGCTTCTAATTGTATTTTAACAACATCGTAAGGTAATAATTTTTTATTTGGGGCGATGGTTTCTCCATTAAGTTCACTACTAAATAAAATTATAATAATAAAAAAGTATATTTTTTTTAATTCCATATTTTCTTTAAAGCTTCCTCTCTTTGACAACCCTTTTTATACATTAAATATCTAATAAAATTTTTTTCGTAGTAATCTTGATGATAAGTTTCTGCTTTGTAGAATTTTTCAAATTTCCACACTAAAGTTACTATTTTCTTATTAAATTTATTTTGTAATTGGTTAAAAGATTTATCAATCATTTTTTTTTGTTCTTGGTCTTCAAAAAAAATTACTGACCTATAGCTTTTACCTTTGTCACAAAACTGTCCATTAGCATCAAAGGGATCTATATTTTCCCAATACACATTTAAAAGCTCTTCGTAATTAATAATGTTTGGGTCATAAGTAATTTCTACTGCTTCAACATGACCTGAGTCAGTATAAATAACATCGGCATATTTTGGATTCTTTAAATGTCCACCTGAATAACCTGAAATAGTTGAAACCACGCCCTTAACTTGGTCAAATGATTCTTCCATGCACCAAAAGCAACCGCCCGCAAAATAAACTTTTTTATTTTCATCAGCGTTTAAATTAAAATGGAATAAAAACATAAAAATTATTAGAACTTTTTTCATTAAATTATGATATCTTAAATAAAATGAAAAACGATGACCATATTGTCTTACAAGATAACAAGGAAAAAACAGACAATTTCTGTGAACAATGTAAAAAAGAGGATGAAAGTGTTACGCAAAACTTAATTATGCACGGCTACAAGATTTGTAAAAGTTGTAATTTAGCTAAAACAATATTCCCTATTTAAATCCCTTTAAATAGAACTATCACTAAGAATAAGAAAAAGGCTTGAAACAACCAGGAAACTACAACTACTCCAAATGCTTTCCAAAGACTGTCGTAATCTAAAGCTGCTTTTACTGCCACAACCATGCAAGCAAGCATCCAAAAAGCAGAACCAATAAATGTAACTGTCATTAACTCTGGTGTAATCCCAAAAACTCTAATTAATCCTGGTGCACTTGAAAAGCCGATCGTTCTTAAAAGTTCTCCATGATTACTTTTTGTTTTAATTCCCCCAAAAAGTTTCGCTCCAACAAAATAAATTACATAAGCCCATACATACCAGCTTAATAATGAAAGTGCTGGTGCTATTAGAAAATTAGAAGCTCCTAAATGAATTGAACCAACACCTGCAGCCAAACTAGATAAGACTACTACAGCACCTGCCTGAAAAGTTGCATTTTTATCCTTTTCAACTTCTTCAAACAATTCAATATCAATTTTAATTGCTCTAAATATTCTATTTAAAAATATGTTTATCATTCTATTTTTTGGTAAACGGTTTTAACAAATTTAAAATCTTATTATGCAAAATTTTGTTAGATGTTGCTAGAATATTTCCACCTTTCTCTGCTGGTTCATTATTCCAATTTGTAACTATTGCTCCAGAATTTTTTATTATTGGTATCAAAGGGAGTATGTCATAAGGTTTTAAGTTTGCCTCAATTACAGCATCAACTTTTCCCTCAGCTAATAAACAATAATTCAGAGCATCAAACCCAGCTAATCTGAATGACCAACCAAATTTTTTAATCACTTTACGTTGTTTCTCGTAACTTAATGTTCCATGAAAATTTCCAATTATCTTAACTGTTTTTAAATTATCATTATTTGATGATTTTAAAATAAATTTTTTTTTGTTTTTATAACAGTAAGATTTTTTTTTATCATTTATGTAATATTTATCTAGCTCTGGGAAATTAGCTAAGCCTATTAAAGATCTTTCTTCAAAAGACAAACTTATTAAATTTGACCACGTAGGTGCTCCAATAACAAAAGCTCTTGTACCGTCTATTGGATCAATAGACCATTTATAATCATTTGATGAAAATTTATCTTCAAATTCCTCTCCTATAATAGCGTCTTTTGGAAATTTTTTATTTATTAGTGAGCGTATATATTTTTCAAATGCTCTATCAAAATTTGTTACAGGATCGAAATCTTTTTTTGACTTTGATTTATTACTAACCACTAAGCCAGATTTAGATTTTGTTTTATAAAATAAGTTCAACTTAGGTGGTAAATTTTTAAGAAAGTTGAATGGTTTATTATAATCCATTATGTGTATATAGCTTAATTAAAAAAAAAATATATATGAAAATATCAAAAAAATTAGAACCTTTGCTCGCAGGAATATTTGCTTCAATTATTATTGGAATTCTATCTTTCCTTAGCTTTGAAACATCCACAGGCTTTTGGTTAATATTTTCTTTTGGATCGTCTACTTTAATTGTGTTGGTGTTTCATGATAGTGAATTTGCTCAGCCCGCAAATGTTTTTTTTGGCCACTTATTAGCAATCGTGATAGGAATACTTTTTAATGAGTTTTTAGGAATATCTTATCTAACACTTGGATTATCAGTTGGGACTACTGTAACACTAATGATGTATTTTAAAATAATACACCCTCCTGCGGCTGCAAACCCGTTAATAGCTTTATTTGCTGATGTATCATTTGGATATATTATTTTCCCAGTAGTAGTTGGTTCAATGGTCATCATTATTTTATCTGTGATAATAAATCGTTATATTTTGAAAAGAAATTACCCAGTAAGATGGTTTTAGTTTAATAGAAAAATTGAACTATTGAGAATTAGTGCGTAGCTTGACCAAGCTAAATAAGGGATCATTAAATAAAAACTCATTTTATCTCTAGAAAGATATTGTTTCATTAAAATTATAATAAATATTAATATAATTATTAAATTTATCAGAGCTATGCCAATTAAGTGAAAACCAAAAAATACTACACTCCATGTGCTATTAAAAAATAAATGAATAAAGTAAATTTTCAATAATTTTTTTTCAAAAGATTTTATCCATACTTTCCAAATTGCAAGTGACATTAAAAAATATAATGTTGACCATACAGGAGCAAATACCCAACTTGGAGGATTAAAACTTGGTAAAATGATTTGTGAGTACCAGGGTTCTTTAAAAGCTGATGTCGCATAACCGCCGATCATCGGTGCAATAAAGGTTATTAATAGAATAATTATTAAAGATAAGTATTTATTTTTCACAACTTTATAAGATATAACTAATTAATGTCTGAAAATCAGAAAAAAATTTGGATAACTGGAGCAAGTAGTGGAATTGGCAAGGCAGTTGCAGAAAAATTTGCAAAAGAAGGTTGGAAAGTTGCAGTTTCAGCTAGAAGAAAAGAATTGTTGGATGAGTTAGCCAAAAATGAAAATATTTCCTCTTTTCCTTTAGACGTTACTGATAGATCTCAAATAAATAATACTTTTAAAAATATTTTAAATGAATTCGGTGAATTAGATATATGTTTGTTTTCAAGCGGAACATACGAGCCTAAAGACGAACAAAGCATAGATCCTGACAAAATTAAAAATGTAATTAATGTTAATTTTTTAGGAGTGATCGAGTGTGTAAAAGTTGTTGAAGATTATTTTAAAAATAAGAAATCTGGACACATTTCGATAGTTTCCTCGATTGCAGGTTACAGAGGTCTGCCAAATTCAAGTGGTTATGGTCCCTCAAAAGCTGCTCTAACTAATTTTAGTGAAAGTATTTACTTTGATTTTAAAAAATTTAGAGTGAGAGTCTCAGTTGTTTCACCAGGTTTCATCAAAACTCCTTTGACCGATAAAAATGAGTTTCCTATGCCATTTTTAAAAACTCCTGAATACGCTGCAGATAAAATTTATAATGGCTTGGTAAAAGGAAATGCTTTTGAAATTCATTTCCCAAAAGGATTAACTTTAACTTTAAAATTTTTAAGAATATTACCTTATAGACTTTATTTATTTTTAGTAGATAAACTTGTAAAACGATAATTAAAGAAGAGAGTCAACGTATTCCCAGTTGATTAATTTATCAAAAAAATTTTCTAAATAAGCTGGTCTTTTATTTCTATAATCTAAGTAATATGAGTGCTCCCACACATCACAACCTAATATAGGTTTCATATTGTGAATTATTGGGTTTTCAGCATTTGGTGATTTAGTTACTACAAGCTTATCATCTTTTAAGGACAACCAACACCATCCAGATCCAAACTGAGTAACTCCAGCATTGATAAATTCCTCCCTAAATTTTTCAAAGCCTCCAAAATCTTCTTTAATCTTATTTTCAAGTTTGGATGGAATATTTCCTCCACCATTAGGTTTCATACATTTCCAAAAAAGATTGTGATTCCAATGTTGGCTTGCATTGTTGAAAATTCCTGCTTTTTTTTCATTTGACGATTTTTGAATAATATCTTCCAAAGACAATTTTTCATATTCAGAACCTTTTATAAAGTTATTTAGATTTGTAATATAGGTTTGATGATGTTTACCATGATGTAAATCCAAAGTTTGCTCTGACATTATTGGAGAAAGAGCTGAATTACTGTAATCTAATTTAGGAAGCTCAAACATATCAATCTTTTACAAACATTACGGTTAATTCTGCTACTTTAATCCCAAATTTTGTCATTGTTGCTCTGTTAATTGCCACACGGTCATCCTGCATGAAGATCCAATCATCAAAAGTAATTTTAATATTTTTGCCTTTAACCGGTACCAGCAATACATATTCAAATTTAAAAGCTGGACCATACGAATATCCTTTAGCTGTTCCAACTACATCAGAGGCTGTTCCCTCGTAGTTATGTTCATCAATTTTTTTAATTGTCCATTGACGAGTTTGCCTTTCCCCATCATTCCAATCAAAAACTTCGTCTAAAATTAATTGAGAACCATCCCATTTTCCATTTAAATCAGCTTTAAATTGTCTTGTAACTTTTCCAGATCTATTTTGTAATACCCCCCATGCTTTGACATTACCTGATAAATAATTTTCGATGACTAGTCTTGGTTTTTGATCTTTAAAATCTGTAGGTTTCATTTTATTTGCACATCCTGTTGTTAAAATAAGTAAAAATAGTACTATAAATTTTCTCATGACGAATATCTATTAGACATAGAGAATTGAATCAAGTTAATGTTTCTAGACTTAAAACCTCCTTCACAATATGATAAGTAAAATTCCCACATACGCTTAAAATATTCATCAAAACCAAGTGGGCTAATTTTTTCCCAAGCACCTAAAAAATTTTTTCTCCAAGTTGCTAAAGTTCTGGCATAATCGTCAGAGTAGGTATTAATTTTTTCTAGTTTTAGTTCATTTTTTTTAATTAGATTTTCCATAAATTGAATTGAGGGTAAAAAACCGCCTGGAAATATATATTTTTGAATAAAATCCTCATTTGCTCTATATCTTTCAAATAATTCATCTTTAATCACGATACCTTGAATTGCAGCAGTTCCCCCATAATTAAGAACATTTTTAATTGTACCAAAATATTGGTCCATGTATTTTTCACCAACAGCTTCTATCATTTCTATCGAAGCTACGTGATCATATTTTTCCTTTAGATCTCTGTAATCTAAAAATTTAACATTAACTTTATTGTTTAGTCCTGAGTTGAAAATCTTCTTTTTAGTAAACTCATATTGATTTTTAGAAATTGTGATACAGTCCACACTCACATCGTAATTTTTAGCCAAAAATTCAGCAAATCCGCCCCAACCACACCCTATCTCTAAAACCTTGTTTCCATCTTTAATATTCATTAAATTTATAAGCTCTTGAAATTTATTTCTTTGAGCGATTTCTAAATCATCTTTCTCGTTTTTATAGACTGCGCTTGAATAAGTAAGAGATTTATCAAGCCACGACGAAAAAAATTCATTCCCTAAATCATAATGTTTTGAAATATATTTTTTACTTTTAGATTTTGTATTTGACGCAAATATTTTTTTTAGAAAATTTTTGATTTTTTGTAATTTTAAACTTCCTGAAAAAGAATAAATTGTATTAATATTTCTCGCTGTAAGTTCGATTAAATTTGTTAAATTTGAAGAATAAAAATCTTTTTTCATGTGAGCTTCACCTAAAGCTGAGCTTCCACCCATAATAACATTTAGGTAAAAATTAGGTTTGTTAATTTTGATATCTGAAGATAATTTACTCTCTAAATCACCAAAATGAAAAACTTTTCCATCATAATTTATGAGCTTAAGATTTCCTTTTGAGATTTTTTTCAATTTATTTAGGACGAATCTTTCTGAAATTTTTATTAAACTCATTAATATTCCTCGTAACTTAAATTATTTTTTAATTTGATATTTCTTTTTCTATATATTGCCCCTTTTTTCCATAAAAGTAATGCTTCAAAATGTATCGAACTAATAATTTTAATTGTCATTAGGGGATACTTAAAAAAGTTAAGCATGAGTTGTTTTGGGCTGAATTCTTTTCTTTCTCCTGTTTGGGTAGCTGTTAAAACTGTTCCATGCGAGTCTGTTTGTTTTATAAAGACTGAAAGTTTATCACTGGGGTTAAGTAATTTAAAATTATAGTAAGTTTCCATATCCATAAATGGTGAAACATAAAACTTTTTTCTGCATTTTTGAGCTATTTCCTCATTATCTTTAATTTTAAAAATATATGTGTGCTGCTCATTAAAAGTATTTTTTACTTCATAAAAAATTGCCTTCAATTGATTACCCTCATAGCAATAAAAAATACTTAAAGGGTTGAACACATAGCCAAAAATTCTTGGATAACAGAGTATTTTAACTTTATTAATTTCACCTTTAATATTGAACTTACTTATGTTTTTAAGTACCCACTCTTTTAAATCACTTCCGTCACGTTCACCATGATCTTTATCGTAAAAGCTAAAAATGTTAAATTTATTATGAGAGAAAATATTTATTGAACTGTCTAATTGATTGATTTCATCTAAATCAATTAAAAATGAAAAAGTTTTATATTTTAAAAAATGTCTTACAGGTTTAAATCTTGTATGAGTTACTTCACCGTTGTAAATACAGGAATTCATCAAATTTTAAAATTATTCATCAAATCTATAGATGATTTTAATCCATCTTCATGAAATCCGTAACCAAAATAACTTCCACAAAACCAAGTCCTTTTTTTTCCTTGTATTAATCTAAGATCTTTTTGAAGTGCGGTATTCTTTGAATTCAAATATGGGTGGGTAAAATCAACTTTTTTTATAACTGAATTTTCGTTAATTTTACAAATAGGGTTTAAAGTTAAAAAATAGTCTTTAGATGTATTTAAATTTTGTAGTTTATTTAACCAATAGGTAATACATGTATTTTCTCCATCTGAAACAGAATTCCAACTGGACCAAGCCCTTTTTTTGTGAGGCATTAATCTCTTATCAGTATGTAAATAAGCCTCATTCTTCACGTAATTAAATTTTTCTAATATATTTTTTTCCTGTTCCGTTGGTTTTTCTATCATTCTTAAACTTTGGTCTGCATGGGAAGCTAGAACTACTTGATCATAGTCAACATATTCATTGCCAATAATTACCTTGATGTTGTTATCACTTCTAATTAATTTATCCACTTTATAATTTTTAAAAATTTCTCCACTAATTTTATCTGTTACTTTTTTTACATAAGCTCTACTTCTATTTGAAACTGTGTACCATTGCGGTCTATTCTTAAATTTAAATAAACCATGATTAGTAAAAAAATTTAAAAAAAATTTTAATGGCATTTCCTTTGCCTTATTAAATGGCATTGACCAGATAGCAGCAACCATGGGAATTAAGTGATACTCGATGAAGTATTTTGATAACTTTTGTTTAGTAAGAAAATTTCCTAGAGTCTCTTCTTGTATTTCACTTTCAAGTAATTTTGGAGCAGTTTTATAAAATGAAAATATCTCTCTAATCATATATAAAAATTTTAAATTAAGAAGATTTAATTTATTAGCAAAAATACCTCCTAAACCACTTCCACTATATTCAACATTACTATTCTTTATTGATACAGAAAATGACATGTCGCTTTTTTCATAAGGAACTTTTAATTCATTAAAAAAATTTACTAAATTTGGATAGGTAACCTCATTAAAAACAATAAAGCCTAGATCTACTGGAACAATCTTATCCTCTTCTTTTATCTCGTAGGTAAAAGAATGACCTCCAAAGTGATTTTCTTTTTCGTATAGATCAACTTTATATTTTTTTGAGAGAAAATATGCGGAAGATAATCCTGAGATGCCTGAGCCGATAACAGCGATTTTCATTAGAAGAGATTAAGCAGCTTCATCTTTATATTCATCCATTGAAGGACATGAACATACTAAATTTCTATCTCCAAAAACATTATCTACTCTAGCAACTGGTGCCCAATATTTATTGTTTTTTACATACTCAGTGGGAAAAGCCGCTTCTTCTCTTGAGTAAGCATGCTTCCACTCGTTAGAAGTTAATTCGACATAAGTATGAGGTGCGTTTTTCAGCGGGTTATCAGTTTTGTCAAACTTTGATGACTCCACTAAATTAATTTCTTTTTTAATTTTTATAAGTGCATTACAAAATTTATCAATCTCTTCCAAATTTTCACTTTCAGTCGGCTCAATCATAATTGTACCAGCAACAGGCCATGACATAGTTGGTGCGTGGTATCCAAAATCAATTAATCTTTTTGCGAGATCCTCTTCTGAGATTCCTGAACTTGCTTTTATTGGTCTGATATCAATTATACATTCATGTGCAACATTTCCATTTTTTCCAGTGTAAAGAACTTTGTAATCTTTGGATAATTTTTTTGAAATGTAATTTGCGTTTAATATCGAAACTTGTGATGCTTTTTTCAAACCTTCTGCACCCATCATCTTTATGTACATCCATGATATCGGAAGTATACTCGAACTTCCCCAAGGAGCGGCTGAAACAGCTCCCATTCCATTCATAGGGCCAGCTTCTTTAATAATTTCGTGTGTTGGTAAAAAATCAGCTAAATGCTTAGCACAAGCAATAGGGCCCATTCCTGGTCCGCCTCCACCGTGCGGTATGCAAAATGTTTTATGTAAATTAATATGACAAACATCTGGTCCAAATTTCCCTGGTTTTGCAACACCTACAAGTGCGTTTAGATTTGCTCCATCCATATAAACTTGTCCACCATGCTTATGAATAACATCACAAATTTCCATGATTTTTTCTTCAAATACTCCGTGTGTAGAGGGGTAAGTAACCATTAAAGCAGCTAAGTCTTTTGAGTGTTTTTCAGCTTTATTTTTAAGGTCGTCTATATCCACGTTTCCATCTTCGTCACAATTGACTACAACAACTTTCATCCCACACATTTGGGCACTTGCTGGATTAGTTCCATGAGCTGAGTCCGGAATTAGACAAACGTTACGATTTTCTTGTTTATTATTTTTATGGAATTTTCTTATAGTCATTAAACCTGCATACTCTCCTTGAGCCCCAGAGTTAGGCTGTAAAGAAACTGCATCATATCCGGTAATTTCTTTCAGATCGTTTATTAGATCATTAAAAAGAATCTTATAACCTTCCATTTGATTTGTAGGAACAAAAGGATGTGGAAGTGAAAACTCTTTCCAAGTAATAGGAATTAATTCTGCTGTTGCATTGAGCTTCATTGTACAAGATCCTAAAGCAATCATTGATCTATTAAGTGCAATATCACAATCTTCTAGTTTCTTTAGATATCTTAACATCTCAGTTTCAGAATGGTATTTGTTAAAAACTGGATGAGTTAAGTATTTTGAAGTTCTTAAAAGATTTTTTGGAAGATTATCTAGCTCTACCTTAACTTCTTGTTTAATTACTTTAGTTATTCCAAATATTTTTAACAATAAGTTTACATCATCAAGTTTTTTTGCTTCATCAAACGCAACAGATAAATGATCTTTATCAACTTTTCTAAGGTTTATATTCTCTTTTAGTGCTGCCTCAAAAATAGGATTTGTTTTTTCATTGGTTTTAATCGTAACAGTGTCGAAGAAATGATCTGATAGAATTTTATAACCGCTTGCTTTAATATTATCAGCAAAGATTTTTGCTAATTTAGAAGTTCTATTTGCAATTTTAAGTATTCCTTCAGGTCCATGATAAATTGCAAAAGCAGCAGAAATGATAGCCAATAAAGCTTGAGCAGTACAAATATTGCTTGTTGCTTTATCTCTTCGAATGTGTTGCTCCCTAGTTTGTAAAGAAAGTCTGTAAGCTTTTTTTCCGTGTCTATCTTTTGATACACCTATAATTCTTCCAGGCATTGATCTTTTAAATTCTTCTTTTGTAGCAAAAAATGCAGCATGAGGCCCGCCGTAACCCATTGGGATACCAAATCTTTGAGCACTACCGACTGCAATGTCTGCTCCAAGTTCAGCTGGAGTTTTTAATCTAGCTAAAGCCAATAAGTCACAAACCAAAATAGCTTTTCCGTTTTTTTTGTGAATTTGACTGATGCTTTCACTAGGATCGTTTATCTCACCTAAAGTTCCCGGATAAGATAAAACACCGCAAATTATATCTTCATCAATTTTTGAAAGTTCTGATTTTTCATCGCCTATAATCAGTTCCAAGCCAAAAGGATTTGTTCTTGTTTTAATAAGATCTATCGTCTGAGGATTGCAATTACTTGAAATAAATATTTTTTTTGAGTCAGTCTTATCTAGTCTCTGGCTTAATCCTACTGCTTCTGCTGTTGCAGTTGCTTCATCTAATAAAGAGGCATTAGCAATATCCATGCCCGTTAAATCAATTATTGATTGTTGAAAATTTAGAAGCATTTCAAGTCGACCTTGCGCTACTTCAGGCTGGTAAGGTGTGTAAGAAGTATACCATCCAGGATTTTCTAAAATATTTCTTAATATTACATTGGGTGTAATAGAATTATAATATCCCATTCCAATGAAATTTCTAAAGATTTTATTTTTTTTAGAAATAGATTTTAATTTTTTCAAAGCATCATTTTCTGACATTGGCTGATCAATTTTAAGATCTTCTTTTAACAAGATCTTTTCCGGTACAGTATTTTCCATCAGATCTTGAAGTGAATTATATCCGATGTATTTTAACATCTTAGATTGCTCCTCTTCAGAGGGACCAATATGTCTTTTGATAAACTCTTTTGAATTATCGTCAATCATTAGCTAGGGTTCTCCGCGCAGAATTTATCGTAATCTGCTTTGTTCATTAATGTGTCAAATTCAGATTTATCTTTTACTTTTATTTTAAAAAACCAACTTACTCCCTCTGGATCAGAATTTACATTTCCTGGATCATCAACAATAGATTTATTTCCTTCTAAAATTTCTCCTGAGATTGGGGAATAAACATCACTAGCTGCTTTAGTGGACTCAACGACAGCTGCTTGGCCATCCTTCTCAACTGATTTGCCTGGTTCAGGAACTTCAACAAAAACAATGTCTCCTAACATTTCAGTAGCATGTTTAGTAATACCAACAGTTGCAGTATCACCATCAAGTGAAACCCACTCGTGTTTTTTTGAAAATTTTTTTTCACTCATCCTTTGCTCCTTTATTATTTAACATAACTCTTTTTAAAAAAAGGAAGTTCAGAAACTTTACCCCCATGTTTCTTTCCTCTTATTTCTAAATGAATTTTTGTTCCAATTTCAGTATATTTTGTATTTATATAACCCATTGCAACTGGTGCGTTTACACTAGGACCAAAAGTTCCACTGGTTATTAAACCAATCTCTTCTCCACTTTCAGAAAAAATTTTGGTATTTTCTCTAGCAATAACTCTTCCATCTGGCAAAATGCCAACTCTTTTTTTTTCACTTCCATTTTCAATTAATTTTTTAATTTTTTCCCAACCATTGAAACCACCTTCTTCTCTTCTTCTCTTAGCAATCGCCCATTTTAAATTAGCTTCAATGGGATTAATCTTTTCGTTTAAATCGTGACCGTATAAACATAGTCCAGCTTCAAGTCTTAATGTATCCCTGGCTCCTAATCCTACGGCATTAACTTTGTTTTCTTTTAAGAATGAGATAAGTTTTTCTACTTTATCGTTTGGGATAGAAATTTCAAAACCATCTTCACCAGTGTATCCTGATCTAGTTATATATAAGTTTTTGTTATCAAACTCAAAATTATCACCAGTCATAAACTTTAAATTTGAAACACCAGGTACAAGTTTTTCTAAAATTTCAACTGCTTTTGGTCCTTGTAATGCTATTAAAGACAAATCGTTATCTAAAAAATATTTGTGATCCTTGTTTAAAAATTTCTCGATTTGTTTAACATCGTTCTCTTTACATGCTGCGTTTAAAATGATGCAAAATCCTTTAGAAGTTTTTGTAATAATTAAGTCATCTATAATTCCTCCTTCGTTATTGAGTAAGAAAGAATATTTAGAATGATTTAATTTTAAAGATTTAAGATCTGCTGGAATAATTTTTTCTAAAGCATCTGCTAATGTTTCATCTCCCTCTAAAAAAAACTGCCCCATGTGAGAAACATCAAAAAAACCTGCGTATGATCTTGTTGAAATATGTTCTTTTACAATGCCATCTTTATATTGAATTGGCATTTCATAACCTGCAAAGGAAACGAATTTAGCACCAAGACCTTTATGGTAATTATATAAAGCTGTTTTTTGTACTTCCATAATAACTCTTTTCTAACCCCATCTGTCTATGTACCTGAGAGATTTAATCCTTCGGTGAGGCTAAAGCCTGCTTTCCAGAGTTATTACGGCAACGGTCCTTTTGCCTGAGAGTTTCCGGGGTGGTTGCTCCTTCGGCGCCAAAAATTGGTCTCTCCCGTTACAAGAGGACTTTCATCGAAAAGACCCGAAATGTCAAATATAATTATTATGATGTGACTTTTTTTTTATCAAAGCTTTTAAGTATAATTGCAGTAATTATTACACTTCCTCCAATAAGCACACTTAAAGGTGGTATCTCATTAAGGAATAACCATACCCACACAGGGGCAAATAACGTCTCTGTTAACATTAAAAGACCGATTGTAGTTGAAGGAGTTGTTCTTGATCCGATAGTGATGCAGATAAATCCAAAAGCTAATTGAGGAACTCCAAGAAAAAAGCCCATTAAAATATCATGACTGGTAAATACAAATGTCTCAGAAAGTATTAATCCATAAATGATACTAAAAATTCCTGAGTAAAAAATTGCAGGTACCATATCTAAATTTTTATTTTTTCTAATGATCATTACTAATATTGAAAAATTTATTGGAATTGCTAATGCAACAATATTTCCAAGAAAGGAACCAGTTGAAAGAGAGTCTCCAACCATTATAGTAATTCCTCCCATAGCTAATACAATTGAGAAGAAACTTATTAATGAAACCTTCTCTTTTAAATAAAAGTAACCAAAAATTGCCAGGAACATTGTTTGTGTACTTATAATGAATACAACATTGGCAACTGTAGTTATGCTCATAGAAACTACGAATGCGATAAAACTTAAAGACATTACTAGTCCTCCAAGCACAGCGGGGTATCCAGCATCTTTTATAATCTTAATTGTATTTTTTTTATAGGTTCCAATTAAGAAAATCATTAATGCAATCATAAAGAAAACAGATCTTAATAATAAAATTTGCCAAACAGTTGCTTCCTCGAATGATCTAATAATAAAGCCACCCCAGCTTAAACAAAATCCTCCAAACAAAAGAAGGATGTACCCTGGAATTTGATATAGAAATTGCATTTAAAACTTTCTTAAGATCTTATTAAAATAAAATTTCAGTGTTATTGATCTTAATATCATAAAACACATAAGTGAAAACCATAATCCATGATTGCCAAAATATTTAGTCAAATACATAGATATAACAATGAAACTAGTAACAGAAATTATCATAGCGTTTCTCATTTCTCTTGTTTGAGAAGCTCCTATAAAAATACCATCAAGTTGATAACAGAACGATGCAATAGGTGGAATTATAATTATCCATATAAAATGTTTATAAGAAATAAATCTTAGTAATTCTATATCGGTAATTATATTTATTATTTGTTTAAAAAAAATTATATAAATAAACGATACTATTAATGCAGTAATAAAACTTATTTGAATAGAGTTTTTTACAACAGATAAAAAAGAATTTTTTATTTTTCTTCCAATAGTGAAACCCACTATGCCTTCAGTAGAAAAAGCATAAGCATCTAAAAAGAAAGCGGCTAGTATGATAAACTGCATTAATATAGTATTTACAGCTAAATAATCTTCACCAAGTTTTGATCCTAAATAAGTTACCCATAAAAATGCAAAAGTTAAAATTACAGTTCTAATAAAAATATCTAAATTAATATTAAATAATTTTAATAGCTTTGATTGAATAACAATTTTTTCAAATCTAGGTATTAATTTAAATTTTTTAATTATAAATCTGTAAGTAAATAAACTGAAAATAATTACTGTTATAAAACTTGCGAGTAAAGTGCCGAGAGCTACACCAAATACATCTAAATTATAAGTTAAAACAAAAACAGAACTAAAAACTATGTTCAAAATAGATAAAGTTACTATTATTAAGCTAGATATCTTAGTTTTTTGTATTCCAAGATAAAATCCAACTAAAATATAGATTGCTAACTCTGCTGGAACTGAAAAAACTCTTACATTTAAATAAGTGTTTATCAATTTTTGTACTTCTTCTGATGTATTAAAAAAATGTTGTATGGAAATATTTATTAAGGGTTTTAAAATTATGATTACTAAAGCTATCACTACGGCAATTACAAAATTTCTTATTATTGTTCTCACAATTTCCCTATAATCTCCTCTGCCGTAAGCTTGGGAAACGATACCTACGGTGCCCATTCTTAAAAAACCAAAACTCCAAATAACCATGGTCATTACCGATGTAGCGATACTCGTTGCAACTAAATATTTTGCTTCTCCAAGATTTCCCATTAAACCGGTATCCACAATCCCAACTAAAGGGATAGCTAAGTTTGAAAAAAAAACTGGAATGGACAACAATATAATTTGTTTTTTTGAAAATTTTGACGAATATTTTATCAATTTCATTTTTTCCTTTAAAATTTTAAAATATGCTTATATACATTTATTAATAGAATCCTAAGAAAATGTTAGAACAATTTATAATCACTTCTCAAATTCTTATCATTAACATTGTTATGTCTGCAGATAACGCCATCATAATAGGTATTATTGCTGCAAACTTTGCGCCAAATAATAGAAAAAAAATTATTGCGTGGGGAGTAGCGGCTGCTTTTATATTTAGGATTTTTTTTGCAACTGGCGCAAACTTTATTTTTGAGTTTGCTTGGGTTAAAATTTTAGGTGGAATAGCGCTTATCTGGGTTATAAATAATTTAAGACAAGACTTTTTTGGTCAAAATAAAATTAGGTCTCCACAATTAAAATCTAGAGAAACAACAACTTTTTTTGCTGGTGTTTACCAGGTGTTAGTTGCTGATTTAACTTTAAGTTTCGATAATGTTATTGCTGTAGTTGCGGCTTCAAAAGGTAATTTTCATATAATGGTAATTGGTTTATTATTATCAGTATTCTTAATAGCCACTTTAGCTAGTTACTTTGCAGATTATATCAAAAAACATCAATGGCTTGGTTATTTAGGTTTAGCAGTAATTTTGATAATCGCTCTACAATTAATAATAGGTGGATTGGTAAATTACGAAGTTCTTTCAATTAATGAAAAATACGAATTCTTAATTGCGATATGATAGATTTTTGTATTTTAGGGTCAGGCATCTCTGGCTCTACAATAGCAAATCTATTATCTAAAAAATATTCAGTCAAAGTTTTTGATAAAGCAAGAGGTCCGGGTGGTAGATCTTCAAATAAAAGATTTAAGAATAATTTAAGCTTTGATCATGGAGTTCAATATATTTCTCCAAAATCAAAACAATTTTCAAAGTTTATACAAAAACTTTATAAAAATAAAACTCTTAAAACCTGGGATGGAAATCATCTTGATTTTACTTTTGAAAAAAAACCTCTTTCAGTTAGATATATTGGAAAAAAAGCTAACAATGATTTAGTTAAATATAATCTCAAAGGTATTAAACAATTTTTTGCCTCACCAATAACTAAAATCAAATTTAATAAAAACTATTGGGAAATTACTCTTAACAATAAATCAAAACATCATTTCAAATCATTAATAATAACTTGTCCGTTTCCACAATTAAAAAAATTAGCAAAAAAATACTTAAATAAAAAAATTTTAAAATTAAAGGTACAAATGCAACCAAACATTACTGTAGTGATTGCATTAAAAAAACAAAAAAACCTTCCTATTAGTTCTATAAAATTTAATGATGACGTTTTAGCTTGGGCTGCTAATGAAAATAGTAAAAAAAGGTTTAAATCAAATATGAGTTTATGGACACTTCAAGCCACACTTAAATGGTCAAAAAAAACCATAAATAAATATAAAACTGATAAATCAATTATGAATCAATTGATTTCACGCTTTATAAAATTAACAGGACTTAAAAAAAATAAAATAATCTTTAAAAGAATTCATGGTTGGAAGTTTTCGTATAACTATAAAAAAACACCATACTTAAGTATTTGGAATAAAAAAATTAATTTAGGTATTTGTGGAGATTGGTTAAACGGACCAAAAGTTGAAAATGCCTGGCTAAGCGCTAACAATCTTGCAAAAAAAATAAAATAATTAGAAAATACCTTTACTACTTTTAGCTTTATCTTTTATTGAGCTTTTAACCTCAACGTTTAAACCCATCAAATCTTGAGCTTTTAATTTAGGAAGATTTTGCACACATTTTAAAAATCGATCTGACTCTTTTTTAGAAATAATTCCATCAGTTAAAGTTCTAAATTTACTAATATATTCTTTTCGTGTGAAAGGTCTTTTGCCTGCTGGATGGGCGTCAGCAACATTTATTTCCTCTGAAATTGTAGATCCATCTTTCATTGTTATGATTACTTTTCCACCAAAACATTTATTTTCAGGATTAGGATCGTGATATTTTTCTGTCCATCTTGCATCTTCTCTTGTTGAAATTTTTTGCCAAAGTTCAACCGTGCTTTTTCTTTGCGCTCTTTGAGGAGTATAGGATTTCACATGGTGCCACGCTCCATCTTCAAGTGCCACCGCAAAGATATACATTATAGAATGATCTAAAGTTTCCCTGCTCGCTTTTGGATCCATTTTTTGAGGATCGTTTGCTCCTGTACCAATTACGTAATGAGTATGATGACTTGTTTCAATTAAAATATTATCAATGTCACTAACATTAGAAATTTTTTTATGTAAGCTTCTCGCTAGATCAATTAAAGCTTGGGATTGATATTCCGCTGAATGTTCTTTTGTATAAGTTTCAAGAATTGCTCTTTTAGGCTCATTAATATTTGGTAATGGCACTGTATATTCTTTGCTTGGTCCTGATAAAACATAAGCAATTACACTATCTTCCCCCTCGTAAATTGGTGATGGAGCACCCTCACCTCTCATACATCTATCAACAGCCTCCACTGCGAGTTTACCGGCATGAGCTGGTGCAAAAGCTTTCCAGCTAGAAATTTCTCCTTTTCTAGATTGTCTTGTTGAAACAGTAATATGTAACGCTTGCTGTACGGATTGATAAACAAGATCTGTTTTTAAATTTAATAAACTTCCTAAACCAGCAGCAACACTAGGGCCTAAGTGAGCTATATGATCAATTTTATGTTCATGTAAGCAAATACCTTTGACTAAATTTACTTGTACTTCGTAACCTGTAAGTATTCCTTTAATTAAATCTTTACCATTACATCCTTTTTGCTGTGCTACTGCTAGGATTGCCGGAATATTGTCACCTGGGTGACTATAGTCTGCTGCTAAAAAAGTATCGTGATAATCTAACTCTCTCACAGCAGTTCCGTTGGCCCATGCAGCCCATTCGCAATCCACTTTTATTTTTGGATTTAAACCAAAGACAGTAGCTCCTGATTTTCTAGAGTGAGCTAAAGCCATTGCTCTCGCTGAAACAACAGGTCTTCTATTAAATGAAGCGATAGCAACTGAAGCATTATCAATTATTCTATTGATAACCATATCAACTGCATCTTTATCTATCTTTGCTTTATCTGATGCGATCTCTGCGATTTTCCAGGCTAATTGATCTTCTTTTTTTAGATTTGATTTTGATGGATGAACTTTTACTTTTATATCTCTCATTTAGTTGGCAAGCATATTTCTTAAAACATACTGCAAAATTCCTCCATTTTTGTAGTACTCAACTTCATTAGCGGTATCAATTCTACAAAGCATTTGAATTTTTTTACTAGTTCCGTCTTGATATTTAATTTCACATGTTACTTCTTGTCTTGGTTTAACACCTTTATCAATATTAATAACTGAAACTAATTCTGCTCCCGTAATATTTAATTTTATACGGTCAAAACCTTCTTTAAATTGAAGTGGTAAAACTCCCATTCCAATTAAATTTGATCTATGAATTCTCTCAAAACTTTCTGCTAAAACAGCTTTAATTCCTAAAAGTTTAGTTCCTTTAGCTGCCCAATCCCTTGATGAACCTGTTCCGTATTCTTTTCCAGCTATTACAACTAAATCATTGTTTCTTTTTTTGTATTCCATTGCAGCTTCGTAAACACTCATTACTTTTCCATCTGGCTGTAACGTTGTAAATCCACCTTCAGTACCAGGAGCCATTTCATTTCTAATTTTTATATTTCCAAAAGTTCCTCTCATCATTACTTCATGATTTCCCCTTCTTGCACCATATGAATTAAAATCTTTTTGTTGTATTTGGTGCTTCATAAAATAATCACCAGTTGGACTTTCTTTTTTAATACTCCCTGCTGGTGAAATATGATCAGTTGTAACTGAGTCAGCTAATAATAAAAGAATCCTAGCATCATTGATGGGTTTAAATCCCTCTGGTTTATCAGGTAAATCATCAAAGAATGGTGGTCTTTTTACGTATGTAGAATTTGCTTCCCAGTTATAAATATCACTATCTGTTGTATTAATAGCTTGCCATTCTTTAGGTCCTTCTGAAACATTTGAATATCTTTGTTTAAACATATCTGCATTCAAAGAACTTAACATTAAATCTTCAATCTCTTTATTGCTTGGCCAAATATCTTTTAAGAAAACATCTTTACCATCTTTATCTTTTCCAAGAGCAGACTTATACATATCAAAATTCATGTTTCCTGCTAAAGCATAAGCAACAACAAGCGGAGGTGAAGCTAAGTAATTAGCTTTTACATCTGGATTAATTCTTCCTTCAAAGTTTCTATTTCCAGATAAAACTGAAACAGCGTAAAGATCATTTTTATTTATCGCATCCGATATATTTTGATTTAAAGGTCCAGAGTTACCAATACAAGTAGTGCAACCATAACCCACTAAATTAAAACCAAGTTCATCTAAATATTTATTTAAACCAGCTTTTTCCAAATAATCTGTCACAACTTGCGAACCAGGAGCTAAAGAGGTTTTTACCCAAGGTTTAACTTTTAATCCTTTTTCATGAGCTTTCTTCGCTAAAAGACCTGCACCAATCATTACGCTTGGGTTAGAAGTATTTGTACAAGATGTTATCGCGGCAATTACGATATCACCATCTTTTATATTAAAGTCAGTACCTTCAACTTTAGCTTCGATAGCCTTATCTCTTTTTACATTTTCTTTATAAACTTTTGCAAAAGCAGTTGAAGCCTCGGTAAGCAAAACTTTATCCTGTGGTCGTTTAGGTCCAGAAATGCTTGTTACTACACTGCTAACATCTAATAAAAGAGTATCTGTAAATATAACATCATTGCTTGCCCAAAGCCCTTGTGCTTTTGAATATTTCTCGACTAATGCTATTGTTTCTTGATCTCTCCCAGATAATTTTAAATATTTAAGAGTTTCATCATCAACTGGAAAGAAACCACATGTAGCTCCATATTCAGGAGCCATGTTTGCTATTGTTGCTCTGTCAGCCAAAGTTAAATTTTTTAAACCTTCGCCATAAAATTCTACGAATTTTCCAACCACACCTTTTTTTCTAAGCATTTCAACAATGATTAAAACTAAGTCTGTTGCAGTTGTTCCTTCTTTTAATTTTCCTTTTAGTTCAACACCAACTACTTCTGGGATTAACATTGAAATAGGTTGACCTAACATTGCAGCTTCTGCCTCTATTCCGCCTACGCCCCAACCTAAAACTGATAAACCATTTACCATTGTTGTATGACTATCGGTTCCAACCAATGTATCTGGATAAGCGTATAAATCACTTCCACTTTTTGATGACCAAACAACTTTTGATAAATATTCTAAATTCACTTGATGACAAATTCCTGTTCCAGGAGGGACAACTCTAAAATTATCAAATGCTTTTTGTCCCCACTTTAAAAAAGAATATCTTTCACCATTTCTTGAAAATTCTCTTTCAACATTTTGATTAAATGATTTTCCTGAAGCATATTCATCAACCATCACAGAGTGATCTATTACTAAATCAACAGTAGATAATGGATTAATTTTATCTGGATTTTTGTTTTTATCTTTCACAGCATCTCTCATCGCTGCTAGATCAGCAATTGCAGGAATTCCAGTATAATCTTGCAGTAAAGTACGAGCAGGTCTGTAAGCTATTTCTGTGTTTGATTTTTTATTTTTAAGCCAGTCTTTTAAGGCTAATATTTGTTTTTTATCTACAGTTACATCATCTTCATACCTAAGAAGATTTTCTAATAATACCTTAAGTGATTTAGGAAGTTTTGATATTCCTTCTAATCCATACTTTTCAGCTTTTTTTAAATTAAAAATTTTATATTCTTTTCCAGATGATGAAATATTATCTAATGATTTAAAGGAATTTTTACTATTAAATTTCATGCGCTATACATAGAACAAAATCACGCAAACGATAAGTAAAAAAGACATTGTATAATTAAAATTCTTTATAAATTTATCACTTGTGGCGAATTTTCTCATGTATTTACCCATCAAACACCAGGCTGTTTGGCTTCCAACAGCCATTAAAAACCAAACTAAAGTCAAAGTTATAGAATCTCTTAAATAATTGTTTTGCGTATCAATAAATAAAGAAATTGAAGTTAAACCGACTATAATGCTTTTAGGATTTATGAATTGAAACCAGAAAGTATTTAAAAAAGTTACTGGTTTTGGATCAATCTTTTTATCTTTAGTTTGTCCTGCAAAAGATAATTTATACGCCATATATAATAAGTAAATTGACCCTAATATTTTAATTGTAGTTTGAATAAATGTATACTTTTGAAAAATAGCTCCAGAAGTTAATTGCAAAAGTATAATTAAAAGTGTCCATCCGATAATTACTCCAAGCATTGTTGGAATAGCTTTTCTAAATCCAAAATTGAAAGCAGTATAAGATGTCATGATATTATTTGGACCAGGAGAAAACGCAGTTGCAATGCCGAATAATATTAATGGAAAAAGTTGCATTAAAACTTAGTGAGGCGCTCTAAATCTACTATGGCACGCTGTGCAATTGCTCCACATTAACTCCTTTTGCACTGCTCTAAGGTCTTCTGCAGTGTCAATGGCTTTTGCAAGTTTGATCATATCATCTGAAGCTTTTTGCATTAAATCATTAAACTCATCTTTGTTTTCCCAAATGCTTGGAAGTGCTTCCGTTTTAAAACCTTCTTTTGTATTTTCAGGAAAATAATCCAATAATTTTTTATAGTTATCTGAAATTTTCTTCATTAAAGGTTTTGCCTCTTCAATCTTTTTAGATTTCAATAATATAGATATTTTTTTTGCATTTTGATAGTTTTCACTAAACATAGCTTTTCTGCCTTTTATGATTTCTTCTACAGTCATAGCGTTAGCATAAAAGGGAAAGCTTGTGAAAAAAATAAAAATAATTGTTTGTATTATTTTTATTTTTTGTTTCATAAGATTATATTGTCATGAATACTGAGGATTTCCCATCTTTAAGTTGATAAATAACATAGGGTTCGTCTTTATCACCTGGCATTCCTGGTGTGCCAATCGGCATTCCGGGCAAAGCTATACCATCAATATCGGGTTGCTCTTTTAATAATTTTTCAACCGCCTCAAAAGGGACATGTCCTTCAATAAAGTATTTACCCATAATAGTAGTATGGCAAGATTGCATTTCGACTGGGATGTTATACTTCTGTTTTATTGTATGAAGGCTTCTCATATCTGTTTGTTTAACTTTAAATTTTTCTTCCTCTAAAAATAAAACATAGCCATAGCAACATCCGCACGAAGGAGTTTTAAAAACTTCTACAACTTGTTTAGTGTTAATATTGGCTAGAGCATCTTTTTTATCTGTGACAAAATTAAAGATATAAAAAACAGAGAATAATAATACTGTAAAAAAAGTTAATTTGAATATTTTTCTTTTGTACGACATAATTAATAATGAAAGTTTTTAACAGCAACAGTGAGTACGGCCTATTGGCCAAATTGTTCCACTGGATTACATTTATTGTCTTAATAGCCCAGGTTCCTTTTGGATTTTATTTAGTAGGGCTCGAATTTTCTGATGAAAGAATTGAACTTGAAAATATACATATCCTAGTTGGAATAACCGTTTTTTATCTTACTTTGTTTAGACTAATTTGGAAATTTTTTAACCCAAGTCCATCTGAAACTAGAAGTTTTTTTAAAGGCCAAGTCTTTATTGGGAAGGCTAATCATTTCTTACTTTATTTAAATATTTTTACTATTACTATTTCTGGAATTCTTAAGAAACTTTATATGGGAGAAACACTTAATTTTATATTTTTTAAATATGGATTTGAGAGAGATAATTTTATCTTAGCTGATGCTTATTACCAAGTTCACATTTACGCTAATTACTTATTATTAGCACTTGTAAGTCTGCATATACTTGCGGTAATTGTTCATCATTTTATTTTTAAGGATAAAATCTTAAACAAAATTACTTAATGGCAAGCTTCGTTAAATTTTTTGAGTCTCCAATAATTATATGGCCAGGGGGTAACAAAACCAACAGCTAACATTATCGGCACAACCCACCAAGTTAAAATAGCTCCTCCTGTAAGAAAATAATCAGTAGCATTCATAGCAATTTCCATGCTTACCATTGAGATTAAACTCATTCCAACAGCTGTTTTAAAAGCTAATTTTAAAGAAAAATTTTGTCTTAATAAGATAATTGTCTCTAAAATTATACTTGTAATAATTCCGTTGATTATCGCTAGAACCATTATTGCTAAAACAGGAAAGGGAATTTTAGTTAATTGAAAAAATAAAATAGTTCCAAAATCACCTATCGAACATCCAAGTAAACACCAAAAAGTATTTTTTGCACTTCTAAACCAAGTATGTTTACAGCTCCAATTGAATGTTTCAGAACTCATGACAAAAAATTTGAAAAATACTTATGAATGAAAAAACCTAAAGTTAATAGAAGTATTCCAGAGCCATAGATCATCCAAAAATTCATATTAAATTGTTTTGCTAAGAAAAAAGGAAGAAAAAATAAATAGCTTACTGGTACAGCGATTAAAATACTTTTTGCGTACAAAATTGTTTTTTCAACACTATTGTGCTCGAAGTAAACAAAGGCAATTGCAATTAGTGATGTCATGGGTAAGGCAATTATAAAACCTGCCATCCTAGGGTTTTGACCAGCAAGCCAAGATGAGAAGGCTATAATTAATCCTGCAACTAAAGTTTTAAGTGCAAATATCATTTAAGCAATATCTAGACCATTATCAGTTTTCTGAGATGGGTGCACTAGGACAACTTTTCCGTCTTTTTCAATAGCTCCAAGTACTAAAACTTCAGATACAACACCAGCTATATTTTTTGTTGGAAAGTTACAAACTCCTATTACTTGTTTGCCTACTAAACTTTCAGCGTTGTAGTAATGGGTAATTTGTGCTGAAGATTGTTTAATTCCAATCTCTTTTCCAAAATCAAGTTTAACTACCAAAGAGGGTTTGCTAGCTTTTTCATTAACTTTTACTTCTAAAACAGTGCCAACTTTAATCTGCACTTTCTTAAAATCATCATAAGTTATTTCCATAATTTCCTTTCTATAAATAAAAAAGGGGGCCTAAGCCCCCTTTTAAATTAGTTAAGCAATTGTTTTACAGTTCTTTGTATTTACCTTTGCTCCACTCATAAAATACATAACCTGGTAAGCTCACGTCACCTTTTCTGTCAAAGCTTAGTGAACCGATTACAGTATCAAACTTACCTTTTCTCATTACTTTAAGAACTTTAGCAGGATCGTTTGTTCCGGCTTGATTAGCAGCTTGTTCGAATACTTGTAACGCAGCATATGAATAAAGAACATAACCTTCTGGCTCAATACCAGCAGCTTTAAATTCTTTTACAACACTTGCAGCAGCAGGATTATTTCTTGGATCTGGAGAGAAAGTCATTAACGTACCTTCACCTGCATTTCCTGTAATATCCCAATACTCTGCTGTAACTAATGCGTCACCACTGATTAATTTAGTTTTCATACCTTGATCTCTCATTTGTCTTACGATCAAACCACCTTCTGTGTGGTAACCACCAAGATATACTGCATCAATGTTATTTGATTTTAGTTTTGAAACTAAAGCAGAATAGTCTTTTTCACCTGCTGTATAAGCTTCGTACATAGCGTCTTTAAGGCCAGCTTTCTTCATGTTTTTTCTAGTCGCGTCTGCTAAACCTTTTCCGTAAGCAGTTTTATCATGAAGGATAGCTACTTTTTTACCTTTGTAGTTTTCAGCTAAGAATTTACCAGCAACTTCACCTTGCTGGTCATCTCGACCACAAACCCTAAAAGTATATTTACCACCTTTATCCGTTAACGCTGGATTTGTTGAAGCTGGTGAAACTTGAATAATTCCTTCTTCATTGTAAACCGCAGAAGCTGGAATTGAAGAACCAGAGCAGAAGTGACCTGCAACATAAGCTACACCTTGACCAGCAAATTTGTTGGCTACAGCAACAGCTTGTTTAGGATCGCAAGCATCATCTCCGATTTCTAATTTAACTTTCTCACCATTAATTCCACCTTTTTTATTAACGTGCTTTAACCACATTTCAGCACCAGCTTTTAACTGAGCACCAAATGAAGCGTACTGACCAGACATAGGTCCAGCAGAAGCAACAACAACGTCAGCTTTAACTGATACTGTTGCAAGCATTAATGTTCCAGCAATTAATGAAAGAAGTTTATTGAACGTTCTTAACATATTATTTCCCTTTGTTGTTAATTAATTAATTAGTGATATTGAACACCTTAATTCCAATATTGTAAATATGAAAAAAAGTTAATTTTTTGCCCCACCTTCGAGATAAGCAGCTTGTATATCTTTATTTTTAAGCAACTCTTGGCCAGGACCCTTTATGGTCACTTTCCCGTTTACTAAAACATATGCTCTATCAGCAAGCTCCAAAGCTTTTTTAGCATTTTGTTCAACTAAAAAAATAGTAACATTTTTTTCTTTATTAATATTTTTTATTGAAACAAATATTTGATTAACCAATTTAGGTGCTATTCCAAGAGAAGGTTCGTCTAACAAAAGTACTTTGGGTTTACTCATTAATGCTCTTCCAATAGCTAACATTTGTTGTTCTCCGCCTGAAAGAGTTCCCCCTCTTTGCGTTTTTCTATCACTTAATACAGGAAATAAATCATAAACTTCCTTAATATCATTTTCAAAATACTTCCCTTTTTCATTTGCATGAGCACCCAATCTTAAATTTTCTTCTACAGTTAGTCTTGAAAAAATTCTTCTTCCCTCTGGTACTTGGCAGATACCCATATCAACAATTTTGTGGGGCTGTTTATTTTCAATATTTTCACCGTTGAAAACTATATTTCCTCTTTTAGCTTTATTCACACCACTAATAGTCATTAGCAAAGTTGATTTGCCTGCTCCGTTAGATCCAATTAAAGAAACAATTTCACCATCATTTACATCAAGATCAACTCCTCTCAATGCTTGTATCTTTCCGTAAAATGTTTCAACATTAGAAATTTTAAGCATTATTCATCTACTCCTAAGTAGGCTTCGATAACCTCTTTGCTATTTTTAGTTTGATCAGCTGTTCCTTCAAATATCTTTTTACCATAGTTTAAAACAACAACATGATCAGAGATTCCCATTACTACGCTCATATCATGTTCAATTAATAAAATTCCCGTTTGTTTTTCTGTTTTGATAAATTTTAATAATTTATTTAATTCAGCTGACTCTTTTGGATTTAATCCTGCAGCTGGTTCATCTAAGCACAATAACCTTGGTTCAATACACATTGCACGAACAATTTCTAATTTTCTTTGATCGCCATAAGGTAAGTCTCCGGCATTATCATCTGCTCGGTGTGTTAAACCAATAATATCCAACCAGTATCTTGCTTTATCAACGGCCAACTGTTCTTTATCTCTATAGGTTTTAAGGTTAAGTAAGCCATACAAAGAGTAACCCGAGGCAACCATTAATTCATTGTGTTGAGCGACTAGCAAATTTTCAAGCACAGACATTACTGGAAACAATCTAATATTTTGAAAAGTTCTTGCTACTTTTGCCACATAAGCAATTTTAAAGTCTGTATATTTTCTTAATGAAATTTTGCTATCCTCTTTATGTAAGAACATTTGACCATTAGTAGGCTTATAGAATCCAGTTAAACAATTAAATACCGTAGTTTTCCCTGCACCATTAGGTCCAATGATGGAAGTAATTTGATTATTTTTTGCATCAAAACTTAAATCATCAATTGCGGTCAAGCCACCGAACTTCATTGTTAAATTTTCTACTGATAATAAATTGCTCATTTCTTATCTCCGTGCATAAGAATAGTTGGCTTCCTGTTTGCTAATATTCCTTTTGGTTTAAACACCATAATTAAAACCATCGCTCCACCAAAAGCGATCATCCTGTATTGCTCCAAATCTCTGAACATTTCTGTTATTCCTATTAAGAAAATTGATGCTAGAACTACTCCAGTTTGTGAACCCATACCACCTAATACAACAATAGCAACAATGATTGCGGACTCAATAAATGTGAAACTTTCTGGACTTATAAATGCTTGTCGCGTTGCAAAAAATGAACCAGCGAAACCACCAAACATAGCTCCAATCGCAAAAGCAGTTAATTTTGTATTCGTAGGATTTACTCCCAAAGATTTACAAGCGATCTCATCTTCTCTTAAAGCTTCCCATGCTCTACCAACAGGAAGTTTTCTTATCTTAAGCGTGAAGTAATTAGTTATTAAGGCTAATACTAAAATTAAGTAGTATAGAAATATTATTCGATGCATTGTTGAATATTCAAGATTGAAAAACAAATGAAAACTTGTTTCCCCCTCATCTGGTGATCTTTTAAAAGGAAGACCAAAGAAAGATGGTCGTGGTATTCCTGTAATTCCATCAGGTCCATTAGTTACTTCATACCAATTAATTAAAATTATTCTTATAATTTCCCCAAATCCTAAAGTAACAATCGCAAGATAATCTCCTCTTAATCTTAAAACGGGAAAGCCAAGTAAAATTCCAAAAAAAGCTGCGAACACTCCTGCTAAAGGTAAACAAATCCAAAAAGACCAACCAAAAGTAGTTGCGATTAATGCATATGAATATGCACCAACTGCATAGAAAGCCACATAACCTAAATCAAGAAGACCTGCTAAACCAACTACTATATTTAAACCCCAACCAAGCATGATGTAAGTTAAAATCATAATCGCTACATCCATAAAGTATCTGTCGGTAAAAGGTAAAAACGGAAACACAATAGCAAATAAAATTGCGGTAATAGCAAAGTGTTTGGCTTTATCTTCAGTTATCGCTGAAAATTTAGATGTGAACTTTGAAAAAAAAGTAATTTCAGTTTTTCTAGCGGAATTTAAATTAATTAAAAATCTTCCTATAATACAAAGTCCAACTAATAAAAAAACTATGCCCCATTGAGGAGTAATATATAAACCTTCTCCTTTAGATGCAGTTCTAAGACCAACAATCGGACCGAACAAAGCTAAGGCGATTAAACCTGTAAATAGACTATCCTTAAATGACTGAATGATATCTTTCTTTTCCATTAAACTTTCTCGATATCAGGTTTTCCAAGAAATCCAGTTGGAAAGAAAATTAAAACAACAATTAATACACTAAATGCTGCAACATCTTTATATTCAAGTGAAACATATCCAGCCCAGAAGGTTTCTATAAGTCCAATTAACAAGCCACCTAACATTGCTCCTGGCAACGATCCAATTCCTCCTAACACTGCTGCAGTAAAAGCTTTAATACCTGCTAAGAACCCAATATAAAAATCAATTACACCATAATAAAGAACAAACATCATTCCAGCTACTGATGCTAATGAAGAACCAATTATAAATGTAATAGATATTGTTCTATCTACATTTATGCCTAACAACGCAGTCATTGTTCTATCTTGTTCGCAAGCTCTTTGAGCTCTACCTAAATCTGTTTTTGTAATAAGATAAGTAAAAATACCCATTAAGATAATTGTTAAGATAACTATAAAAATTTGAAGATAGCTTACTGTTACAATAAACTCAGAATTTTTGAAAAATTCTAAACCACCACTAATCAAAGGCTGCATAGGCTTTACTCTAGCTCCTTGAGCAACTTGAACGTAATTTTGTAAAACAATTGACATACCTAAAGCAGAAATAAGTGGAGCTAATCTGAAAGATCCTCTTAATGGTTTGTAAGCTAATTTTTCAACGGTCCATCCATAACAAGCTGTGAAAAGCATAGCTATTAACAAAACTAAAAGTAAAATAATTGGTAAGGCTACTCCAGTTAAACCAAAAATAATAAATGAAATTAAAGCAACAAAAGCTCCGATCATAAAAATATCTCCATGAGCAAAATTAATCATTCCAATAATTCCATAAACCATGGTGTAACCTATTGCGATAAGTCCATAGATCGAGCCTAAAGTAATCCCGTTCACTAATTGTTGTATAAAATATTCCATTATTTACTTACTTACTCTTTTGTTTACATTTTCAAGAGCTTTGGTGAACTTAGTGAAGAATTTTCCTTTTTTCAATTCATTAAGAACCTGCATATTTAGGCCTTTTGGGGTCTGTGAGTCCGCTACGAGTTTTTTAAATCCTTGAGAAGATTTGTTTAAGGCATCCTGACTTAAAGCTAAAAATAATTCAGCTACATAAGTATCAGCAAGTTTTTTGTTGATACCCTTTTTACTTAACCATTTAGAACTCGTATCAAGTATCTCATAGTATGTTGCCATTAAAGAAGCAGTAGACCAAAACTTATAGCTTAGTTTTTCATTTCTTACTTGTAGAACTTGCCCTAAATGTTTAAAGATATTCTTAGCAAATTTACTTGGCGGACAAATAATAACTGGCCCTTTTTTAATTTCAATTGGAGGTAAAGGTATAGCTCTCACAATATTCTTGTTCTTTGTAATTTTTTTAAGTTTATCCAAATTGATTGTAGAAATAAGACTTATTATTTTTTTATTTTTTGAAAATTTCAATTTTGGTAATATTTTATTACCAACATTAGGTGTAACACCCAATAATATTACTGAGGATTTATCTATTATTTCTTGATTACTATTTAATATTTTTATTTTTCTGTAACTTTTAGATAGTTTTTTAGCTATGTTTCTATTTCTTGAAGATATATAAATCCTCTTAATTTTAAGCTTTGATTTAAAAATACCAAAGATAATTGATGATGAAATTTTACCAGTTCCTATAAATCCTAAAATCATGAATGATGCAGAATAACCAAGCTATTCCTTTTAATAAAGAAAATTTTAAACAGATATTTTCATTACCGTTTATATCTGTCATTATAATATCAATACCAAGTGCCATAATAGCTGAATATTTTAATATTCCTTTAGCTTGGTTCTTGGGGCCAATGCTAATAACTTCTTTAGCTTCATTAATGGGTCTTAAAACTAAAATGCCGAGGTTGGTATTATCTTCTATATTAATAATTCTTGGTCTTTATATTGGTAATTACATAGACAAAGATTTATTTAGCCAAATGCAAGAATGGATCTGGACTTCTTTTATTATGTTAATTTACATAATTTTAAGTGTTCTGATCGTTTCAAAATATTTAGAAAAGTTTTCAAAATATGAAAAGAAAACCTCTATTTTTTCAGCTGCACCAGGTGCATTAGGTCCATTGATGATATTAGCTGAAGATGCAAAAACTGACTTGAGTCAAGTAGCTACATCTCATCTAATTAGATTAATTATAATAATTACCGTTTTTCCTTTTATCGTGAATAGTTTTTACGATGTAGAAAGTGTAAATATTTCTGAGAAAATAATTACTAATCAAAATTTATATCATTTAATGATTTTGATTGCATCGTCAGTAATGTTAATTTTTTTCTTTGAAAAGATAAAAGTTCCTGCTGCTCTGTTGACAGGGACTTTAGTGGCAAGTGGTTTATTGCAAATTACAGAGGTCGCAAGTTACCAAATATCTCCTGATATCATCGATTATTGTTTGTTAATTTTAGGTTCTTCGGTGGGGTGTAGATTTGCTGACAAAACTTTTGGTGAAATAGGAAGAAATGCTTTGCATAGTTTTGTAGCGACTTTCCTATTAGTAATATTAGGTGTTGCTGCAGCAGTAGTTGCAGGGTTAGTAATTGATAAAAATTTTTTTACTTTATTACTTTCATATTGTCCTGGTGGAATTTATGAAGTTGCGGTAATTGCAATTTTCTTTGATCTAGATCCTGAGTTTGTATCATTTCATCATATTATTAGATTACTTATGATTTTATTTACAGTTCCGATAATATTGAAATTAATTTCCAAAAAAGCCTAAATTAAACTCATCTGTTTTTGACTCATCTTGTTCAATTCAGTACAAACTTGTATGTCTAATCTAATTGACTTCCTTGGCAGACTTTTGATCTCCGCTTTATTTTTGATTTCAGCGTATAATAAAATCTTTAGTATTGATGGTACAATGAGCTGGATGGAAGGGTATGGAATTCCAGGATTTTTACTATATCCAACTATAGCTGTAGAAATAATTTTACCTTTATTTGTCATCATCGGATATCAAGCAAGAATATCTGCTAGTCTTCTTGCAATTTTCTGTATAGCTACTGCATTTTTATTTCACTACGATTTTGTTGATCAAATGCAAACAATCGCGTTTCTTAAAAACTTAGGATTAGCTGGAGGATTCTTATTTATCGTAGCTAATGGTACAAGAGATTGGTCAGTCGATAGAGAAAAGAAATACGTTAGATTATAATTTTTTTTTAACAAAACTTTTATAAATTTGCCACCCCACAATAAATATTATTGTTAACATTATTACTATAGTTAGTGGCCTGTCCCACATAAATGACCAAGATCCATCACTTATAAGTAAAGACCTTCTTAAATTTTCTTCCATTAAACCTCCTAATACAAAAGCAAGAATTAATGGTGGCATCGGAAAATCATATAAGCGAAGGATTGTCGCCACTACCGCAATTCCAATCATCATATATATATCGAAGTTATTGAATGACATTAAATAGACTCCAGTCAGAGAAAAAAATAAAATTAATGGAATTAAGAAAGTTCTTGGTGTTGCTAGAACTCTAGCAATGTATGGAATTAATGGAAGATTTAGTATTAAAAGAACAACCATTCCAATATACATTGACATAATTACAGACCAGAAAATCTCAGGATTGGTTTGATATAATCTAGGACCAGGTTGAATACCAAATCCTAACAAAGCTCCAAGCATTACTGCAGTAGTGCCACTTCCTGGTATACCTAATGTTAGTAAAGGTACAAATGATCCAGAACAAGCTGCATTGTTTGCAGTTTCTGGAGCAGCTATACCGTTTACACTACCTTTGCCAAATTTTTGTTTTTCTTCATCATTAACAAAATTTCTTTCCATCCCATAAGCTAAAAAAGAGGCAATAGTTGCACCTGCACCAGGTAGCACTCCAATAATAAATCCTAAAACTGACGATCTAGGAATTGTAGTAACCATTTTTTTTGTTTCATCTTTATCTAGTTTTATAGACCCTAATTGAGATAGCGAAATTTGTTTTGCTGCTTTTGTTGGATCGTTTGCTTTAAAAATAATTGTTAAAGCTTCACTCATAGCAAAAGTAGCCATAACAACTAAAACGAAACTTATTCCATCTGACAAGTTCATATTATCAAAAGTAAATCTAGGTATGTCTGAAAGGGTATCTTGACCAACGCTAGCTAACATTAACCCTAGAACAACCATCATCATAGCTTTTAAAAAATTTCCTTTCGAAGAGAATGCAGCAACAGCTGTTAAACCTAAGATCATTAAACCAAAATAATCTGGTGATCTAAAAGATAAACTTACTAAAGATAAACTCGGTGCAGCAATTAATAAAAAGATTGCAGATATTGTTCCACCTGCAAAAGAGCTATAAGCAGCAATAGCTAAAGCTTTTCCAGCTTTACCTTGTTGTGCCATGGGATAACCATCAAAAGATGTGGCTACGGTTCCTGGTACACCAGGTGCATTAATTAATATTGAAGAAGTTGATCCGCCAAAAACTGCTCCGTAATAAACTCCTGCCATTAAAATTAATCCTGTTGATGGGTCAAAACCATAAGTAATAGGTATCATTAGTGCAATTGCAGTCATAGGTCCAAGACCAGGTAGCATTCCGATAATAGTCCCAGAGAAACAACCGATTATTACCATCATTAAATTTTTAAATGATAAAGCTGTTTGTAATCCTATGAGTATTCCCTCAATCATCCCATTATTCCTATATATTTTAAAAATGGATCACGTAGATAAATATTTAATAATCCATGAAGGAGATACATAAATATTGCAACGAAAGGGAAAGATAAAATGAATATCCAAATCCATTTTCTTTCTCCTAAAATTATGTAAGAGGCTACTAAAAAAATTGAGGTTGATAGAAAATATCCTACCGTAAGAATAGTTAAGCCGTATAAAATCATTAAAATAGTTAAACCAATAGTTTTTTTGTAATCTAAAACTTTTAAATCTACGTTAGTTGGATTTGCCTCTGGCAAGATAATGTAGAGTGCAGAAAAAACTAATCCGGCGAAACCTAGATAGATTGGAAATGTCTTAGCATTAAATGGTGCATTTTCATCAAAAGCGAAGACTTGTATTTGATAAGCTGTATATAAATAATAACCTGAAAAGATGAAGAAGAGCAGTGAAATTAATTTTGATGGACTAATTTTCACTGCTCTTACTTCAAGTTAAACAACTAGATAACGCCTAGTTTTTTCATTAACTTTGTCATCTCTTTTGTTTGACCTTTTAAGAAACTGTCAAACTTACGTCCTGGGTTATAAATATTCACCCAAGCATTTCTTTTTCTTACTGCTTCCCATTCAGGTGTCTTTTGAACATCGCCTAACATTTTTTCGATCTTCTTAACATCTGAACTTGGCATGCTTTTAGGAGCAAAGAAGCCTCTCCAGTTAACAAACTGAACATCGTATCCTTGTTCTTTTAGAGTTGGAACTTCTGGAGCATCACCTACTCTTTTAGGAGCCGTAATACCAATAATTCTTACTTGGTCTCTAGCACCCATTACTTCTCCCAAACCAGTTGAAAGAATTTGAGTTTCTCCTGATAAAAGTCCAGCTAAAGCTTTACCACCAGCATCGTAAGGTACGTAAACTACATCGTTAGGATTTGCGCCAGCTTCTTGAAATGCAAGTGCACCAATTAAATGGTCCATGCTTCCTCTTACAGAACCACCAGCCATTTTAACTGACTTAGGGTTTTTTTTGTAAGCATCCACTACATCTTTAAAGTTTTTGTATGGTGAGTTTTTTGCAACTGCTATTGCACCGTAGTCACCGATTACACCAGCGATTGGCTTAACATCTTTATAAGATAGTACGCCAGATCCTTTAACATAACCTTTGTGTCTAGTGATTGATCTTAACACTAGAGGTGTTGATTGAACTAGTATAGTTCCCTCAGGCTTCGAATTGATTATGTAAGATAGAGCTTTTCCTCCACCACCACCTGACATATTTTCAAATGAAGCACTTTTTAGAAAACCAGCTTTAGTTAAAGCTTCACCAGTTCCTCTAGCAGTTCCATCCCAACCACCACCAGCACCACCACCGATAATGAAGTGTAATTTATCGACTGCGAAACTAGTTGATGAGATTGAAGTTAAAAGAACAGTTGCGAAAACTAAGCTAATTAATTTTTTCAAATTATATAACATATTATTTCCCTCTGTTAATTAATTAATTAATGCCTTATTAAAAATGAATGATAAACAAGAGTCAATAACTCTAATTTGAAATTGTTCTAAATTAGTTAAAAAAAGTTCCTCGAATTCTCAATAATTCTCTAGATAACCCAGTATGCTCATTAAAAGCTTTTCTACCGTGTAGCCAAAAATAATTATTAGAGAAAATTGTTGATCCTACTGGTAATGGAAAACTTATTTTATTTTTGCTCTCCTCAAGTGCATCAGAAAGTTTTTGAAGGAAAAGACCTTGTTGCATATTTTTTGGCTCTGGGAACTGGTCAATATAAGAAATAATCGGCCTACCATTCTTATCTTTTGAAAATACCGGATGTTCAACTTTATATTCGACATTCTTACTTTTTGGTGAACCCCATGTAAAATTTTGTTGCCCAATAGGATCATTGCTAAGATCATTTAAATGTTCCCAATCATCTAAATGGAGAATAACACTTTCTCCTCCACTAACATTATTTTCTTCCATTTTGGTCATTATCAGCCAATCAGTTTTCTCTTTGACATAAGTCCCGTCAGTATGGAGATCTAAATTCGTATATGCTTTCCTAAGGTAAGAGTCGCTACTATCTTGATGCTTTACATGAAATCGTGCATAGTATTTACCAGTCATAGAGTCAAAGTTTGGATTTCCTACCAGATATGCAAGACCAGTAGACAGCTTTACTAGAAAATCTTTATCAAATTTTTTATTATTAATTTCGGGTTCTATAATTGCAGTCCCTGTTTTACGATCATTTAATATCTCATTTAAAGTTTTGCTTAATTTGTTTTCAAAAACTTCGTCTAAACTTTTAGCTAAGCTAAATCTTGAAAAGGGTTTATACTCTAATGATAAAGTCGTATGCTTTTTAAAAGGAAACACTAATCTGTCTAAATCACTCTCTTTTAATTTAATTACACGCACTCTTTTAGAAGTTTGATGATCAGATATTGCAAAACTCATAAATAAATTATTCTATCTTCCCAGCTATCCACAACACAATGAGCGCTAATATAATTGGTTCCATTAAAAATTTTAACATAATTTAAAAGTTAGTCAAAAATCCCAAAAGAACTGCAGAGATAATTGTTGGGATTACTAAATTTTTCTTAGTCATGATAAATAGTGCGACACAGGAAACTAAAACTATCAATCGGATAATTAAATCAGAGTCCGCGAGCACTCCAGCTGGAAACACAATCATTCTTCCTAATAAAGCTGCTAAAGTTGAGTAAGCTACACAGTTAAACCATTGAAAAATTTTCGAGTTGACGCTTACTTTCTCAGAAGTCAGTGCACCCATAAAACGAGAGATAAAAGTAGCAACGGATGTAGCTAAAATTGCGAGAATTATTAACTGACTACTTGCCATTTTTTCCTTCAAATAAAAAAGCGATAGTTCCTGCGATAAGACCTGCAAATAATAATGTCCATTCTGTAGAAAACAAATAAATTACTGGACCTAGTACAGTTCCTCCAATTACAGCAATTGATATACTCAGATTTTTCATTGCACCTATCATCATACAAAAGAAATACACCGGGTTTACTATTGCAAGCCCAATTAACATGTCTTTATTAAGATAGTCCGCAGATAAATAACCGATCACAGTCATCAAAATTGCTGTAGACCAAGTACCAATTCCTATTCCAATCCAAAAATCTATTCGATGTTTTTTATCTATTTTTTTATAACCATCTTTAGCAATTAACCAAGACGTTACTGCTAGAAAATGACAAGATAAATAATATTTCCACTTAGGTTGTGACTTGTGATCTAGTAATGGAAATAGAGAAACTGTCATAGGATAAAGTCTAAAATTAACTAACCATACAGCTATGAAAATATTTATAATTGAAGCTCCAACTAAAAGGGACTCGGCCATAACTAATTGACCAGGTAAAGCATAAGTGAATAAACTTGAGGCAGCACTTTGTTGAATATTAAATCCTGCATCTTTTAATAAAGCTCCAAGAGCAATGAAACAAGCAGCTAATGGGATAGCTGGACTTCTTGAACCTTTTAAAGATTTTAAACCTGTTAGAAATACTTTTAAATTAATCATCCACCTAGGAATAATCTTCCTACGTCTGGATTTTTTAAAAGATCATCACCTTTGCCTGCTATAGCAGTTTGTCCAGAAACTAAAACGTAACCAATATCAGCAAATTCTAACCCCTTTTTCGCATTTTGCTCTACTAGTATTATTGTTTTCTTTTCAACTTTTTGTAGATCTTCTAAAATTTCAAAAACCATATTTATATATTTGGGCTCTAAACCAATTGACGGTTCATCTACTAATAATACAGAAGGTTTCATTACTAGTGCTCTGGAAATTTCTAGTAATCTTCTTTCACCTCCAGATAAAACTTTCGCAGGTTGATTCCTTCTATTTCTTAATCTTTCATACTTTTGAAAAATTCTTTCAGCTTCTTCATAAGCTTCATCCTGTTTGTCTTTAATATATCCCCCCATTAAAAGATTTTCCTCAACAGTCATATCCGGAAACACCGAATTATCTTGCAAGATATAAGCTATACCAACTTTACTTAGTTTTTGAGCAGGAGTTAATTTTGTAATTTCATTGCCTTCTAATTCAATTTTTCCATCAAAGATATTTGTGAAACCGTAAATAGAATGAAGTATTGTAGATTTTCCTGCACCATTAGGTCCTATTAAACACAATGATTGTGCCTTACTAACTGTTAAATCAAAATTATGAAGTATCTCCATCTTCCCGTAACCTGCGTTTAAACCTCTTATGGTCAAGTGAACATTATTTGGAGATAGTTTATTTAGGTCTTCTAAACCAGGTGCTTTACCTAAAACATCATATTGATTTACCATTACTGAGCTCCTAGATAAGCGTCAACCACACGCTTATCATTTTTAATTTGATCTGGAGAACCCTCTGCTAACATTTTACCGTGCGCTAAACAGAAAATTCTTTGTGCTAAACTCATAATTACTTTCATATTGTGTTCTATAACTAATAAAGTAATCCCATAGTCTTTATTAATTTTGATCAATCTATCTATAATTCCGTTGATTAAAGTTGGATTAATTCCAGCTGTTGGCTCGTCTAATAAAAGCATTTTAGGCTCATTCATCAAAGCCATTGCTAACTCTAATAATTTTTGCTGTCCAAATGATAGGTCTCCTGCTCTCAAATTTCTTTTTTGATATAGACCCACAAAATTCAAAATATTTTCTGCTTTCTCATTAAGTTCTGCCGGTACTTTTGCAAAAATAAATCCAGAGTCACTAGCTTTATGACTTATTAGCATATTCTCTACACAATTAAGTTTTGAGTAAATTCTTGTTTGTTGAAAGGTTCTTAACAAACCAAGCTTTGCGACTGATGGAACAGGCATTTCGGAGACTTCTGTATTATCAAAAACAATTGATCCTTTATCTATTGGATGAGTTCCAACAATAGAATTAAATAAAGTTGTTTTGCCTGAACCATTAGGTCCAATTAAACCAACGATAGATCCCTGTTCTACTGAAACCGAAATATCTACGTTTGCTTGAACACCGCCAAAAGATTTACTTACATTTTTTACATCTAAAATACTCATTTTAGTTCAACCTGTGCTTTCCGATCTTTGTCATCAATTACTTCACCAAATCTTTCAGGGTATTTTTCTCTCAACCAACCCATTAATCCTTCTGGGAAATAAACTACGATTACAACAATTAAAACTCCTAGCGCAACATACTGCCAGCCTAAAATTAATGTCCAAAGACCTTCTTTGAAGAAATGGAATAAAGTTGCACCAATTACCGGGCCCCACAAAGTTCCTTTTCCACCAAGAATCGCCATAAGAACCATAAATACTCCCATCTCTCTTCCGTCAAATGCTACATCGGTAGAATCTATATACCCAATTAGTCCACCCATAATTCCACCAGCAAGACCGCAGAAGAATGCTGAACACATCCAACCTACAATTTTATATTTCATAGTTTGAATACCCATAGCTTCTGCTTTATCCTCATTGTCTCTTATCGCATTTAAAATTAATCTAAATCTAGAACCATAAATATATTTAACAAAAACAAATGTACCGATTAATAATGCAAAACTTAAAAAGTAAAAAAACTTTCCTCTAGCTTCGGTATCAACTATTTCTGCAGGAAAAGGTGGTGTGGTAAAACCTTGACCAGCTCCAATAATTTCTATTCCGCCAGCAATTTCACCTGCTGCAATTCCAAGTCCTAAAGTACAAATAGCAAAGTAGTGGCCTCTCAAACCTAAAATAGCGTAACCAATAGCACCAGCAACAATAGCTGGAACAATTGCTGAAACTAATAATCCGACACCTATTCCTTGAAAATATTGTGCTGTAGTATGAACAAAAGTTTTTTCACCGCCGCTTTCTGTCCATTCTGCTAATGGAAAAAACATTCCCACTTGAACCGATGCGGTTAGATACATTCCTAAACCATAAAAAAGAATATTTCCAAAAGTATTGTAGCCCATCTCTCCACCTTGTAAGTTCCAAGTCATTGCCAGAACAATCAAGACACAAAGATATGTTAGTTGAACTTTAAAAGCTGAGAATAAAAAAGGCGCTGCTAAACCTAAAATAATTAGGCCAGAGTATAAAATTAAATCTTTTTGTTTCGTCATTATAAATTCTCCTTAAAGAAATTTATAAATTGAGGCATATAAGTATCTGCGTTATCTCCGCCTATAGTTACTCCTTTAGAAATACATTTTTCTTTTTTCATAACTTTAAAACCAGTTTTCCAAGCTTTTCTAGGATCTTTTTGTGCAGCTTCATAAAATTCTTCTACTGAAGCATATTTTTTGTGTTTATTTACCATCCACTCAACCCATATAGGATTTGTAAATCGACCTTCATTATCAACAAAAAAATCTGGACAATCGTGAAGTGTCATCGCCATTTTCTCTCTCCATGGTTTTTTACCTGCATGCCATGCGTGGTACCAACCCTCTTTAATATCAATTTTTACTTTTCCGGGCGGGGCTTTAATTCTCTCTGCGTGTTCCTTACAAAACTTGGCTAAAGTGTAGTCATCTGCACCACCATGTACAACAAGCATCGTTGTATTAGAGGTTAATTCTGGTTCTGCAAAGAAACCGGCCATCCTACATTCTGCAGCCTCTGGAAGGATTGCATTAAAGCCTTTTGTATTACCAAGAAATTTAGATGTGAGTTTGACGTCTGCTAAGAAAAAAGAATTACTTCCACCTCTTGAATGACCTGTTGTTCCAAATTTACCGTTTGATCTTGGATGAGATTGTAAAACTTTTAAAGCCATTAACGCATCGATTGCACCGTTAATTAGTGGCACTCTGGATTGATCTCTCCAAGTTTCTCTAGCACCTCTTGGACAAAAATTATCAATATACATCACTCCTATACCAGCTTTTAAAAGATTGTGTGCAGCATGATATACGAAGTCATCCCAAATATAATCCCCTGGTCCACCGCTACTATGCGTGTAAATTACAATAGGAACTTTACCTGTTCCCTCTGGCAATCGAAGATATCCCGTAATTTCAATTGGATTATTTAAATGACCATCTATTAAAACTGTTCTTTGGTCAAATCCAGTATATGAATTAAATTTAATTATTTCACCACCATCATAACCTTTTAATTTTGAAATGCCTTGAAGCATTGATAATTTCTTTCTGCAATTGTCTTTAGAATTAAAATTTGGTGGTTCATGAGCTAGTAAGCTAGTTGAGAATAAAATTGCAAATAGGATAAGAAAACTTTTTCTCATTTTAAATACTCCCTTTTTCTTGAAAGTTTAAATCTTCTGTAAACTAATATTAAGACCAGTAATAAAAATACTGCACCAATTCTAAATTCTGTCCCTAAAATATAATCAGCAAATTCCTCGAAAAGTCCTAACCCCATCCCTGAAACCGCTACTGCAGGTAAGTTTCCAAGACCTGCAACAATAACTATCATGAAGGATCTTACTGTATATGGAAGCCCTACATAAGGATGAAGAGTAAGTGTAATTGAAATTAATGCTCCAGCAATTCCACATAGCGCGGCATTAATTCCAAACGTTGCGGCATAAACTTTTTCAGTATCTACACCTAAGATTTTTGCAGCTCTAGCATTTTGTGCTGTAGCTCTTATGGCTCTTCCAAGTCTTGATTTTCTCATATAAATAACCAAAGCTACTGCATATAGAACACTTATAAAAGCTGAGAATATTTTTGAATTTGGTAAGGTTACTGAATTATCAAATAACATTGTTGTTCCGTATTCAGATTGTGCAACAACTACGTCTGCACCGAAAATAAAATTCATTAATTGTTGGAATACGATTGCAATACCAAAAGTTGCTAATATTGAAATAAATAAGTCTCGGTCTACAACTTTATTAATTACAAGTTTATAAAGCGCCCATCCAACAAAAAACATTATAATGGGAGAAATAATAACTCCCCAGGCAGGATGAATTCCCCAAAGGTATATAGTGTATGCAATATAACCTCCAAGAATTACTAAATCACCTTGTGCAATGTTAATTATATTCATCACACCCCATTGAAGAGCCATACCGTATGCGATCAAAGCAAATAAAATACCTAAAAGGATTCCGTCCAATGATGCTTGGACCATTAACATTGGAGCTTTAAAAATAAGAAAGTCCATAAAATTTCAAAACTTATAAAAGAAAAGCCCCTAGAAAACTAGGGGCTTTTCAAATTATTCAGAAGTTATTAGCTTCTTTCAGACCATTTCGGGATTGGATGATAGAACTTATCAGAAGCCCATTTTGTAGGAGCTACTACTCTATTCTCACAATCATCGCCTTTACATCTTACTTGGAACAAGATCATTGGCTTAGCAATATTTTGGCCACCAGGTCCAAATTTAATGTTTCCATAGAAAGTTTGCATTTCTGTATCAACTAGCGCATCTCTCACTGCATCTCTATCAAAAGAATTTGCTCTTTCGAACGCATCTTTAAATACTAACAATGCTGCAGAAGACTCTGCTGATTGATATGGCGGGT